>JAPKGU010000003.1 GCA_026647565.1 Phycisphaerales bacterium | reverse complement strand
GTTCGCCTTCCGGCAGCGTCTGCGTGTAATCCACCACCGGCAGATTCACCGTGCGCGCCGCCATCGGGATGCGCGTCACGATCTCCGCGCACGACGGTGCCCGTCAGACGGTGGGGGCGTCCAAGCATCCGCGCCGCGTCCGCCGCCCGGCCCGCGAGAAGCAGCCGCCTTGCGCAGGTGCTCGACGCCGCCAGCGTCGTCGCGTCCGAGAGTGCCACCTCGACGGGATCAACGATCTCGACGACAGCGCCGATGCCCGAGGCCAGGGACCGCAGCGTTTCGATGTCGCCGACGCGCCCCTTCCCGAACCTGAAGTCGGTTCCCTCAACGATCGCGACGGGTCCGTATCGCGCCCGCAGGCCCTCCACGAAGGCGCCAGGCCCCATCTCGAGCAGCCCGTCAAACGGATCCAGCCGTACCACCTCATCGGCACCCGCCCGCATCAAAAGCTCCCGCTTGCGAGCGAAGGAGGTCAGCCGAGGGGGGGCCTCCGCCGGACGCAGACGGGTGATCGGGTGCGGATCGAAAGCCAGCGCGACAACTCGCGCCGCCGACTCGGACGCGATCGCCCGTGCCCGTGCCACGAGCGCGACATGCCCCACGTGAACACCATCGAACGTGCCGATCGTGAGCACGCTTCGCGTCTGGGAATCGGTGGCCATGCGCCGGTCGCCGGTCAAGGGAACTCCTTCCGGATCGCTCCGGGACGGGCAACGCTAGGCAACGGGGCAGGTCGCGTGCCAAAGCGGGGGCGGCCTCGTAGAGTTCACAATGCCAAACAAGGACGCGCCATCGGCCCTCGTCATCCGGGCGCAGGGAACAAACTGCGACCGCGAACTCTGCCGCGCGTTCGACGAGGCAGGAGCGGCAACCTCCCTCGTCCACCTTGATGCGCTGATCCGAGAGCCGTCGACGCTGGACCGCTTCGATCTCATCGGCTTTCCCGGAGGTTTCTCCTACGGAGACGACATCGCCTCCGGGAGGATCATGGCTGCCCTGGTCAGAGAGAAGCTCTACGCCCCGCTCCGCAACGCAGTGCTCCGGGGCTGCCCCGTCATCGGCGTCTGCAATGGCTTCCAGGTTCTCGTGCAAGTCGGCCTGCTCCCCGGACCGCTCGACGGACAGTGGCCCGAGCGCACCGCGCCCGCTCAGACCTGCGCCCTGACGGAGAATGCCGGCGCGCGGTTCATAGATGCCTGGTTGCCCGTTTCGATCGTTAAGGGTTCTCGTTGCGTGTGGACCGAGGGCCTGGCGGACGCCTTCGCGTCGGCCGACCCGGATCAGGCCTGCCGCCTGCCCATCGCCCACGGCGAAGGACGATTTCTGACCGATACCAAGCAAACGCTCGATGTCCTCGAGTCCCGCGGATTGGTTGCGCTCCGATACGCCGACAACGTGAACGGATCGCAGAACTCGATCGCGGGAATCTGCGACTCGACCGGACGCGTGTTCGGGCTGATGCCGCATCCGGAACGCTTTCTCGATTGGAACAGGCACCCCTGTTTCACGCGTCTGGACTCACATGTTCGGGCGCAAAGGACGCTCGGACGACTGATGTTCGAGAATGCCGTCCGTGTGGCTTCCGCTCGATTCCAGACCGCATGAGCGAGAATCTGAGGCCCGGACTTTCCGCCCATTCTTGTTACACTGCCAGGATGCCCAGAGCACCCGATCCACGGCTGGGAACTCGATCGCCGGGTGGGCTGAACACCCTCGAGAACGATCGTCCGTGCGGTTCGTGCGGGTACAACCTGAAGGGACTGACGCCCGGCGGCGTCTGTCCCGAATGCGGAACACCGATCCGCGCCCGTGCTTCCGCGAACGAAGCCACGCCGGAGCTGCTCGAAGCCCCACGCGGACACGTTCAGGCCCTGGCCGCCGGGTGTTTCATCCTCATCGGTGTCGTCGTCCTGAAGTACCTGCTCGCGCTCGGTCTCGCGCTCGGGCGAGCGTCGCTGATGTGGTCCAGTGCCGCCCTCGCCTGCATCGGGCTCCTGTGGCTCGTCGGCGTGGTGCTTGTCACCCTGCCGCGACCCGGAAAGCCCGAGTTGGCGTGGCTGTCCATCCTCGAGTTTCTCTCACGATGGACCGCACGAGTGCTCGCCCTTGCCGTGCCTGCTCATCCCCTGTGCGTGGTGGCGTCCGAGATCGCGTCCGCATCCGCGAATGCGGCAGGCGCGCCGTTCAATCCCGCGCCCTGGCAGGTCGCGACCGTCGTGCTGAACGCTTTGGTGTGGGCGTCCTACCTGCCGCTCGCCTGGACGATCTCGAACCTGGCCCTCGCATGCGCCGATCACGCGATCGTGTGGCGCACGCGGGCTGCCATCGCCTGCCTCCTCTGGGCCTACGGAATGCACGGCCTGATGTTCTGGATCCGGTCCGGGACCGCCACCGCAGGCGCGGGCGTCTTCGGCCTGCTCGGCGTCCTCGGGTGGGGAATCGGATGGCTCATCATCCTGATCTCGCTCGGACAGATCGGTGCGATGATGCTCTGGGCGATCAGGTACAACGACGAGGCGACCGATCGGGAGAGACGACGCATCGAGCGTGAGCAGCGGGAGAAGGATCGATTCCCGGCGCCCGCGCCCGTCAGTCCGATCGGGCCGCCCCGCCCGCACAAGCCCGCTCGCCAGCCATCCCAAGGCGCCGCGGCACGATCCGCGCCGCGCCGCCCCACGTCCTGATTCGCCCCCTCGCATCCCATCGAGACCAACTACGATCCTCGCGTGGCTCCTCGGCGCGAAAAGGTCCTTCTCGCCATGTCGGGCGGCGTCGATTCCTCGGTCGCCGCGGCATTGCTGCTTCGCGCGGGATACGACGTCGTCGGTTGCTTCATGCGCCTCGGATCTCCCGGCGAGACGCTCGATGCCGTGAGCCGGGACGACGCCTGCCGGATCGAAGAGGCCGGACCGACGTCCCGACCCGCCGGTGGGGGGGTGAAGGTGGGGCACCAGGGCTGCTGCTCCATCAACGACGCCGCGGACGCGCGCCAGGTCGCCGCGGAGCTTGGCATTCCCTTTTACGTTGTGAACTTCAAGCGGGACTTCGGGCGGGTGATCTCATACTTCGTGGACGAGTATGTCCGTGGGCGCACGCCCAACCCGTGCGTGCGTTGCAACGACTGGCTGAAGTTCGGCAAGCTGCACGAATACGCGGTTCAGATCGGTGCGACGTCGGTCGCATCGGGGCACTACGCGCGGATCGATCGCTCGCGAGGCCAGACGCGACTGCTCCGAGGCATCGACCATTCCAAGGACCAGAGTTACGTGCTGTTCGGCGCTCCGCGCGAGAGGCTTGGTTCGATGCTCCTTCCGATCGGCGACATGGAGAAGGCCCGCGTGCGAGAGCTTGCGCGCGAGCTCGGCCTCCCTGTCTTCGACAAGCCCGACTCCCAGGAAATCTGCTTCGTACCCGACAACGACTACGCCGGACTCGTGGAACGCGTCGCGCCTGAACAGTCGAGGCCCGGCCCAGTCGTCGATCAGCGCGGACACGTCGTCGGCACCCACCACGGACAGCACCGGTTCACCATCGGCCAGCGTCGAGGCGTCGGACTCGCCCTCGGCGCGCCGGCGTACGTCCTCGAGCGCGACGCGGCCACGAACACCGTCCGCATCGGGCCACCCGAAGCCCTCGCCGTCACTTCGGTCGTTGCATCGGAAGCCAACTGGCTGATCGAGCCGCCAACGATCGGCGATGATCGCCCTTGTCTCGTGCGGTATCGATCGAATGGCGCCGCCACCTCCGCGTGCGTCCGCCCCCTCCGCTCCGACGAATGCGTTCCAACGCCCTCCGGCCGAGCCGGCACGTTTGAGGTGCTGTTCGACGAGCCGCAACGGGCCGTCGCCCCGGGCCAGGCCGTCGTGCTCTATGACTCCGACGATCCGAACTGGGTGATTGGGGGCGGATGGATCACATCGGCGAAGCGGGTGGATTGACCCGCGCATCCGGATCGGCATCGATCCGGGGCGTCGACGCACGCTCCATCACGAGCAACGTTCGCCCGAGTTCGCTCTGAAGCCGCCCCACCACGATCAGGAAAAGGACAAGCCAGATGAGGGCCGTGATGCCCGCCCCGCCCGCCGCGATCACCGCGACGACGCCCAGGGGGCCGACCACGCGACCCGCGAGGCCGAAGACCACCATCACCACGCCGCAGGCGAGGATGATCATCATGCACGCCGCGGCGTCGTTCGACTCCTTCCGAATCTTCGGGCTGGGGAACCGCAACGAAAGCGCCGCCATGTACTTCAGGCCCATGTAGACAACGATCCCGTGCATCATGTGCGCCAGTGTCTCAAACAACTCGCGAGCCGAGATACTGATCACCACCGCGCCCTGCCCGATGGTGGTTGTCTTCGCCAGCGAGGATCCGATGACGTAAGGAAGCGTCGTCTCCGCGAGAATGAGCACCGAGGCGAACGGAAGCGTCCAACGGAGCCGCACCCGCCAGTCCTTCGAATCGTCCACGCCGACGAACGCGGGATCCGGCGACGACAGCAGCCACCAACCCAGGAGCATCGCTGCGACCTTCGCGATGTCAAAGATCGCATCGACAGTCGCGATCGATGCGACGCCGAGCATTCGAAGCGCAACCAAAAAGACGCCCGCGACGAGGTCGCCGAACACCGCGATGAGCCAAGCAACGAACACGAGCATCGCCCCGCGGCGAAGTGTCCGAACATAACCGGTCGACGCGTAACGAAGCAGGTTGCCCCTCATCGATCGCTCGATCGGCGTCGCGCATTCCGGGCACACGCCAAGGACGTCAAGTCCAGCCAGGTCATAGCCGCAGACCAGGCATCGTGGTTCGGCAGGCGGAGCAGGCGCGTAGGGGGTGTCTTTCATGGTCGCCAATCGGCTCGGTGCGTCGGTGATGGACCGGTCGGCCGCGCCCCGCCATGGCCGACGAATCGTCCTCCTGATTCGGTTGATTGGTAGGCGCCCGTCAACACTTCCGAGCGATGATTCGACTACGCTTCGCCGGGTGCGACGCCGCACTCCGCCGCCGCGCTTTGCAAGGGGTCGCGCGTGACCAAGCACATCGGAATCGTCGCCGTCAGCCCGGAAGGGGCAGCGCTCGCCGTCCGGGCGATCTCACGCCAGGCCTCCAAACTGCTCCCGCCGCACGAGCATCCGCGCGTCTCCATGCACAACGAGCCGCTCGCTCACTACATCGACGCCATCCGAGCCGATGACTGGCACTCCGTCGGCTATCTCCTCCGTCGCTCGGCCGACATCCTGGCCGGGTGTGGAGCGCAGTTTGTGCTCACGCCCGACAACGCCGTTCAGCACGGCGTCCACCTGGCGGAGGTCGGCTCGCGCATCCCCTGGATCACCATGACCGACTTGGTCGCGAGGGCCGTTGAACGCGATGGTAGGAAAAAGATCGGGTTAATCGGGACCAGAATGGTCACGTACGGATCCACATACCAGACCCATCTCGCGATCCGGGGCATACAGGTCCTGCCACCTGAGCCGAGCGAAGCCGACCTTCTCGACGAGATCATTTTCGGCGAGTTGATCTATGGCAAGTTCCGGATCGAGTCCCAGAGGGCGGTCCTGGGTGTCATCGGGCACCTCGCCGAACGCGGCTGCGAGGGCGTGATCCTCGGCTGCTCCGAAGCCCCTCTCTTGGTCACCCCGGAGAACGCCGGACTGCCGGTCTACGACGCGGCCGACATCCTCGCCGAGGGTGCCGTGCGCTACGCCATGGCGAACATCTGATCCGCTCCCGGGGGGGCTATCCGGGGGGTGTTCGCCCTGAACTCGTCGCCGACCGGCAACCTCTGGAGACCTTCGCTCGAAAGTGTGGTAAGCTGGACCGGGGTCGCCGCACCACATCCCAGCACCGGTAGGGTTTGGGCAGGGAAATGCCCGGATCCGCGCTGGACGGCGGGGGACAAGGTGTGGTATGCTGGGGGGCGTTCGCTGGCAGCAGAGCCAGCGCAGGGCGGTCGGTGACTGGTCCTCGCAACGAGGACCGCGCAGGGGTCACTCGATCGCCGGGCACGACGCACAGTGTGGCCGCGTGGGGGCGTGAGGCCGCGTTGGGTGTCGCTTCCTTCGGGCAGGGCGGGCGTGTCGCCGCGAGGCAGATGGAGCCGGGCATGAACTTTGGCAGAATCCGTGCAGCGATCGGTCGTCGGATCTCGGGCACGAGCGGAGCGGCGCAACTGGCGAGGACCGCCGGCAGCGTGCCCTCGATCGAGCACCTCGAACGAAGGCAGATGCTCGCGTTCCCTGACACGAGCACCGCGACCGCGCTCACCCTCGTTAGCGGCGTCGTCAACCTTGCCGACACGATCGACTCCACCTCGGACGAGGGCTGGTTCAGCTTCCAGACCACGTCGTCGAACTTCGTCACTGTTCTCGCCGACGCGATGACATCCGCCGGCAGCTCGCTCAACACTCGGGTGGACCTGTACGTCGAGAGCACCGCCACGCCGGGCTTCGCTGTTCCGGCTGTCGGCGCCAATGGCGCCACCCTCTCTGCCACGGGCAACGGCACCCTCACGGCCGGAACCCCGACCGACGCGTGGGTCGGATTCGTTTCGCCGACCTCAACCACCACCTACTACATCCGCGTGCGGGGCGAGTCCTCGACCATCGGGAACTACACCCTCCGCGTCGACACCCTTGCGACGGGCATCACCCCGACAGACACCGGCGGAGAGGTCATCACCAACGGGAACCTGCCCCGCCGCGGCGCCGACCACGTTTACCGCATTGCCACGACCTCGAACGCCGCGTTCGATTCGCTCGCGTTCCTCAACGCCGAAGCAGACGCGGGGACGCTCGACACGAGAATCGAGATCTTCGACGCGCAAGGCACCCTCTTCCGAACCGACAGCAACACCGGCATCGACAGCAACGCCGCCGCGTGGTTCAAGGCCGCGCCAAGCTCCGTCTACTACGTCCGCGTGCGCAGCGACGAGTTCGCATCCGGACGCCCGGCCAGCGGCAACTACTCTCTCCACTCCCAGTTCTCCAGCACCAACATCGCGCTCGACCCGCTCACCAGGCAGGGAAACACGGGCGGCGCCCTGTCGTCCCAGGGGCACGTGTACAGCTTCACCGCCGTTGCCTCCGGCCGCGCGGTGATCCAGGCACTCGGCGTCGGCTTCACTCCCGTCGAAGATCCGGCGATCCGTCTGTTCAACAGCAGCGGCACGCAGCTCGCCTTCAACGACAACTCCGCCGGCGTCAACAGCGAGATCCAGCTCAACCTCACCGGTGGCGAGCGATACTTCATCCTCTTCGACGGGTTCTCCTCGACCCCGCCCGTGGCGGGCACCACGTACGCAATCCTTGTCGCAGCCAATGCAACCGTCGATGCCGTCGACGGCACG
The DNA here is from genome assembly GCA_026647565.1 of Phycisphaerales bacterium. GTDB lineage: Bacteria > Planctomycetota > Phycisphaerae > Phycisphaerales > UBA1924 > JAHBWV01. Next base: position 52,137 of record JAPKGU010000003.1, on the reverse strand, counting down.
GACGACCACGCCGATCGCGGCGACTTCCTCAACGCCTCGCCGCTCCAGTGGGGCACGCCATACCAGAACGTCACCACGATCGAGCACAAGATCGCGGCTGTCGGCAGCGGACGCATCGCGACCGCAGGCGACACGGACGTCTTCGTCTTCGTGCCGCCCCGCGACATGCTCGGCCAGTATCCGGGCCAGGTTGACTTCGTCGATTCGACGATCTGGATGGAGGACGAAGCGGAGGGCATCTCTCTGCGCCCGAACACGCGAGTCCAGATCGCGGTCAGCCCGGGTCCCGGCTTCCTCAATACGTCGATGGAAGTCTGGCGATTCGACCCGTCCGCGGGTGTCGAGGGTGTCGGCGCCTTCGTCATGGTGTATTCGAACACCAACGCGACGATCCCCGATCAGGGCATCTCGGGCATGTACGACCCCGCCCAGGCGGATCCGGGGGCCATCGCGCAGCTCTCCGGGCTGCTCGGACAGAACGTCAACGGCATCTCGGTCTGGGCCGGACAGCCCTACTACATCGTTGTGAACGGCACGGGCGTCGGCGAGTTCTCTGTCGTCGTTGAAGTTGATGCCCTCAACACAGACGGCGGCGTCTTCTACCAGGACTTTGATCTTGCTCCGTCGGACGATTTCGAAGGGCCGGTCAACATCACGCCCAGCGGCGCCACCGGTGACAACCGGATGTACAGCCCCGTCCTGAACGCGTTCCCCATCGTCATCGCCGCCAATCTCAGCGTCTATGGCTGGGGCCTCAACGACTCACGCTTCTTCGTCGACGGCACCGCCGAGAACGGCTACTGGTTCGACGAGTACCGCCAGACGCGCCTGCCGAGCCTGTCGGACTTCAACGACGCCGACATGTACAGCTTCACGGCGCCGTACTCCGGCACCTTCGAGATCAGGATCAACACGACCTCGCTCGCCAACGCCCACCACCAGAACATCCTCAACTACTTCAACGCCGAGGTCTTCCCCGATCCCGCCGATCCCCCCGAGGTCGTGGTCGACGAGGCCTTCAACGAGTTCTACAACAGCATCCTCGACAGCGCCCTGCGGATCTTCAACAACGATCGTGAGCAGATCGCGTACAACGACGACAACCTCGCTCTCAGCGGCGACGTGGATCGGACCATCGAGAACTTCGGCGTCATCCAGCCGCTCGCCGGCGATGTCGAGAATCCGTTCACTCGCTTCACATTCCATCGCCGAGACGCCCGCGTCGTCTTCAATGTCGTTGAGGGCGAGACGTACTACATCCAGGTCGAGAACGGCCAGCGTTACAAGAACGGCCAGCGTTACAAGAACGGCGCGCCCGCTAACGCGGGCGATCGGGTGCTCGCCGCCAACTCCGAGATCGATTGGACCCAGGTCGCCGGCTCCTATGAGCTCCTGATCAACGGCAGCGGAAACCCCCAGAACCTGCCTGGCGCCTATTCCTCGCTCCAGGACGACCACCCGGACTTCCTCGGACAGCTTGCCGACGGCACGCCCCGGCCCACGGTCAACACGGTCATCCCGATGGACCATGTCACGGGGAGCGGCTCGATCGGCGGCGTGATCAACACCACGGGCGATGCGGACCTCTTCATCTTCCGCGCCACGAAGACGGGCCTCGCCACCCTCACCGTCGCACGCACCTCAGAGGTCGGCAACCTCGTCGTGCCGCGCGTCGAGGTCAACACCATTGATGGACAGCTTCTCGCTGCGGGCCGTGCGACCAGCACCGGAGTGATCACGATCACGTTCCCCGTGGTGAACGGTCAGGCCTACGACGTGCAGGTCTTCCAGGACAGCATCAACACGGGCGCGTACACGCTCACCGTCAGCGACCTCGCGTATCCGGACGACTTCGCCGACAAGGGCGATTTCGGCAATGCCCACGCCTTCCCGCTCCAGGACTTCCTCGGCGGCGGCTCCGTCTCCGGCTCCATCGAGGAGATCGGCGACTCGGACCTGTTCAGCTTCGAGGCCTTCACCTCGCAGACCTTCACTATCAACCTCACCGCGACCAGCACGACCCTCAACCCCGTGCTCGAGGTCTACGAGGTCGCGGAGGATCCGGTCGGCAACCCCTTCATCCGCCGCATCGGACTCAACGACAACATCAGCGGCTCCAACCTCAACTCCCGCCTGGTGATCGGCGTCAACAGCCCTCGCACCAGCGGAGCCAGCGGCAACACGTACAACACCTACTACATCCTCGTTCGCGGCGCGAACGGCAACCTCGACGCGGGCAACTACAACCTCGACATCTCCTTCCCGCCGTCCGACGACCACGCCGACGTCGACGAGTTCCCGCTCGCAAGCGCGATCGACCCCGATTCCGCGACCGGTCAGGCCGAGGCCTCCGGCATCATCGAACTCGACGGCGATTCCGACCTGTTCTACTTCGTCTCGCCGGCCAGCGGCACATCCACTGTCAACGTCAGCGTCGGCGGATCCAGTTCACTCCTCCAGCGCGTCCGGATCTTCGACGACACCTTCACGCTGGTGGCGTCCAACCAGGACCTGAATCCCACCGACGTGACGTTCGACACCCTCCGCGGGAAGTCGTACTACATCCTCGTCGATGCGTCCCCAAGCGCGGGCTCCTCCGAGGCCACCGGCGCCTACAGCATCGCCCTTGTCGCTCCCGCGATCGACGACCATCCCAACATCGGCGAGTTCGATCGCGCAACGCTCATCACGCTTGCCGCGTCGACCGGTGACGGCGGCATCGGCGGCACGTCCTTCGGCGACCCGGCCAATCCGCTCATCTCCCCCGCCAACGACACCGACCTCTTCACCTTCTTCAGCGTCGCCTCCGGGACCATCGTCCTGACCGTGACGCCGTACAGCGACACCGCCGTCGGCATCGGCCCCCGTGTGAGGGTCTTCGACGCCTCGGGCACGCTCATCGGCGGCCTCGATTCGTCCGCGTCGACCGGCCTCCAGACCGTCACGCTCAACATCCCCGCGACCGCGGCGGGGCAGCAGTTCTACGTCCTCGTCTCCGCGATCACGCCGGTCGACATCAACACCGTCGCCACCGGGCAGTACGCGCTGTCGCTCAATGGTCCTCCCGGCGTCGCGCCGCCGCCCCCCGATCCCAGCGTCGTCGACTTCGAGAATCCCATCGAGGTCACACTCGACGGACGCGCCGACGCGACCATCAACTCGTCCATCTCCGTCGCCAACGAGCGGGACCTCTATCGCTTCGTCGCGCCGGCCAAGGGCGACATCTACGTCCAGCTCCTCACGCCGCTCGGCTCGCGCCTCTCACTCTCGCTCACGGTGCTCAACGCAGCGAACGAGCTCGTCTCGTCGCAGATCGCCTTCGACGCCGGCGGCCTGCCGGGCGTTGCGTCGAGCGTCGTCGTCCCGCGATCGCTCGTCTCCGAGGGCCAGGAGTTCTGGATCATCGTTGACGGCATCGGCACGGGCACGGGCGCCTACACGCTCAAGATCGACGCATCGCCCGAGATGTACGCCCTCTATTACCCGGAGGGGTTCTCTAACAACCGGATCCGAGAAGTCGTCTCCATCTCGAACGGCGGTACCGTCGACGCGAACTACACCGTCATCCTTCGGTACAACGACGGACTCGAAACCGTCGTCAGGTCCGGCACGATCGGTGCCGGCAGGCGTGGCGGCGTCACCATCAGCAACGGCTCTCTCGGGGCCGCTGGCGTCCGCAGGGGCGTCCCGTACTCGATCGTCATCGAGTCCGACGCGCCGCTCGGAGCCACGCTCGCGCACTACGACTTCGAGCAGAGCACCGGCGACTCGTTCACGGATGCGCCGTCTGGCACCTGGACCTTCGCAAGAGTCGAGCGCAACCCCGGAAACGTCGCCGATGCGCTCACGGTCTACAACCCCAATCCATTCGACGTCACGCTCACACTGACGGCCCACACCTCGACGGGCACCGTCGTTCTCACGAAGGTCGTCGGCGCCAATCGACGCGGCGGCTGGAACATCGGCGCGACGAGCGCCCTGCCAGTCGGCGTCTTCGGTGTCACGCTCACCTCTCGCGCCACGAGCAGCGCCAACGACGCCGCGTTCATCGGCGTCGTCGCCGGCCTTGCCCACTACGACGTGGCGAGGGGCGGTGCATACGGCGTTCTCGGCCAGACCGGCCAGGGAAGCACCGTCGGTGCCATCCCGACGCTCACCAACGGCTCGGGCGTCTCTTCCGAAGTCGCCCTCTACAACCCCGGTGATCTGCCGACCACGGTGGTCATCACCGGCCAATACGTCAACGCTTCGCTCCCCACGCTCTCACGGAGCATCGACATCCCGGCTCGGTCGACGCTCGTCTTCTCCGCCGAGGCGCTCGGCCTCATCGCCGATCAGGCCATCGGACTCGTCTATCGCTCGACCTACGCGATCGTCGTGCTTGCCGCCGAGTACCAGAAGGGCGAAGCCAACGCGGCTCCCGCCTTCACAGACGTCGGCACACGCTACTTCTTCGGCGACGCATTCATCAACAAGACCTCGGCGGGCGTCAACTACTTCGAGACCCTCTCCTTCTACAACCCGGCTTCAAGGTCCAACACCATCACGGTTCGACTGCTGTTCACCACCGGCGAGGTCTCGACGTTCACCGTCCCGATCAACGCCCAGGGCTTCGCGCAGGTTAACCTGCACGAACGTCCCGAGATCCTCGACCGCACGACCAACCTCAACTACTTCTCCATCGATCTCTCGGCGCCGACCCAGTTCGGCGTGCAGTTCACCCACTACGATCTCTTCCTCGGTGGCGGATACAGCCAGTCCGGCGCGCCTCTCGGCCTCCTGACGCCTCTCAGCCGCATCTCCTGACGCGCCGAGCCACATGTCCAATCCCGATCAACCGGGGCGGATCCAGATCGGATCCGCCCCTTTCATTCTGTCCCAGAGTTGCCACGCAGCGCCCGCTCGGCTGTACGCTCTCTGACATGAGCCGCCGCGGGTTCACGCTGATCGAGATGCTGGTCGTGGTCGCCATCATGGCGGTGCTTGTCGCCGTGCTCATCCCCACGCTCGCCGGTGCCCGCGAGTCCGGCAGGTCGGCGCGATGCCTCTCGAACCTGAAGCAGGCCGCATTGATCTGCGCCCTCTACGCAGACGATCATCGATCGGTGGGGCCGGCTCTCGGCGTGCCCTACGCGGCGATCCCCAACTGGGCCCTCGTCGTCCTCGACGGGGCCGGACGAGCGGGAACCGGTGCGGAGATGTACGCCGAGGCAACGGTTCTTGTCTGTCCCACGACTCGCGCCCGCTCAGGCGAATCGATCACCCGCGCGTACGCCATGAACGCCACGGGGCACGCCAGAGATCCGTCCGACCCCCTGCGCTGCGACGACCCCGACAACTACGACGCCGAGCAGGCCCACGTCCGCTACTTCCTCGTAGACGCTGCGCGCGCCGGTCCCATCCTGGTCGATTCTCTTCCACAGTCGCCCTCGCCCGGCTCGCCCCCTCCAACACGCACAGCCAGCGTCCTCGACTTCCGCCAGGCGGCGCACGTCACCGAAAGACTCGCGACGATCCACGGAGGCAACGCCACCAACCACGCGAACTACGACGGCTCTGCCGGCTCCACGACCATCGGGCGGCAACCCATCCCGGATCGATGGCGAGCCCCCTTGCCGTAGCCGCACACACCCGACCTATCGCAGCAGCTTCAGACCGTCGTCCCACAGCCGGATCTCCCGGACCTCTGCCGCGCTTACCTGCGAGGCGTGCATGTCAAAGAACAGCACGTTGCACCCCGTGCCATGCCGCTTCGGTTCGATCCTTCGCGATGTGGGACCGCCGTTCACGTGTGAGCCCAGCCAGAGGTCGTACCACTGCGCGACGTTCATGTCCGACAGCGCCCCCGCGTAGATCTCCGACGCCCGCTTGCCGTCTGGATCATCAAAGTAGTCCGTCATGTAGACCACCCCCGAAGGGTTGATGACTCGCTCGGGCTTGGTCGGTCCGCGGCGCTTCTTCCAGTTCAAAGCCGCCGTCGGGTCCGGAACCCCCGGCTCCTTGAACGGCATCGCATTCGTCAAGTAGTGCAAGACATGCCTGTCCTTCGGGCGGCTCGGATCCCGGTAGTACGGCGCGCCCGCGAAGAGATCGTCCGGATCCTCGTCGGGAGAAACACTCGAATCGATGTACGGTCGCAGCGCCACCGCCCAGGGAGGACGCTCACGCGAAGGATTGTCCACGCCCTCACGCGGCACAAACCCCTCGTTCGCGTTCGCGTAGAGAGTTGCCGCCCCGCCGAGTTGCTTCAGATTCGACAGGCATACCGCGGCACGCCCCGCGTCACGGGCTTTCGCGAGCGCCGGCAGCAGCATCGAAATCAAGAGCGCAATGATCGAGATCGAGACCAACGCCTCGATCAGAGTAAAGCCCAGCCCGGACCTGATCGGTCCAATGGCACCTCGCATGCTCGGAGTCTACCGTGTTTCAGCCGCACCAACGCGTGATTCCACGCGAGGTGACGCGGTCGCTCAGCCCCGTTCCGGGATATCGACCGGCGGAGTATCCGAAGGCTTGGGCTCAGCAGGCGGCGTCGGAGGTGTATCCGGAGTCGCTCCGGCGCCGGGTTCGGGCGCGTCTGTTGGGGCCGTGTCGATCGGATCCTGTTCGGACAGTGGCGGCAGTGCGGCCTCGGTCGGCGTCGACTCGGCCGCAGGCGCGGGGGCTGACTCTGCGGCCGCGGCGTCAGGCATCTCGCCAGGTGCTCGGAAAGACGTCTCGATGCGTCTGGCGTTTGCCGGCGGCACATAGACATGGTTCGAGAGCGTCGCCCCGCCCTGACGCTGCTGCATCAACTGCCAGTCCATTCGATCGGGAAAGGCCGGGTCATCGGTCCTCTCCGCGTAGAAGCGGATCACAAGCTGCCGACCAACCGGAATGTCCTTGGACCAGACCGTCTCGCCTGTTCGAGTGTCCACGATGGCCACTGTCTGAGGCAACTCAGAAGTGCTCGGGTAGACGAACTTGTCGATTGAGGCGTGGGTGCCCCCTGGGAAGTTGCCGGGAACTCCCTCGCAACCCGTGATGGCCGCGGCGACCACCAATGCCAGCGCAAGTCCTGCCGATCGGCCGTGATACCTCATTCCACGTCTCCAGGCGGGCGGCAAGCGGCCGCGCCGCAAACGAACCAGGGACCAGCGTAGGCCCCGCTGGGTTATCGGTAGACTTCGGGGCGTGCCTGAAGGACCTTCCCAACTCCGCGACCGTACGAATGACGCCGAGCCGTCGGTTCGCATCGGCCACGGATATGACCTGCACCGGCTGGAACCCATCACCCCGGCTGGAGCGGGTCGACCGCTCATCCTCGGAGGGATCGCGATCCCGCACACGAGCGGCCCCGTCGCCCATTCCGATGGAGATGCCCTGCTCCATGCGGTCACGGACGCAATCCTGGGGGCTCTCGGGCTGCCCGATATCGGACAGTCCTTCCCCGACAACGATCCCGCGAACGCCGGCGCGGACTCGTCGCGATTCCTGATCCATGCCATGCAAACCGCTCGCTCGCTCGGTTGGTGCGTCACAAACCTCGATGCAACCGTCATCCTGGAACGTCCCCGGCTCTCTCCCCACAAGGAGGCCATCCGGGCGAACATCGCGACCCTGCTCGGCATCGACGGCTCGAGGGTCAATGTCAAGGGCAAGACGCACGAACGCGTCGACGCTGTCGGTGAGGGAAGGGCCATTGAGGTTCACGCCGTGGTCCTGCTCTCAAGACTCATGCGATGATCGATGCCCGTCCGTCTGACCCCCGACAGCGCGCCGCAGGTGCGAGCGCATGTACCTCGCCACGCCCCGGTCCGCCAAGCCAGGGAACGCGGTGCCAAGCCCGAGGGCGAGCCGGGTCATGGTGCTTGTCCAGACCTCGCCGCTGGGCCGTCGGAGGCACCGCACGATCGCCCCGGCGACGCGATCGGGTGACTGCAGCGACGTGTTGCCGCTTGAGAGCCCGAGCGACGCCGGGCTTCTGCGCTCGAGCTCGTCGAAGAACTCCGTACGCGTGCCGACAGGATGGACGCTGGACACATAGATCCCGTCGGACACGAGCTCATGCCGCAGCGCGCGAGACAGGTGGTCCTGGCACGCCTTGCTCGCCGAGTACGCGGCGTGATACGGCGCCCCGATCTTGGAGAGGCAGCTCGAACACACAAGCACATGCCCCGCCAAGCCCTGCGCGGGGCGGGTCTGCGTCCGCATCTGCGCGACAGCCGCTCGCACGATCCACAGGGTTCCCCAGAAGTTCGTGCGGAGCATCCGCTCCCATGCCTCGTCGCTCATTTCAAGCGTCGGGACCTCCACGCCGTATCCCGCGTTCGCGAAGACCGCGTGCAATGATCCGAATGCCTCAGCTGATGTTGACACGAATGCGCGGCAAGACGCCTCATCCGAGACGTCGCACTCGATCGCAACCGCCCTTCCTCCGCCGGAGCGAATCTCTCGCGCGATCTCCTCCAGCCGGTCGAGTCGCCGCGCGCCGATCGCAACCGCCATGCCGGCGCGAGCGCACGCCCGCGCCGTCGCCAGCCCGATACCCGCGCTCGCTCCGGTGATCGCGATGGCCTTGGATCCAAGGTCGATCGGCTTCACTCGTTGTTGATCGCCTTCTGGGTCTTGTCGCCCGCTGTCTCGATGTCCTTCCCGACCCCCTTCACGGTGTTGCAGCCCGAGAGAAGCATGGCCGCCGCCACGAATGCCGCCGCCACGCCGATCGCCACCGTTCGATTCGTCGCCGTACCCGTTGCGTTCTTCATGACCCTTCCTTCCGTTGTATTGCGTGTGAGGGCCGCTCTCACGCCAGCACCATGCTATTCGGCCATCGGCCCGGACGCGGACGCTTCCGATCCGCGAGCCGATCGATCCCGCTCCATGAGCCACCGAAGCTCCGGGGCCGCCAGAGTCCAGCAAAGCCCCACATACACCCCGATCCCGGTGCCGGTTCCGACCAACAGGCGCACCAGCCCAATCGTCCACCCATCCCCGTCCGGAAGCAGTCGGAGCACGCCCCAGACCGCAACGCCCATCACCAGCGTCATGATCGCAAGCCGAGCGCATCCGAGTGCGGTCGCCCGATCGATGGGCGGCAGACCAAGACGCGTCCGCATCAGCACCGCAAGGATCCCGCACTGCGCCACCGCACACACGCTGGTCGCCCACGCCAGACCCGCCTCGCGAAGCCACCAGATCAGCGCCATGTTCATCACGAGATTCACGCCGACCATCGCGATCGCCACACGCATCGGCGTCCTCGTGTCCCCCGCGGCGTAGAACGCCCGCGTCCACACCTGGTTCACCGAGAATGCCCAGATCGCCGGCGCGTACCCGGCCAGCACCGCCCCCGCCCTGACGACCGCGCCGGGATCGAATCCCCGCGACCCGCCCCCGTACACCACCAGTGTCAGCGGCTCGCGCACCAGAATAAGCCCGACGCTGGCCGGCAGGCCGATGAACAGCGAAAGCCGAAGGCCACGCCTGAGCGTCGTTGCGAACGCGCTCGCGTTCCCCTCGGCTCTCGAGAGCATCGGAAAGACGGCCGTGGCGACCGCCACGCCGAAGACGCCGAGCGGGAACTGATAGAGCCGCTGCGCGTATCCGAGGATCGAGTTGCTCGATTCATCCAGCGGGCACGCCCGGCCGAACATCGTCGGCCCAACCCAGTTCGGCCACATCGCGATGAGCGTGTCGAGAAACGAGCTGATCTGCAGGGTGCCCAGGCCGATCACCACCGGGATGAACTTGCCCATCATCTCACGGACATGCGCCCGCGCACCATCCCCCCTCGCGCGCATCGAAAGATGACGTCCCAGGGCCCTCACGCCCCACGCGACCTGCGCGATCCCCGAGAGAACGGTCGCAATGCCGATCGCGTACGCCGCCCCGGACGTCGTCCAGCCCTTCACGAACAGGAACGGCGCCGCCGCGGCAATCGTGAACACATTCAGCAGGATCGGCATCCCGGCAGAAGGCCCGAATCGTCCCTGCGCTTGGAGCATCGCCCCAAGGATCGCCGCCAGGCAAACCAGCGGCATGAACGGGAACATCACCATGATCAGCCGCACCGAGAACGCTCGCTCGGCGTCGTTCCCGTCCAGCGCCAGCACGAGAAGAAGGGCCGCTTCGACCACGATCGTGATCAGCCCCGTGGTGACAGCAAGACGCGCCAGCACGATCGCCGCGAACTCGCGAGCACGCGCCGGATCGTCACGATCCAGGCGCGTATAGATCGGAAGAAACGCCGCGGCCAACGCCCCCTCGCCCAACAATCGCCGGAACAGATTCGGAATCGCGAACGCCGCCACGAACGCCGAACCGATCGCCGTCGCCCCGAAGATCCGAGCCGTGATCGCGTCACGCGCCAGCCCGCCGAACCGCGAGAGCAGCGTGAGCATCGAGAAGACCCGAACGGCGCGCCCCATCGAGCCGACCCGATCGGGCGAACGCTCGCCCTGCCCGGTTGATGGGCCTTGGGCCTGCGTCGGCGATGTATCGGGTGCGTCCTGCACAGTCCCAGACTACCACATCGGAGCCGCTCGGGGCGCACCCCAAGCGGCTCGGACTCCGCCCGCGACCCAGGGAAGCACGTCGGCCGGACCCACTGGCATTCCGATGCTCAAGGCGCATCGGATCCGGTGGCTCGATGCCCAGCGACGACGCGAGACCGGATGCCGAGAATCACGATCGCAACGCCGATGCCGACCAGATTCGCCAGCAGGTCCGCCGCGCTGCACGTTCGACCAAGCGCCGGTATGGCCTGCAGCCCCTCGTCAACGAGCGCATACACGCACCCGACAGCGCCCACCGTGCGCAATCGCCACCCGCCTCGGCACGCGTCGGATGCCCACGCCAGCAGGACCGTCCAGAGAAGAAACACTGCGGCATGGATGATCTTGTCGGTGCCACGCACCGGTGAATCGACGACCAGTCGAGGCCAGTGCGTCCCGACGAAGAGCAGCCCCGCGTACACCCAGAACGCCGCCCACCGGGCCGTCGGAATCACACGGAGACCCCGGACGGTGGAGGCGTTTCCGAGGGAAGCGTCGGAGTCGAGACGCGCGTGACGATCTCAGGACGGCGTTCGCCCTCGGCGGGTCCCGCGCCCGACGCAGCACCGATGCGAACGAGCATCGCGTCCCACTCACGCAGCATGTTGTCCGCCAGCGCGCGATAGTCGACGGCTCCCGGTGCATTCGGCGCGTAGTCGAAGATTGTCTTGCCGAACGACGGACATTCGGCCAGCTTGATGTTCCTGCGGATCGCGGGCCGCATCACACGCGCCTGCCTCCAGGGCACGTCCTGGTCGCGCTGCTGGTCGAAGAACCCCTCCATGTCCGCCACGACCTCCTGCGTGTGCGTGCTCGACGTGTCGTGGACGCACAAGACGACACCAGTCACCCGGAGACGCCCGTTGATGCTCGATGCCACAAGCCGGACCGTCTCCAGCAGCTTCCCTACGCCCTGCAGCGCGAGAAAGTGCGCCTGCATCGGAATGATGACCTCACGTGCCGCAACCAGCCCGTTCAGCGTGAGCAGCCCGAGCGACGGCGGGCAATCGAACAGCACGAACTCGTGCGTGCGTCCGGACAACGCCAGCGCATCCGAGAGCCGCCGGTTCCGATCCGCGACCCCTGCCAACTCGGCCTCCGCTCCCGCAAGATCGGTCTGCGCCGGGAGCAGGTCCAGATTCGGACCCACGTTCACGATCGACGGAAGCACACCCGCCGCCGGCTCCAGAAGCACGTCATAGACCGATCGCGAAAGCGCCGACGGATCAACGCCCAGATGCAGCGTGGCATGTGCCTGCGGATCGAGATCCACGACCAGCGTCTTCCGGCCGGACCTGGCGAACGCCGCGGCGAGGTTGACCGTCGTGGTGGTCTTTCCGACCCCGCCCTTCTGATTCATGAAGGCGACGAGTCGCGTGGGCACATCCTGAGGGCGTGACGGGGCGGGTCCTTCCATGGCGGGTCAGTATAGGGTCCGGCTCCGCGAATCGGCCCCGTTTGGACCGGGACGTTCGCTGCGCGGAGGCGCCTCGTCCGGCTTTTGGCATGAACCGTGCGAGCCGGCCCGAAGGACGGCCGGTGGCCCCGTTCCGGGGACCGGAGGGCCGCTCCGCTCCGACACGCCGCGCCAGGATACTCGGCGATGCGGTCTGATCCTCGCGCCGGATCTCAGGCCGACGGCGGGACCGATCCCTCGGCGGGGCCGGCGTCCGCGGGCTGCGCGCGGGTCGCGGCTGCGAGCTTCTCGTCGTACTTCCGGGCCTGCTCGTCGATGATTTTCTTCCTCGCGATCTTGATCGCAATCACCGCGATGAAGCACGCGTAGATCAGCGCGATGAGGTACGCCGCGCGTGCCCGCCAGAGCGACATCCCGATACCGATGATGGCGAACGACGCGCCGATCGCGTACAGCGTCAGCACGGCGCCCTTGACACCGAGGGCTCGCTTGAGCATGTGGTGCAGGTGGTCCGAGTCCGGATCGCTCATCCGCTTCCGGGCGAGCTTTCGCCTCACGATCGCGAGCGACGTGTCGATGATCGGGATCGAATAGATCACCAGCCCCGCGAACACGAGATTGGTCTTGCCCGTGTCGCCAAGCGTGAGAATGACCACGATCGTCGCGAACCCCAAGAGCAGCGAGCCGCAGTCGCCCAGGAAGATGGTCGCCGGATTGAAGTTGTGAGGCAGGAAGCCCAGGCACGCCCCGATCACGGCCATGCACAGCACGATCCGCTGGGCATCGCGAGGGCCGTCGTCCAGCACCGCCATCGTCAGCGCCACGATCAGGAGCCCGACGTTCGCGATCGCCGTCACGCCCGACAGAAGCCCGTCCAGCCCGTCGATCAGGTTCGACGCGTTGCACGCACCCAGCACGAACAGCGCGATGATCGCCGTCCCCGCCCAGTACACGATGTCGATGTGGATCGCCCCCGTGCTCAGGATCTCCGTGGGGATCGGGATCGACAGCAGCACCGTCTCCATCGACGTGCCGTCCAGTGTGCTGGTCTGGAATCCCAGGGTCTTGGCGATCGGAACGATGATGTTCTTGGCCACGCGCACGCCCACGTCGTCGATCGCCAGCGCCGCCGCCGCGAGCAGCTGGCCGGCCACCTTCACGTGCGGGCTGATGTGCAGGATGTCATCCGAGAGCCCGACCATCATGATGACCGTCAGGCCCAGAAGAATCGACGGCGGCACGCCCAGCGGCGAGTCCCCCTGCGAGTGCGAGGTCGGGTGGAACTCGACCAGCCCCGGAAGCGCCACGGCGATGTAGGAGATCAGCACGCCGGCCATGATGCCCAGATACACCGCCGCTCCACCCATGTACGCCGTCGGCGCCTTGTGGATCTTCCTGGCCTCGCTCGGGCGGTCCACGATGCCGTACCTGACGGCCAGTCGCCTCATCAGCGGCGTCGTCACCAGCGTCACGAGGAACGCAACACCCAGAACCGCGATGTACCCGTGAAACACGTCCAGTCTGGTCGGCGCGTCCGGGAGGATCCCCGCGGCCGCCGACAGGTCTCTGTGCTGAGAGGAGAGGCGGGAGATCTCATCTCCCATCTGCTGGATGCGAGAGACCACACCCGGCGGGAGGTGGTCGGGCGTCAACGACTCGAATGACCGTGCCGGTATCACGTCCGACCCTCCCTCAGCCAGGCCGCGATATCGCGGATGGTCTGATCAAGCGGAATCCGTGCCGAGAATCCGATCGCGGCGCGCACACGTGTCAGGTCCGGGCGACGCTGCCTCAGGTCCTCGAATCCCTCAGGATACGCCCCGGCGTACGGCTCGTGGACGATCGGCGACCCCGAGCCGAGCACATCCACCACCCGACGCGCCAGCGCCGCGATGGTGATCGGCTCATCCGACCCCACATTGAACACCCGCCCGATGCAGGCATCGCTCGCCAGCAACCGGGGGAGCGCATCAACCACGTCGCGCACGTCGCAGAAGCACCGGGATTGGGCCCCGTCGCCGAAGACCCGCAGCGGCTCCCCCGCCAGCGCCGCGCCCACGAATCGGGGCAGCACCATCCCATAGTCGCCCACCTGCCTCGGGCCCACGGTGTTGAAGAACCTGACCGCCACCGCCGGAAGCCCGCGCATCCGGTGGTGCCCGAACGCCAGATACTCGTCGATCGCCTTGGTGCACGCGTACGACCATCGCGAAACCGTCGTCGGTCCATAGAGAACGTCGTCATCCTCAGAGAATGGGCTCTTCGACGACTTCCCGTACACCTCCGAACTCGACGCGATCAGGATTCTCGCGTTCCCACCCCTCGGACCGTGCTCGCCCGCGAATCGGAGAATCGCAGCAGTCTGCTCAACGTTCGTCTCGATCGCGAGGATCGGGTCCTCGAGCACGCGTGACACGCCGACCGCCGCCGCGAGGTGGTAGATCTCATCGAACCTTTCCCCGGGCCCGAGCACCCGCAGCGCATCGCGCAGGTCCGCCTCGATGAACCGAAGCCGCGCATGATCCGCGGGGGTGTTCGCCCGACGCCCGGTCGAGAGGTTGTCCACGATCGTCACATGATCGCCCCGTGCCAGCAGGAGCGGCACGAGGTGCGATCCAATAAAGCCGCTCCCGCCGCTGACGAGCGTGCGGCGAGTCGGCGTATTCGGCTCGGTGGTCTGGCCGTCGTCCGCCACGCGCGTTCTCCGGTCTGCCGCTCCGCGTCGGAGCGTTTGATCCATCCCGTCAGGCCGGAGCCCCTTCGCGACGGTTGTACTCCTGCGTGGCGCGCATGTTCTTCTTGAAGTAGCCGCCGGCCGAAGAGCGCACGCCGTTGATCACGACGCCGAGGAACTCGGCACGCGACTCCGACAGTTCATTCTTCAGACGCGCGACAAGACCGCGCTTCTCCGACAGCGCCCGCACCACGAAGATCGATGCGTCCGCACGATTCGCGATCGCCAGGCCGTCGCCGGAAACGACCGCCGGCGCCACGTCGATCAGCACGAGGTCGTAACGCTCGCCGGCCTCTTTCAGCACGTCGGCCATCGCGTTCGCGCCGAGACGCTCGAACACGCGGTGCTGCGCCGTGCCCGCCGCCAGCACGTCCGGCTCGCCGGGCTTCCGCCCCGGCTGGATCGCCTCGCCCAGACTCTTCGCCCGAGCGAGCACATCCGAGAGTCCCGGTGCCTCGTTCATGCCGAGGATCTTGTGGATCGCCGGACGCCTGAAGTTGGCGTCGATGACCAGCACCCGCTGCTCGGCCGACGCGTACGCGAACGAGAGGTTGGTCACGATGCTCGTCGCGCCCGATCCCGGCATCCCGCCGATCACCAGAAGCGTCTTGTGCGATCCGTTCGACATCCGCTTGGCCAGAGGCGACTTGAGCTGCCGGAAGTTCTCCGAAACGATCGAGGTCGGAGCATCCCGGAACACGGTCTCGGGGGACTTGGCGTCCGGGTCCTCGCTTGTGGACGCGATCATCCCGAGCAGTCTCGTCCGCGGGATCATCGCGATGTCCGCCGGGCCCTTGACGCGCTGGTCGAGCAGCTCGCGCAGGAAGATCCATGCCCCGACGAGCCCGACCACGAGCATGTAACCGAGCGGCAGCGTGATGTAGATGACCGGGAACGCGACCTGGTCGGGCACGCTCTCCGTCTGATACGTCACGACGCGAGCCGCCGTGTCGAGGCGGTCGATGCCCTGAAGGTTGTTCAGCGTGTCCTGCGCCGTCGAGCGAGACGCGATGACCTGCTCGATCTGCTGGTCAAGGTCCTTGATCTGGGTCTGCAGCCCGGTGATCTCGACCAGACGCGTCTGCAGCTGCTGGGCCTGCGTCTCCGAGTCGAGCAGCTGAGCCTCAAGCCCCGCCTTCGCCTTCCGGGTGCCGTCGATCACGGCCGCGAATCGATCCGCGAGCAGCTGCTGCTTCAACTGTTCGATCTGCGCCTTCTGTCCGTCGATCTGCGCCCGGAGGAGCACGATCTCGCGATGCTGAGGGCCGAATCCGCTCTGCTGGAGCGACTTGAGCGTGCTCTCCATCGAGCTCAACGCGTTCCTCGCGCCGTTCATCACGGGGTCGACGTCGATCTGGGAGCGCAGCTCATCCGGGTAGTTGGCGCCGGACGGCGAGTTCAGTTCCGCCTCGTAGTTCTCCAGCGTCACGCGAACCGACTCGAGATCGAGCCGCACCTGGACCGACTTCTCCTTCAGCTGCGTCAACGCCGACTGGGCCTCGTTGTACCGCTGGTCCAGGGAGTCCATTCGACCGTCCGTGATCAGCTGCTTCTTGGTGCTCTGCAGGCGTTCCAGGTCGCGATTCAGGTCGCGAATCGTCTGCGACACCGACTCCTTCTGCTTCGAGGACGCAGAGCCGACCTGCGCGTTCAGCTGCCCGAGGTACGCCTCGCGCATCAGCCGGACGACCGCCGCGACGTCGTTCCGGTCCCGCCAGCCCATCGACATCTCGATGAACTGCGAGCCGGCGATCGCCCGCGCCTTCAGCGCATCCTTGATCCCCTCCATCGCCAGCGAGGGATTGAACCTGCCGTTCTCGTAGTACTGCTTTGTCCACTTCGGCGCCTCGCGCTCAAGTCGCGGGTCCTCCACGAACCTGCGGAGCACGGTGTCAGACTTGATCACCAGCGCCTGCGTCGCCATGAAGCGATCAAACTCGTCGCGGTTCGCGCCCTGCTCCGTTCCCTGGATCTGGCCCGCGCTCGTCTGAGGCCCGTAGCAAAGGAACGTCGCCGTCGCGCGGAACGTCGGGTAGTACCTCAGAAGTCCCACATGCAGCGCGATGCCCACGCCGATGCCCACGACGCTCGCGATCGCAAGCACCCACTGGTACTTCCGGAACAGCTTGATCGGGTCCAGCGATGGAGTCGCGGGCGCGGGAGCCGGCGCCGGGCCGGGTCGGGGAGCGGGCGGCAGCGACGGACGGGTGGTTGGGGCGGTGCTCATGGCTTGCTCAGTTCATCGGAGTTGAAGGGCCGCGCCCGGCGGCGCTCTCGGACCTCTGCTATCGGCCGGCGCAGGGGGCGCCGTGAGCCGCGTTGGTTATCGGATCTCGTCGAAAAGACTCGCGACCTCGTTCCTGAGACTCTCTCTCGCGTTCGGCATCGCGTTCAGGAGGTCCTCGGCCTCCTTGGCCTTCGCCCTCGCGGCTTCCATGTTCCCTCTCGCGACTTCGAGCGAACCCTGGTGGACGAGAATCATGACCTGGCTGTCCGAGCCGGCCCGTGAGTTGTCCATCGCCTTCCGAAGGGCCGCCTCCGCCAGGTCATACTGCTTGGTCATCGTGTACACGACGCCCAGGGTGTCCTGGATCTCCGACGCGTTCGGGTTCATCTTCGCCGCGCGCTCCGCGAACGGCACCGCCTCCTCGGCCCTGCCGAGCTTCTTCGACAGCACGAACGCGACGTTGTTGTTCATCTCCCAGTCGTCCGGGTACTTCTCAAGCCCGCGCTTCCACGCCGCGATCGCCTCGTCGAACTGCTGGTGGTTGTAGAACGCCGTGCCCTCGCCCCGGTGCGCGTTCACGCCCAGCGTGACGTTCGTCGTCTGCTGCACGGATCTCAGCAGCGCCACGCCCTGCGATACCGTGCCGATGCTCTCGCAGAGCGTCTGCCCGCGCATGTACGTAACCCACGGATCGGGAACCTCCTTCTCGAGAAGCTCCAGATACGCCGCGAGTTCGCCCGGCTTCGACAGGATCCGCCTCGCGCCCGCGTACCACGCCATCACCAGGCGCGCGTTGTCGCGAACGTTCCCGTACGACGCCGTCAGCTCGCGACGCGCGTCGTCCATGCGGCCACGCTTGGCAAGGATCTCCGCCCGTGCGAGGATCAGCGCCGGATCCGTGTTCACACGGTCGCCCATCCGCGTCAGCACGTTCGCGGCCTCGGTCAGGTCCGGAGGCGTCGCGTTCAGCAGCGACTCGACGTACAACTGCGCCGTTGAAACGTCCTGTGCCTGCATCCACGCCCGCCGGTAGAAGCTCGCCGCACGGGGCCAGAGGTCGCGCTCCGCAAAGATCTGGCCGGCGCCCAGCATCAGCATCAGATCGCCCGGACGCTGCTTCAGGCCCTCCTCGGCGACCTCCGCGGCATCGTTCGTGCGCCCGCGATTGATCAACTCGAGCATCAGGCCGTACCGAAGGTCATTCAGCGAAGGATTCGATGTGACCGCCAGCCGCAGGTCCGAAATCGCCTCGTCCATTCGCCCCGCCTTCGCGTGCAGCGACGCTCGAAGTCGAAGCGCCTGCCACAGCGAAGGACGAAGCTGCAACGCACGGTCGAGGTCCTGCATCGCCTGACCGGCAAGCAGAGGATCGTCCGCACGCGCCTGCGCACGCTCCACATACACCAGTGCGTCGTCAGGTGACGCCGTCACCGCCTTGTCCAGCAGCTCGCGGCAGCGGCGAAGGTCGCCCTTGCCCTTCGCGGCATCGGCGCGGAGCATCAGAAGCACCGCGTCCGATTCGGCCCGAGGATCGAATCCCGAAAGCTGTGCCTCGGCCTCGTCCCACTTCTCCAGCCGCAGCATCGCCTCGACGAGCCGCAGCTCGTACGTCTTCTGCTCCGTGTCCGCGTTCGCGCTCACGATCGTGCGGTACACCTCTGCCGCCTTCTCGTACTCGCGCGCCATGAAGAGTGCGTCCGCGTACTCCTTGTCGGCCTCGAGCACCTTGGGATCCTGGAATGGACGCGCCTGGTTCAACGCGTTCAACCCGATCTCACGCTGGTTGCGGGCAAGCATGAACTTGCCGAAGGAGATGTACGGTGCCGCGGTCAGCGTTGCGGGATCGAGCCCCGTGACGTAGTTCACGAACGCTGTGCTCGCGCCGGCCAGATTGTTCTGATCCGCGTTCCACTTCGCGTCCAGCTCCACCAACTGGAGCGAGTCCTCCTGGGATCGCAGTTCGTCGAGGAGCTTTCTCGCCTCGGCCCAGTTGGCAGTCTCGATCAGGATCGCCGCGAGGGCGATCTTCGCCGCGCGGTTCGTCGGGTTCAGCTCAACCATCTTCCGTCGCTTGTCGAGCGCCAGCGCCCGATCACCCACAGCGCCCTCCAGGTTCAGCCAGATGTCCTGGAACATCGGATCGGCTCGGGCGTACCGCTCGGAGTCACGCGCCACTTGCAGAGCGGCAAGGAGATCGTTCGAACGCACCAGCGCCGCAACGAGCTCGTTGATCGTCGCCAGATCGTCAGGGCGCATGTCAAGGCCACGCCGATACGCCGCCACACCCTCCTGCGTCCGGCCCTGGTTCATCAGGAGGCGTCCGAGCAGACGGAACACGCCGATCTGGGATCCGCCGCTGTTCACCGCCTGCTGCAGCGTCCGGATCGCATCGGCCTCGCTCCCCTGCATCATCTCGATCCGCGCCTTGAACGTCAGGCCGCCGGCGCTGTCCACGTTTCGCTGCGCCGCGACCTCGGCAAGCCCACGCGCCTCCTCGATCGCCTTTCGCTCGAGCGCGTCCGCGAAGCGAAGCTCCAGCACCGTCGAGTCATCGGGGGCGACCCTCGCTGCTTCAGCGAGCACCTCGCGGGCCTTCTCCGTCATGCCCTTCGTCCGGTACACCCGGTACTTCGTGATCGCCTTGTCCCGAGGCGAGGCGTCCGACTGGTCGATCAGCGAAATCGTCGCCTCGATCGGATCTCCCGTCGCCATGGCTGCCTGCAGGTTCTTCAGAGACGTCTCGTTCGGATGCTTCGCGAGCGCCCGCTCCATGAGCTTGGCCGTGCTCGCCATATCCTCGGTCGAGAGGTACATCCTCGAGAGCTCCGAGACAAGCCGCATATCCAGGTCGTACTTCTCCAGCGACTCCTCCAGCATCCTGATCGCGCCCGCGCGATCGCCGGGGGTGTCCATCGTCCCCAGCTCCTTGCGCCTCGCATCGAGCACCAGCTGGACCACCGGGTCCGAGGAAGTCCTCAGGTTGCTGGCGATCTCCGCCTGCTCCAGTCCGCGCCGCGCCGCCTCGTTGTCGGGAGAGATGCTCAGCGCGGCCTTGTAGAGCTCGATCGCGCGGGGGAGGTTCTGCAACTGCGCCTCGACCGACGCGAGCGCGACCATCACCGGAACGTTGACCGGCTGGAGCTGCAGTACGCGCTCGAACTGCTGGCGAGCCACGCCCGGCTGCGTCCGCGTTGTGACCTGCCCCAGGAGCCACAGCCCCTGGACGTCGGAGTTCAGCGTCCGCTCGTTGTACTGCTGCAGCAGACGCGTCGCGTCCGCCTCGCGCCCCTCCGCCATCGACAGCTTGGCGTCCAGGAGCATCAGCGCCGGCGCCTCCGCCGGCAGCTCGGCCGCCAACTCGTTCCGCTTCGCTTTCGCCCGGTTGATCTCGGCGCTCTTTGCTTCCGTGCCCTTGGCCAGTTCCCACACGCCCAGGATCGCCTCCGTCTGCTGCGAGATCGCCTCCACGCGACGGAAGTGCTGACGAAGCCCGTCAAGACTCACCGGGATCGGCTTCAGGTCCACGACCCGCTGGTACTCCTCGATCGCTCTCGCAAAGTCGCGACGCTCGAAGCTCACCCTCGCACGCATCGACAGCACGTCTGCGTCCAGCGGCTTCGCCTCAATCGCTCGGGCAAGCAGCTGGTCCGTCATCGCGCCCGAACCGTCGCCCCCCAGCACCGACTCAAGCAGGCGGAAACGCGCCAGCTCCAGGATGTCGAGCGCCTTCGGGTCTTTCGCCATCAGCACCGAGAAGACCGCATCCAGTCGCGGACGCAGCGGCACGACCGCGTCGCGCGTGCTCGCGAGCGTTGAGGCGAGCGATCCGCCCTGGTCGCGCCCCGCGGCAACGATCGCGTTGTCCATCTCGATCTGAAGCAATCCCATCGCGGCGGCTGCGTCGCCCGGGTTCGCCTCAACATGGCTGCGAAGCCTCGCAATCCCCTCTTGTTCCAGCGCGGGGGCGCTCTGATTCTCGCCCCGAGCGATCGCTCGACGCGCCTCCGAGCGGAACCAGCGGGCAAGGGAGAGCGCGGCCCCCCCGTCCTTCGGATCGGCGCTCATCGCGGCCTCAAGGTCCTCTCTGGCCATCTGACGCCGCTCGTCGGTCACCTCGTAGTTCGCGTCGATCATCTCCACGATCGCGCGTCCGCGGAATCGGCGCAACGCGTCCCCGGACGAGCCGCTGAAGTAGCCCAGCGCCGTCGTTGTCTCCGTCACCACATACTCGAGACTGTCTCGCGAAAGATCGCCGAGCGACACCTGCCGCTCCAGGATCGTGAGGTAGTCAAGAAACGCAGGAATGTCCGTCCGAAGCAGGATCGCCTTCTGGCGCCGGATCAGCATCGACTGGTCGAATGCCTTGCGGTAGAGCGTCTGCGTCTCCGGGATCCACTTCGACAGCGCGTTCCCCCAGTGGTCCAGGTACTCCGTGTTCGACTTGTCCTTCGACACCGCCTTCGAGTACAGGAACTGTGCCGCGTTGTACGCCTGCTGGCGCGTCAACTCATCTGCCGCGGCCTCCGCCTCGTCCATCTTCTTGTCGCCCATCTTGATCAGGTCGTCGCCCGACTTGATCACAACGGTGTACGCGACGTAAAGGGTGCCGCCGCCCACCAGCGCCAACGCCAGCGAGAGGATGACAAGGAACTTGGTGTTCACACGCGAAGCCATCAGGAAGCCCTCGGGAGTGGGAGGAGTGGGGGACGCACTGACGATCCGTCACGGAGAGCCGATCGCCGCGGCACGCCTCGGGTTGTCCGGTGGATATCGCCCGCTCTGGACCTCGACCCAGTCGGGCACGCACAGCATGATCTCGCCGATCAGTTCACTCAGAAGCTCGCTCGACGCCTCCGCCAACGCGTCTGCGCTCTCGGTGTCCGCGGTGAACTGAACCTTCAGATAGTAAGCGTAGTCGTCCGTCAGATTGAACGCCAAGGCACGCACATTCCGCGCGTTGTCGGTGTGCCCGCCATTCGCAATGAAGAAGTACCCCGCGAACACGCGCCCGCCGCCCGGCATGTCGAATCCCATCACCCGCATGCGCAGCGACTCCGCATCACGCGGCAGCCGCACCGACTGCCCCGGACGCGACGTCAGGTTTCGATCGTCCGCCAGGCGAACCCGCCAGATCCGACCGGCCTCCGACGCGTCAACGTCCGGGTCCTGGAACCAGCGCGTCCGGTCGAGGTTCAGCGCGGGATACACAGGGTCCGTCCCCTGAGACATTCCGCCCCCGATGAAGCAGCGATCCGGCACGTGCGGCACCGTGTCGATCATCCCCGTGTAGTACGCGAGGTGAAGCTCGACGACACGCGGCTTCTTCGGGTCCTTCGGATTCCGCTCCGCATAGGTGCGTGAGAGGTAGTTGTCCGTTCCCAGCGTGGCGACCACGTCCGCGGACTCGATCCGGTCGTTCCCGACCTTGATCCAGTTCGGCGTCTCCGTCGGGATGCTCCCCAGGGTTCGGCCCTCGGGCGCATAGACCGGGAGCTTCGCCAGGTAGATGTCGAAGGCGCGGATCCCCGCCGTCATCCCCATCGCCGAGGTGACGAGCACGCCGATCGCGACGAGGAACGCCGGGCGGAGCAGCGGTGATCGAGTGGATGTCGCGCTCATGCCGTCGCCCCTTCCGGCTCACGCACCAGCCGGTGCATGATCCACACGACGCCCATGTACATGAGCAGCGCCGGAACCAGCAGGAGCGTCCCGATGAGCGTGTGCGCCTCGCCCGCCGCAAGGTCCGGGTCCACCAGCGTCAGCAGACCCAGAACCGTCACGCGGACCGCGTTCATCAGCAGCGAGACCGGCACCGCGAGCAGAATCAGCCCTAACCGTTGCCACCAGTGCCGGCACGCGACCAGCGCCACGGCGACGCCGAGCGCGAGAAACGCGATCAGCATCCGGAGCCCGGCGCAGGCCTCCGCGATCGTCAGCGGATACTCGGCGCCCTCCGCCGTGATGATCGAGATCGAGTTTCCGCTGCCCTGCACGCTGAAGCCCATCAGCGGCGCCAGCATGCTCAGCGATACCTCGGACATCTGCGAGGCGATCAGCTGCATGCGGAACGTGAGGTTGTTCATGATCGCTTCGGAGAGCGTGATCCCGAAGACGAGATACGCCACCGGCACGAACATCACTCGCATCATCGCCGGACCAAGAAGCAGGAGCATCGTGCCGTACAGCGTCAGGACGATCGAGAAGCCCTGCAGCATGTGGTTCTTCACCAGCACCACGCACGCGAAGTACGACATGGTGCCCAGCAGCATCGGGACCAGCCCCGGCCAGAACGCACGCGGGGTCAGCCGCGACAGCTCGTCCTGCTTGAGTCGCAGGAGGTACACGCTGATCAGCGGAATGATGTACGCATGGCCCCAGTCCTCCAGCGCACGCGAGCTGTGGCGGTGCTGGAACATGAACCACCGATAGAAGAGCAGCACGAACGCGCCGAGCACGATCGCCGACATCGCAAGCCCCGAGGGCGTGAGCAGGCCCAGGATCCGCCGATCCGTCACGCCGGGTCCCGCTACTGTCGCCTGCGCTGTTGCCATGGTCGCTCGCGCCCGTCTCGATACCCCGAACGCCCCGCTCTCCTACGAATCCACGCCGGACGGGTTCTCTGTTTCAACCCAGGAGCAAGGGCGGGCGCTGCCAATCGCAACGCTCGCCCGACTTGCCCCGAGAAATCAGAAGCCGCCGCCGCGGTCCGTCGGAGGAGGACCAAAGACGTCGTTTCCGAAGTTGCGATCCAAAAGGAATCCGAACCCGTACGTCATCCGGAAGCCGCCCCGCACGATCGCCAGGGGCAACGCCCAGAAGTTCGTTCCCACGTTGATCCGGTCGTCAGCCCGGAGGAACACGTCCGGCTGGGTTCCCTCATTGATCGCGCGGAGGTTCAGGCGGATCATCGCCTGGCGATCCGGGCCCACCATTCGCGTCAGGTCGACCCGCTCCGGGATCGCCAGCTGCCCAAGGCCGCCACCCGCGTCGATCGCCCGCATCAGCGTCAGGCGGCCCACATCCGGCAACTGATACACGCCGGGACGGGCCACCTGACCCGCCAGATAGACAATGCCCGTCTCGGGCGACGGCACACGCACAATGTCGCCCGCTCGGATGATGATGTTGTACCGCGCATCACCCGAGAGCAGCGGCTTCACCGGGATCCGGATCACCCGTTGCGTCACGAGGCGCGGCTCGGATGTGCCCGACACCGCGTCCCCGCCGCCCGCCGTGCGCACCTGCACCCAGCGGTTGTCGAGGTACATCCAGTTCCCGGCTCCGGGGGCGGGCGCCGTCGGCTGTGATGGGGCCGGCGCAGCGTTCTCGACAAGATCGATCGGCGGCTCGGCCCCCTGTGTCGGAGGCGTCGTGCCCGGCTGATTCCACGCCGAAGAGAGCACGGAAGGATTCTCAGCCGGACTCGGCTTCTCGCCGGACAGCTCGTCGATCACTTGAAGCAGGTCTTCCCCCGACATCGGGGCCGAAGGACCCGAGCTCGCGGGAGGGGCTCCCGAGCCAGCACGAGGACCCGCCGTCGCCTCGGGCGAGAGCGGAACCTGACGAATCACGTAGACGTAAGGCGTGGTTTCCGGGAAACCTCCCGCCGCCGTCAGCGCTTCGAGCACCCGGTACTCGCTCGTCGGCATGAAGTAGGGCGCGGGATTGCGCACGGCGCCGATGACATGGAAAGTCATCTGGCGTGGATTTGTCACATTGACGGTCGCGAGCGGGTTGCCAATGAAGGGCCGCATCCGATCCTGGATCGCACGAACCGTTTCCTCCGCCGTCAACCCGTTGACCGGGATTGATCCCAACTGAGGCAGTTCGATCGAGCCGCGTGCGTCCACAACCCGCTGGTAGCCGTCGGGCTGGCGAGGCACGATCATGTCGTAAAGCACGATGTCCAGTTGGTCGCCCGGACCGATCCGATAGTCCGACGCATCGACCTTCAGGTCATCGGAAGTCGGGTCCGTGTACTCGACGAACTCGCCCTCATCGTCCTCGATCGCCGCGATCCGCTCAAGGATCGGCACCGTCGTCGGCGTCCGCTCCCAGCGACCCACGACGCTCGGGTCGATGAACGAGTCGGTCTCACACGCCGTGAGCGTGACCAGCGAAAGACCCAGGCCGCACGCGGCAAGGATCGACCAGGCCCGGCGAGAACCGGGCAACGAAGAGGGTCCAAGACCACGGAGTCGGCTCACGCCCTGGCTCCTTCAGAAGCGGCCCAAAGTACTTCAGGACGAGAGATGCCCGTCGTCCCGACACACGCGGTCCTGCCACTCAATCCCGCGCCGTGCTGAGGCACACCCCTCCGTAGGGCACACCTGGAGGACCCTGAACGTAGCAGGCCATCCACGGGTGTCAAACGTTCGGTTTGGGGCGATTGTTCGTGCATGGGCATGTGATTCCGCCGCGAAGCGGCACCAGAAGATCGTCTCTCTCGGACGTGGCTGTTTACCCGGACCGCCCAGATTGAACCCCGACGCCCATCGCCGAACGACCCGCGGCCTCGCTCGCGCAGTTCTTGCTCGATGGCCATTCTTCTGGCCACGCGCTGGGCGTCAATCGCCTCATCCGAGCCGCTTCCTTCTTTGCGCTACCATCTCGTGTGTCCACCGGCTCTCCACCAGTTCCCCCATCACGTCCACGCCACGCTCGTCCTCTTGGCGGCGACCCCCTGCGCACCGTGGATCCCCCCGTCCTCTCGCTCTCAGGCATGGTCCTGAACAACCAGGCGGGGACGCCCGAGCAACTCGCACTCAAGAAAAAGCCTGCCTGGCTCAAGGCAAAGGTCCCCGGTGGTCCTGGCTACCAGCGCCTGCGCCAGATCATGGACGACCACCGCCTCCACACCGTCTGCGAAGAGGCCGGATGCCCCAACATGGGCGAGTGCTGGAGCCGCGGCGTCGCCACCATCATGATCCTCGGCGACACCTGCACCCGCGCGTGCGGCTTCTGCAACGTCAAAACCGGACGCCCCAACACCCTCGACAAGGACGAGCCCCGACGCGTCGCCGACTCACTTGCCCTCATGGGGCTCAAGCACGTCGTCATCACCAGCGTCAATCGCGACGAACTGGCCGACGGCGGCGCCGGCATCTGGGCCGAGACGATCATCCGCACCCGCGAGTCCTGTCCCGAGATGTCGATCGAAGTCCTGATCCCGGACTTCGAGGGCAACTGGCCCGCGCTGCAGTTGGTCATCGACGCCAGGCCACACATCATCAATCACAATCTCGAGACGATCCGGCGCATGTACCCCGCCGTGCGCCCGAGCGCGAAGTTCGACCGCTCGCTCGAACTCCTCCGGCGCGTGAAGGAGCAGGGGGGGGTCGCCAAGACCGGGATCATGGTCGGCATCGGCGAACGCGATGATGAAGTCGTCGCGCTCATTGATGACGTGCTCGCAAAGACCCGCGTGACCCGCGCCGACGGCTCAACCGACGCGTGCGACATCCTCACCATCGGGCAGTATCTCCAGCCCACACGCAACCACCTCCCGATCGATCGCTGGGTCACACCCGACCAGTTTGCCATGTTCAAAGCCGAGGGGCTCCGCCGAGGACTCAAGGTCGTCGAGTCCGGCCCGCTCGTCCGCTCCAGTTACCACGCAGACCATCAGGCCGACGTTCTGAGCGACATCCAGTCGATGCGTGGGTGAGAGTCTCGCCAATCTCGAAGGTTCACATTGACCGACTTCGAGGGTTCCGCTACGCTGCCCTCGTTGTCGGTGCCCGCGCGTCACACACGTGCCGCACGGGTGAAAATGGGAAGTGTGGTGAGATTCCACCGCGGACGCGCCGCCGTAATGGGCATGATCCTCGGGTCCACCGCTCCGGGCAGCCATCCGGAGCAGCCACTGGCGGGAACGCCGGGAAGGCAGGACCAGAGCAAGCCCCGAGCCGGAAGACCTGCCGACGACTGTTTGTCGTGTGGCCCTCGCGACTGGGGCCTCGGCGGTCTTCGGCGTTCGCTCCCGCGCCGATCTTTCCGTTGAGAACCGGTCCCCCGCGAGACGCCACGGGTCCTTTCCCGTCGGGAGTCACGGTGCGCGATTCACCGTGCTCAGCGCCGCGCGGCGCGGTTCGGAACTCACATGATCCTTCGGCCACACTTCCTCCCGCCCGTCCTCGCGATCATCGCGAGCAACGGGTCTGCGCACGCCTCGTCCCCGTTCGCGACGCACTGGCTCGTCTACGACCCCGGCTCCAACCCATCGCTCAACTACACCGACCCCGCCTCCGCCCTCGGTCGCCCCTCGCGATTCACCGGCGACAACGCGGAGTTCCTCTACCCCTCGGCCGTCACCGCCTTCAACGGCGCATTCAACTACGACCAGGTCCTCTCCATCGGCACCGGCGGCCACATCATCCTCGGATTCGGTGCGCCGGTTCGTGATGATCCCCACCATCATTTCGGCATCGACATCCTCGTCTTCGGCAACGCATCGTTCATCGACGCCGACTACCCCAGCGGCATCGTCGGCGGCATCTTCTCCGAGGGCGGCGTTGTCGAACTCTCCGCCGATGGCATCCACTGGGTCGCCGCCACCGGTGTCACGCCGGACGGCGCAGTCCCCACCGTCGGCTACAGCGACCTCCTCGATCCCTTCGCCACCGAGCGAGGCAGCATTCCGACGAACTTCCGCCTCCCGGTCGATCCCTCCGTCGATTTCACCGGAATGAACTACTCGCAGGTCCTCGACGCGTACAACGGCTCCGGAGGCGGCACCGGCATCGACATCGGTGCGTACGGCCTCTCCGTCGTCAACTTCATCCGCATCAGCAACACAGGCCCGAATTCCATCGAAATCGACGCGGTTTCCCGAGTCTCCTCAGTTCCGGCCCCGGGCGTTGTCGCGGTGCTCGGGCTCGCGGGCATCGCCGTCGCTCGGAGGCGGCGCGTGTGAGTGTTGTTCGCACGCAACATCTCGCGAGCACAGGACGCGCGGCGCTGATCTGGCTCGGCACGTCCCTGCTCCATGCGCCCGCCCACGCGCAGACGCTGTGGACACACTTTGCACGCGCCCAGTCGCGCAACGCGCTCTCCGCGCCCGCCGACGGCATGGCGCAGGTCGCGCCGACGCATCTGGCCCGCCCGCTCTGGATCGCCTCCACCGACAACGCCGGACGATCCATCGCGTTCAACGGCCAGTCCGGCCCCGTCGCCGATCGCGATCGCGTCTACGCACTCGGTCGCTCCGGAGGCATCAGCCGCCTCTTTGCTTTCCGTCGCGCCGATGGTCTCTGCCTCTGGAGCGGCATCGTTCCGAGTCCGGTCACCGACTCCTGGTCCACCCCCGTCATCGACGAGTCCGGATCATCGATCATCGTCGCCGCAGGAAACAGGGTCTCCGCGTTCCACGCTCTCACGGGCCAGTCGCTCTGGACCGCGACGCTCGCTCGGAGCATCGTCAACGCGTCCCCTCTCACCACGCCCGATGCCCCGCGCCGCATCTTCATCACCGACGCGGACGGCTTCGGCATGTCCGGGCGTCTCTACTGCATCAACGCCGATCGATTTGACGCGGCACTCAATCCCTTCACGCCCGGACAGATCCTCTGGTCCGTGATCATCGGCGGCACATCGGGCAACACGCCCGCTTACGCCAACGGACAAGTCTTCGTGACGACGGTGGGGGAGTTCGGGTTCTCCGCCGGCTCCATCCTCGCGTTCGACGCCCGTGCCACGACCGCGCACCCTCCCCTCTGGACCTTCGAGAACTCATCACCGTTCGGCTTCTTCGGCGGCATCGCCATCAGGGACGCCAGCATTTTCGCCGCCTCCTACGCCTTCAGCGGCGGCCAGTCGGCCGCGAATCTCGTGAAACTCGAGGCGTCGACCGGCGAGCTCCGCTGGTCCGTTCCGTGCAATCGCACCGATGCCACGCCGATTGTGCTCGACGACGGCCGCGTCATCGTCTCTGGCGGCCTCAGCGGTTTCGGTGCGTCACCCTCGATCCAGCTCTTCCAGGACCACGGCACCCACGCAACCATGCTCTGGGACTCGGCGCTTGCGACGTGGACCGACACAAACTCAAACGGCTCGCGCGACCCCGGCGAGTTTCTCTCCATCGGCGGCTGGACCCACCAGCCCATCGCCCTCGCCGCGCCTTCCTCGACACGCCTTCTTGTCGGCACGCTTCCATCCGGCACCGGCACCGCGACTCCTTGTACGCACCTCCGTCTCGTTGACCTCAACCTCGCGCCGACGTCCCCTTCGTTCACGCTCGCCACATTCGCCGGCGCGGGCAGCACGCCCGCCGTCATCGGACCGACGATCTACACCATCGGTGCCTCCGGCCTGCACGCCTTCGGCTCCGATCTCGATGTCAACGCCGATGGCCTGATCGACGTTGAAGATCTGCACGCGTGGGAGGGTCCGCACCCCGTCGCGGGTTCGCGTGATGTCGACCGAGACGGCGACGTCGACGCCGCCGACCGTGACGCGCTCATCACCGAGCTCCGGCGAGACGAGCAGCGCGACGTCAGCGGCCCGAGCCAAGTGGGGGGACGCCGATGAGAGCCAACCCTCCCGTCGCTGCCCCGCACGCGTTCACGCTGGTCGAACTTCTCATCTCGATCTCCATCATCGCAGCACTCATCGGCATCCTCGTGCCGACGCTCGGCGCCGCGCGCGAGTCCGCTCGTGCCGTCGCGTGTCTCTCGAACCAGAAACAGCTCATCACCGGCTGGACGCTCTACGCCCACGACCATGCCGATCGCGTCATGCCACTCGCCTACACCGAGTCATCCGACATCGGGAGCGGCGACGGACTCTTCTGGTGGGGCTCCGACGGCTCGACCACGGGCAGCATCGATCACAGTGCCGGCTTCCTTGCTCCCTACCTCGACGCAACGCTCGGCGCCCGCTCCGTGTTCGAGTGCCCGACGCAGCCCATGGGGACCTATGTCCCTCAGGCAAATCCACTCATTCCCGAGGAGCGTCGCTTCACGAGCACGTACGGTTACAACGGCTACTACCTCTCACCGGGCAAGACCCCCGGTTGGTGCGCCACGATCGAAGACCAGCCGTGGAAACGTCTCAGCGACCTCGACCGCACAACCGACCTGCTCGTCTTCGGTGACACGCTGCTTCCCACAAGCCCTCATCGCCCCGGCCGAAGCACCGCGCTGCTCGATCCTCCGATGCTCTATCAAGGCGACGGACAGTGGGCCGTCAACGACCATCCCACCACCTCCTTCCGCCACGGCGCTCGTGGCCCTGGCCTCTCCGGAGTCGCCAACTCCGCCGCGGCAGACGGCTCTGCCCGCGCCCACGCCGCACAACCCGGCTGGATCACACACCGCTCCCATCGAGTCGGCTCCATCGGAGCGACAAACGACCCTGCTTATGTCCCGGACTGGAAACAATGGCGATGATGCGTCCGATGACCCAATCGCCTCGAATCCGATGACAGATTCCGCCGCCGGGCCAGTCACCATCCGTCCGGTTCGCAATCCTCTCCGAGACGCACAGGAGCAACCCGCGATGCCCGTCACACGCTGTGTCTGCCACGACGTGACATTCGGCGAACTGAAGAGCATCGCGGCCGAGGTCGGCCCGGCTCTCGACGCGCTCGCGGCCCGCACCGGCTGTGGAACGGGCTGCGGCACGTGCATCCCCTACATCAAACTCATGCTCAAGACCGGACGCACCGAGTTCCCCGTCCTCACCGGGGCCCAGTTCGCCGCACTCCTCGACACCGAGCCCGCCCCGCGCGCACAGGCGGCCCGCCTCACCTGAGCCGGGCCGCCGATGACACATGGCTTCCGATCGCAGTGGCCGATCAGTTGATCGAGATCCGCTTCGGTGTCTTCTCCGCAACGCGCGGGATACGCACCGTCAGCACGCCGTCCTTCAGTTCCGCCGACGCTTCCCCCTCGCGCACCGGACTCGGCAGCGCGATGGACCGGCTCATCGAGCCGAAACGCCTCTCACGCCGGTAGAACTTCTCGTTCTTCTCTTCCTTCTCCTCGCTGTGCTCCGCCTTGATCGAGAGCACGCTGTCATGCACCTCGATGCTCACGTCCTCCTTCGCAAAGCCCGGCAGCGACGCACGGACGAAGACGCTCTGGTCATCCTCCGAAACGTCTACCGCCAACGTCCCCTCGTCATCCGCGACCGACGCAAGGCCTCCGAAGAACGGATCGCTCAGCACGTGGCTCAGCAGCGACGAGAACTGGGGAACCTCAACTGGTGTGCGGCGGATCAGGGTTCGCATGTTCATGCCTCCTTCGAGAGTGAATGGCAGGAATCGTCGTGAACGTTCCGGCCGAGTTCAGGCCCGGCCCGGGCGACGGGCTTCGTCGACGCACTGAGAAATGCAACCCTCATGCCAGAGCGTGCGTCCGCCGCGCTCTGCCCAAGAGCCACCCCCGAAGCCCCTGGGCGCTGCAACTCTTGCAACATCTCTCGCTCGGGATGCCACGTTGGCAGACCGCATAAACTCAGCCGATCCCGCGTCCGACGCGACCGAACGCGTGTTCGCACGAACGTCCATTCGCATCCTTCCCTGAAAGCATGAGTCATCCATGAGCACCCACGCCGACCGCCCCATCGACATGCGTAGCGACACCGTGACCCGCCCGACCGACGCGATGAAGCAGGCGATGATCGAGGCCCCGCTCGGCGACGACGTGCTCGGCGACGACCCAACCGTCATCAAGCTCCAAGAGCGCATCGCCGCCATGATGGGCAAGGAAGCCGCCGTCTTCGTGCCCAGCGGCACCATGGCCAACCAGACCGCCATCCGCGCCCACTGCGAGTCCGGCGACGAGGTCATCTGCCACGAGAACGGGCACATCATCCACTACGAGACCGGCTCGCCCGCGGCGCTCTCCGGCGTCATGGTCAAGGGTCTCAGCGGTCGCCACGGCCTGTTCACGGCGCACGACGTCGAGGCCGCATTCCGCCCGCGCAGCCACCACTTTTCATGGTCCAAGCTCGTCATCGTGGAGAACACCAACAACCGTGGCGGCGGCACCATCTGGCCCCTCGCCCAGGCCGAGTCCGTCGCGAACAAAGCGCACGAACTCGGAATGCGGGCCCACCTCGACGGCGCCCGAATCTGGAACGCCTCTGTCGCCACCGGGATACCCGTTGGAACCTGGGCTCGTACCTTCGACACGGTCTCATGCTGCTTCAGCAAGGGACTCGGCGCTCCCGTCGGGTCAGCCGTCGCCGGCAGCAAGGAACTCATCACCCGCGTTCATCGTTTCCGCAAGATGTTCGGCGGCACCATGCGCCAGTCCGGTATCCTCGCCGCCGCCGCGCTCCACGCTCTCGATCATCACGTCGATCGCCTCGCCGAGGACCATGCCGCCGCAAAGAAGCTCGCCGCGGCCCTTGCCAACATGCCCGGGATCTCGGTCGATATGGAGGCCGTGCAGACCAACATGGTCTTCTTCGACGTCGATCCCGCTCTTGGCACGGCCGCGCAGTTCTGTGACCGGCTCAAGGGCGCGGGGCTCTGGGTCCTTCCAACTGCGCCGCATCGCATCCGCGCCGTGCTGCATTTGGACGTGTCCAAGGCCGACGTCGATCGCGCGATGACCATCATCGCCGGCTGCGCCAAGACCGCCGCGGCCGCCGCCTGACACACCCGGCCGTCGCGATTCAGTAGTCCAGTCCCCGGACACCGGCCTCGGTGTTGTGGAGTCTGATCCGCGAGCCGAAGTTCAGCGGGTTCGGGCGAGAATCGCGTGCCGTCGTCGGGTCATGCGATGCCGCGTGCCCGTCGGCGAAGAGCATCGGCGTCGCCCACGCGTAATGGTCCTCGACGATCCGCGGCTCTTTGGGCACATAGGTGATGTCCGCGTCCCAGGCCAGGACCTTCTGCGCCGGGAACTGCACCTCGTGCGGATGCACCGCCCTCAGGTACTTTGAGTCCGCCGTCGCGCCGTCCTGCCACAGCCGCGGATCACCGATGAAAGAGTTGCTGTATCTCCAGGAAACGACCCCGAACGGCATGTCCTCCTCATCGTCGTCGTCCGCGAAAGGATCCCTCCGCTCGGGCAGTGAGGTCTCGCGTCCGGGCGAGACCCACGTCGCGTAGTGCTCGGGCCACGGCGCGACCGCGGACAGCACCCCGGGCCACAGATGACCCATCGACCACACCGAACTCGTGGCAATGAGCGTTCCCTCTGGCCACCAACGCACCGCGAGCAGGTCCCCCGGGAGCGGCGGAAAGTCCCCCGAGTCATCCGGAGGCGTGCCCGGGGTTCTGAATGGATACGCCTTGAACTGATCCGTGTACGCCTGGAATGACATCCCCAGCGTTCGCGCGTTCGAGAGCGCCACCGTCTCGCGTGCTGCGGCTCGCGCGTTCGCCAGCGCCGGCAAGACCAGCGAGAGCAGGATCCCGATGATCCCGATCGACACCAGCAACTCCACCAGAGAGAACCCACGCCCATCCGTTCGTTCGCAAGACCTCATCGCCGACTCCTTCCGATGCCGCCCCCACGCGCCAACTCACTTGCCCGACGGATCGCCGCCCGAGCCGCCACCCGATCCGAAGCTCACGCCGCTCGCTCTGGCCGGCATCAACCTCGAGCCGACCTCGCCGTTTCTCACGAACAGCCGGTAGTCCGCCGGCTGCCACGCCTGCGCCGATTGGTTCCACACCATGACCAGCGACAGATCGAGGTCTCCCTTCTTCTCGCTCGAGCCCTTGGTTCGAACCGGCACTCGCACCTCCACCGCCTGCTTCTTCGATCCCATGTAGTCCGAGACGTCCGGGAACACCTCGTCCGTACCGAACGACATGATGCTCAGCCGGTTCGTCGGACCGTCGTCGTCCTGCGTCCTGAGCTGCATCACGCTCACGCCCCCGCGCCGCGGGAACGGCGAGGACTCGCTCGTGTCGATCCCCGACACACGCAGGTTCCCGACGTCGAACGAACTCATGGCAAACGCCGGTGAGAGCCGTTCGAACAACTGCGCCGAGGGACGCGGGTCTCCCTCGTCCCTTCCCTTCAACTGTGCCACCGCGCCGGCGAAGTCGGTCTCGGTCCCGATCGCCAGCGGCTCCACCGAAAGCCGCACCGCGTCGATCAGGCTGTCGCGCTGCGAGAGCGACATCCAGGCAAACGTCTCATCGTTCCCGAGCGTCGACGAGATCGACTCGCCCGTCTGGTCAAGCAGCCCGCGGACGTCCGATGCCTCTTTCACCCTCGGGAACTCGTAGTTCTCCAGCGGCAACGGTTGCATGTGCGCCGGAAGCCCCATCCGGCCGGACCCACCGCTTCCCGCTCCGCCGGGTCCACCCGGTCCTCCAAAGCTGATCTTCGGCGCTCCGCCCTCCCCAGCAGTCGCAGGACCGCTGCCCCCTCCGAAGGTCATCCTCGCTCCCTCGCCCTGGGCATCCGCCGGCCGATCCATGACGACGCGGGGCCGCCTCGCGGGCCTCTGCATCGAAGAGATCGACCATGTGACCGCCGCAACGCCCGCGATCGCAACCACCGATGCCAGAAGGACTTTCGGTGATACCCCGCCGCGCCTCGATCGACCTGTCGGCGTTTGCACGCGCGGCTCGGTGAGTTCCAGACGCGACCTCTCGGGTAAGGACATACGCACACCTCCGGTGCTCGGTGGCCCGGCGTGGGCGCTGGCGGCAGTGGGGGAGCCAGCACAAGCCCACGATGGCCCGGCCCACGCATTGATGCCGATCCGGTCCGTTCCCGTCACGGCTCCACCAGAATCGCGCGAGCCGCGTGGCCCGAATGTCGCGCCGTCTCAGGCGATCGGCGTCCCCTCACGCGCCGTCAACGCGCCGAACAGCCCGCTCAGCCGCGCCGTCATCGCCCCCGGCTTCCCTTCCCCGATCGTCCTCCCGTCCGCTCGCGTCACCGGCGCCAGTTCGCCCATCGTCCCCGTGCAGAACGCCTCGTCGGCCCGGTACAGCTCCGCGAGCGAGATGTCCCGCTCGGCGTGCATGATCCCGTTCGCCGCGCACAACTCCAGCACCGTCGCCCGTGTGATCCCCTCCGGGCACGCCACGCACCGAGGCGTCTCCACCAGCGGGCCCCGCCTCGTGTTCGTCACGATGAAGAGGTGCGTCGCGTTCGTCTCCGCGATGAATCCGCGCGGGTCGAGCATGATCGCATCATCCGCCCCCGCTGCCGTTGCCTCGATCTTCGCCAGAATCGACTGGATCAGGTTGCAGTGGTGGATCTTCGGGTCCATCATGTCCGGCGCGAATCGTCGCACGGACGCGGTCGCGAGTGTCAGCCCGCCCTTGTCGTAGACCGGTGCCTTGTGCTCGGCGAGCACGATGAGCGTCGGACCGGACTGGTTCAGTCTCGGGTCCATCCCGCTCGTCACCTTCACGCCCCGCGTGAGCGTCAGCCTGATGTGAACGCCGTCGGTCATGTGGTTCGCACGCAGCGTCTTGCGGATCTCGTCTGTGATCCGCTCATGGGAGGGGATCTGTGCAAAGGCGAGCGCTTTGGCCGAGTTCCGCAGCCGGTCGAGGTGTTCCGTCAGCTTGAAGATCCGCCCGCCATAGACACGCAGCCCCTCCCACACCGCGTCGCCACCCTGCACCGCCGAATCGAATGGCGAAACCCCCGCCTGGTCCCTGTGCACCAGCGAGCCGTTGATGTTGACCAGAATGTCCTTGTTCTTCGGATTGAACTTCTGCTGCATGTGGTCCCTCAGTCTCTCTCGCCGCCCCGCTCATCCGCCGATCCTGTGCCCCCTGAGCGACTCGTAAAGCCCGGCGCACTCCTGATGCACGCCGCGCAGACGCGCCGGCACCTCTTCGCCCTTCGGTCTGTACGGCTCGAAACCCGTGGACTTCTCGACGCTCGCGTACCAGTGCTTCGCCCAGATGCCGTCGCTCGCGCGGCGTCCCGGCGGCCACGACAACATCCTCTCTTCAAACGGAATCCCGATCCGCACGCACAACGCCCCGAGCGTGGCACGCGGATCACGCAAAGCGTCCGCCCCGTCGATCACCGGTGGCGTCACGCCGGTTCTCTTTCGCTCTGCTTCGAACAACTCCAGCTGCTGAGGCAGGCCAAGGTCCTCCGGCCTGGGATCCGGGGCGATTTTGATGAAACTCGTGATCACCTCCGCCGGATCCCGGATCAGGAAGCAGTTCGTGAGCCCCGCCACCCACGCCCGTTCGATCGTCGGAAGCAGGTGATGAGCCATGTGCTTCTGGTACCACACCGGCCGCCCGCCCGGCACGGGGCCCAGCAGGGTCCGCACCACGACTCGCCAGTCCGGCTCGTGGTGCGCGATCACCTCCTCCCGCCCCGGATGGTCCACGCCCGTCGCCCTCAGGTAGTGCGCGTACAGCGGCTCGTCCGTGACGGTGCAGTCGCTCCGATTCTCGAATGAACGCATCATCGCCGTCGAGATGTTCCGAGGTCCGGACCACATCGCGATCCGCACCGCCGTCCTCTCGCCGCCGCTCTCGTGCCTCTGCGCCATGGGCCAAGTGTACTTGCGTATCGTTGCCCCCGATGCGCGCGACCATCTTCGACTTCGACGGCGTTCTCGTCGACTCCGAGCCGCTCCACGAGTGGGCCATCCGAGAGGCCGTCGCGCCCCTGGGATGGGCCTTCACCCACCAGCAGTTCGTCGAGGGCATCGTCGGCCGGGGCGACGAACGCGCCTTCGCCTCCATCGCCCGCTGGAACAACGCCGACCTCCCCGAGCCGCTCGCCTCGGATCTGCTCACCTCCAAGCGGGCCAGGATGGCCGAGGGAATCGACGCGGGCCGATTCACGGTGCAGCGGGGCGCAAGTGACGCCGTCCGGGCCGCCTCCGCGCTCGGGCCCGTTGCCGTCTGCTCCGGCTCGCGCGCCTCGGTCGTTCTGCCCATGCTGCGGGCCGTTGGCCTGCTCGACGCCTTCGCCCATGTCGTCACGGCCGACGACGTGAGACGCGCCAAGCCCGCGCCCGACGGTTACCTTCTCGCCGCCCGCAAGCTCGGTGTCTCCCCCGAGTCGTGCACGGCCATCGAGGACACGCCCACCGGCGTCCAGTCCGCACGCGACGCCGGCATGCGGGTCATCGCCGTGTGCCACACCTGCTCCGCGGACGCGCTGGTCGGGGCCCACGATGTGCGGGCCAGCATCGCGGACGTGCACGCGCTGCTGACGCGCGCCTGATCCGGGATCGCGCGATCGTCGCGCACAACGGCGGGCCCCGGCCGTCGCCGGAGCCCGCCGCACAGAAGGGCTTCTTCATGAACGTCGATCGTTCGATCAGCGCCGTCGGCGGCCGGCCGTGAGCCCCGCAACGCCGAGCATCGCGAGGGCCCCCGGCGTCGGCACCATGCCCCGAACGATGAGTCCGATGTCGTTGTAGTCCTTGTCGCCCAGGCCCGCCAGGTCCTCCCACGCAAGCAGGCGGTCACACCGGCTGACCAGGCCCTGGCCGTCACGCACCAGGAACGATGCCATGTGGTCCTTGCCGTCGCCGTTGAGTGAGGTGACGCTGCGATAGATCGTGCTCGGTGAGCTTCCATGGTCGCCCGACCAGAGGGCGACGCCGAACACACCCTCGACGACGATGTCGGCCGCAGAGGGAAGGCCGGAGGACGAGCCGCCGATGACCCAGGTGATGTCCGACGGGCTGTCCGGAGCAAAGTAGCCGACCTTGTGGTGCGGCCCGTAGCCCGCACGCTGCCACGTGATCTCCCAGTGCATCACCTCGGCGTAGCGGCACATCGAGAACAGATCATCATCCGTCTGGTCGCCGACACTCTCGCCCGCCGTGCCGACTTGAGTGGTGAGCCCGTATGCGTTGATCAGTGACTGGAGCCCGGCGTTCGGGCCGTCGGGGCTGCTGTGCAGCGTCGCGGGGTTGATGAGGTCGGCCGAAGCGAAGCCGGCCCCTGCGACTGCGACGATCGTGGCGATGAGGGTGCGCATCCGTGTCTCTCCTTTGTGCGTGTGCGTCGCCCGCGTCTCCGACCGAACGGTCCGGTCCGAGCACGCGTGCAGAGACAACATGCCCCACGCCAAGGGGTCGGCCACGATTCATGGGCGGCCATGAGACCGCGACGCGTGATGGGACCCGCGCCGATGCGCAGGCCCATCCAGGCGGTACTCCAGCGTCCCGTACCTACATGGTCTCGTCGCTCACCAGCACATAGGGATCGCCCTCGTTCCCGTCCGGCCAGGCGTCCACTGCGATCCACGAGAACTCGTTGATGGAATCCGCATCGGGCGGATACTCAAAGCCGATCGACACCAGCGCGGGCTGGGCCGTCTCCGCGACGTCCTGCTCCTCGTCGGCGTCGAAGGTGTGCCACTCGGGGGCATCCGGCGGACAGAGGTCCCCGTACTCGTTCTTCCACTCGCGCGAGTAGATCACGAGCCACGGCCCGGTCTGACCGCACGGACGCACCAGCACGGCGGCCGCATCCTCGCCCTCACTCTCGCCGTCCTCGTCGTCCGGCTTGTCCTCGTCCGTCTCCGACTCGAAGAACGTGACCACGTCGAGCCGCTCGTGGCCGCCGATGACCACGTCAAAGACCGTGAACGTGGGCTCGCCGTGGCCGCAGAACGTGCCCTGCACGAGAACCTTCGACGCCTCGGAAGTGGCCGGCTCCCTGATGAAACCCGCAAGGAACGGCGGGGGCTGTGCCCCCGCGATCGGCCGCTTGTTCTTCTTCCGCGTCCTGGACAGCGGCGCGGCCTTCCCGGAATCGTCGAACGTGTGATCCCCAAGCGTAAACGGCGGCGTCATTCATTCCTCCTCACGGCTTCGGTGTCTCCTTCGGCGCCGGCGGGCGCTCCGGTTCCCCCTCACTCGCCGGTGAGCCGGCGGCCCCCTCGCTTCCGGGCGCTGCGACCTGCTCGTCCGGACCCGGCTCCTCCTCCTCGTCCGCGAACTTGAGGAACGGGATCGTCGAATCGATGTTCTCGAGTGTCTTTCGGAGCGACGCGAGATGAGTGTCCAGCGACGCCAGCGACTTGTCCACCGACTTCAGCGTCGCGTTCATCTCGACGAGCGACTGATCGATCGACTTGATCGTTTCAAGACGCGCACGCGTGTCGTCCAGCTGACCCTGCAACTCGACCAGTTTCGGATTCACCTCGCCGACCTGAACAAGCAACTGCTCGGTGCGGTCGAGTCGTTGATTTGTGGTCTGAAGGTCGTCGCGAATGTCGCGGATGTTGTCGAACACGCAGCCCCCGAGCGGCGCCACGCCCACCATCGCGATCAATGACATTCTCACATGTGTCCGGCTCATGCGCCCAGCATAGCCGATCACTCGCCCCGCGCCTCGTCTTCCAGCTGGATTCCCGCGAGCGCCGTCATCGGATCGGGTGCGAACCGGAACACCTTGTCCAGTCCGGTCACCGTCATCACCGACCAGACCTCGTCCGTCACTGCGCACAACTTCAGGGTCCGGCCCGCCGCCGCGATCAGCTTCCGGATCCGCAGCAGCTGCGCGAGGTTCGATGAGTTCAGGTAAGAGACCCGACCCAGATTGAGCACGACATGGGGCACCCGATCGGCGTCCGTTGCCGCGATGCGGTCCGCGATCGCGTTCAACTCCTCCGAGAGCGCGGGCTCTTCGGAAAGCTCCGAGAGCACAATGTCGTCCGACCACTCAATCGCCATGTCGCCCATCCTATCCGATCATCCGGGAGCCGCAAGCCGCCACCAAGTCGCTCCGGCAGCCAACGCCGCACCCGTTCAGACACCTTCGGAGCCGCCCACCCCGTCGCCCCCGGCCGGTTCCTCCACCTTCGCCACCGCAATCGCCTCGTCCCCCTCGTGCAGCGAGACGACCCGAACGCCCTGGGTCCCGCGTCCGATCGTCGAGATCGATCCCGCCGGCAGTCGCACCAACTGCCCGCCCTTCGTCACCACGACGATCCCGTCCGAGTCCCGCACGCCGATGGCCGCCACCGACATGCCGTTTCTTTCCGAAGTCTTGATGTCCGCCCGCCCCTTGCCACCCCGGGTCTGGGAGTACATCCGGCCGCTCTCGGGCGCAACGCGATACTCATCGACCGCCGTGCGCTTGCCGTAGCCTTTCTTCGTCACAGTCAGCAGCGTCAGCGACGGATCACGCGTGGTCGTCCCCCCGTCGGCGTCCGCAACCATCGGGATCGGCACCACGCCGATCACGCGATCGCCTTCTTCGAGTTCGATTCCCTTCACGCCCGCCGCGGCGCGGCCCATCAAGCGGGCGTCCTGCTCGTTGAATCGAATCGCCATGCCGCCCGCCGTTGCCAGCAGGATGTCGTCGTTGCCGTCCGTCAGCGTCACGGCAAGCAGCGCGTCCTCCTCCTTCAGCCCCACCGCGATGATCCCGCCACGATTGACGTTCCGGTACTCCTTCAGCGCCGTCCTCTTGACGATCCCGCCCTCCGAAACGAACGTCAGGAACTGGCTCGAAGACTCGAAGTTCCGCACCGTCAGGAACGCGCGGCAACGCTCCCCCTCGCGCAGCTCCAGCAGGTTCACCAGCGAGCGACCCTTGGCCGTCCGGTTCATCTCCGGCAGCTCGAACACGCGCTTCTTGAACACGCGCCCCGTGTTCGTGAAGCAGAGCAGGTCGTCGTGCGTCGACGCAACGAACAGATGCTCGATGAAGTCGTCGTCCTTCGCGTCCGACGCGATGATCCCCTTCCCGCCGCGGTTCTGCGTCCGGTACGTGTCCAGCGGCACACGCTTGGCGTATCCCGCGTGAGAGATCGTGACGGCGACGTCGTGCTCCTGGATCAGGGCTCCGATGTCCACGTCCTCCTCGGCGTCCTCGATGCTCGTGAGCCGCGCCGAGGCGTATCGCGCCCGCATCTCCGCGCAGTCGTCCTTGATCATCGACAGCACGATCGCGTGATCCCCCAGGATCCGCTCGTACCGCTCGATCTCCTCGACGACCTTCCGGTACTCCTCGGCCAGTTTCTCGATCTCGAGTCCGGTGAGCTGGATCAGGCGCATCTCACCGATCCGCTCGGCCTGCACCCGGGTCAGCGCCACGCCGCCCCGCTTCTCCGCCTCCTCGACCTGACGCATCAGGCGTGCCGGGAGCTTCGGGGCATAGGGGTGCGAGGGCGATATCCGGAATCGCCGGTCCATCAGCCGCTGGATCGCCTCCTCGCGTGTCGAGCTGGAACGGATGATCCGGATCACCTCGTCGATGTCGCACACCGCGTAGATCAGGCCCTCGAGCAGGTGGGCCCGCTTCTTGGCCTCGCGGAGCAGGTGGCTCGTCCGTCGCCGGATCACCTCGACCCTGTGCTGGATGTAGCAGTCGATCAGTTCCCGAAGGCCGAGCGTCCGAGGCCGCCTGTTCACCAGCGCGATGTTGATGATGCTGAACGTCTGGCGCAGGGGCGTGTGCTCGTACAGCTGACGCTCGACCACCGCGGGGTCCGCGCCCTTCTTCAGCTCGATCACGATCCGCGTCTGCGCCTCGCGTCCCGACTCGTTCCGCACGTCCGAGATGTTCTCGAGCCGCTCCTCCTTCACACCCTCGACGATCTTCTCCACCAGCCCGTTCTGACCGAGGCCATAGGGGATCCGATCGATCACGATCTGGTCGCGCCCGCTCTTGGTCTGCTCAACGTGGCACTCGCCCCGCACCGTCACACGTCCGCGCCCGGACGAATACGCCTCCACGATCCCCGCACGTCCCATGATCACGCCGCCGGTGGGGAAGTCCGGGCCCTTGATCCCGAGTCGCCCGACCGCGCCGTCAGCACCGACCTCGTCCGTCATCAGCTCGCCGAGAGAGATTCCGGGGTTGTCGATCACGCGCACGATCGCGTCCAGAACCTCCGTCGGGTTGTGGGGGGGCAACGAGGTCGCCATGCCCACCGCGATGCCCAGGCCCCCGTTCACAAGCAGGTTCGGGAACTTCCCCGGAAGCACCGTGGGCTCCGTCAGACGGTCGTCGTAGTTCGGCTGCACGTCAACGGTGTCGAACTCCAGATCCGCGAGCATGTCCACCGCCGCGTGCGTCATCCGCGCCTCGGTGTACCGCATCGCCGCAGGCGGGTCGCCCTCGATCGAGCCGAAGTTCCCTTGCGGGTCGATCAGCGGCGTCCGCATCTTCCACTTCTGCGCCATGCCCACGAGCGTCGGATAGATCACGCTCTCACCGTGCGGGTGGTAGTCGCCCGACGTGTTGCCGGCGATCTTCGCGCACTTGAGGTGCTTGCGGTTGGGACGCAGCTTCAGATCGTTCATCGCGACCAGGATCCGCCGCTGGCTGGGCTTCAGCCCGTCTCGCACGTCCGGGAGCGCACGATCCATGATCGTGCTCATCGCGTAGGTCAGGTACGAGTCCTTCAGCTCCCGCGCGATGTCCGTGTCGACGACGCGACCCCCCTCGCCGGACGCCGTCGCGGCACCCGTGCCCGGGGCCACGGACGAGCCGCCCCCAGAGCCGCCCCCAGAGCCGGCCCCAGAGCCGGCCCCAGAGCCACGCCCAGAGCCGTCACCGGCCTCCATGGCGCCATCCTCGCCGAGTCCATCCATGTCCTGATCCACCATGCGCACGGGCTCCAGATCGCGCTCTTGGCGCAGTCCGCAATAGTAGGTTCACACCCAGGTCCGGGCACGCAAACCGCCCCGAAGCGTGCCCCGAAATCGAGCGGCCGCTCCCGCAAAAATGCGGCGATTCTCAGCGATTCTCGCCCCCGTTCGCCGTGCTCGAGCTCGGCGAGCGATCCGCGATCCGCGCCACGCTCGACAGGACCTCGCTGACCGCGATCAGCCCCATCGCCGAGGCCTCCGGCGTCATGCGCTGATCCCACGTCGCGACCCGCACCCCCCACATCGCACGAGAGGGCGACGGATACATGTGGCAGGTCGACTCGTCCGCCGCCAGCCGGCGCAGGAACTCCATGGCGCCAAGCAGGCGAGACACTTCCGGCACGACCTCCGACGGGCTTGTCAGCCGCGCGTCACCCAGCATCCACGCCGCCAGCGTCACGACCCGCAGCGACTGCCACGTCGGGAGCGCCGCGCCACCGCTCGACAGCACGATCCCGCCCACAAGATCGGAGCCGTCCAGGCCGACATCCGCCGGCTTCAGCTGGAACGCCCACGCCGTC
Source organism: Phycisphaerales bacterium (assembly GCA_026647565.1). Classification (GTDB taxonomy): domain Bacteria; phylum Planctomycetota; class Phycisphaerae; order Phycisphaerales; family UBA1924; genus JAHBWV01. The sequence continues at coordinate 9,179 of JAPKGU010000003.1, read as the reverse complement.
TCGCGCAGCTGGGCCAGCGCCGACGCCGACGGGACCTGCCCGTCCGATGGCGTGAGCGCCGCGTCCGCCCACGCCAGCCACGGCATCTGAGCCGCGAGCCGCGCACCAGGCACCGCGAGATACACGTCCCGAACGAGCCGGCTCGCCCGCGCCCGCTCCGTCTCCCGTTCCTGCTCACCCCGCAGGTGCGCCACACGCTCCGAAAGCGCCCACGCCACAAGGCCCGCCTCGCCCCCGATCTCCCGGCTCTCGGGAGCGCTGCCATGCGACCGCGTCAAGAACGCCGTCGCCCATGCATCGACCGCACCATCACATCGCGCCAGCAACTCCCGCGACTTGCTCGAATCCGGCTCGCTCCCCGCGATCCTCCGGATCGCTACCGAGACCACCGCGGCGCTCGCCGGAGATGTCTCCGCCGACATCTCCCCCGGCTCAACAACAATGAGATCCGAAACGATCTGCTCCGCTGCCGCGCGGCTCATCGCCGCCGCCCCAACCGGAGTCCCCGGCGTCTGCGCGTGCGCCCAGAGCGCAATCGCCACCAGAGCCTGCTCGCTCGCGGGGGCGCTCTCGGTCTCGAAGCGATCGCCCACGGGCAGATACGTGCCGGGCGTGCCCAATCTGCGAGTGTCGCTCCGCTCGCGGCTCGCGCCCCGCGTGACCAGGTGCGCCGCGATGCCGTCCGCCATGCGCCGAAGTTCCGCAAAGTCCATGCTCCCTGTCGTCGGAACCCGCGATCCGCGATAGAGCGTGATCGGCGATCCGCCGGGACGCGCCTGTGCGATGTGGGCCGTGCGGAACGAAAGAAACGAGACGCCCAGCTCGCGCCGCACCCGACCAGGGTCGCGCAGGCCGTCCGCCGGCGATCCGGAGATCACGCCCGCGAGCGTGCCCAGTGCCCCGCGCGCATCCATCCCCGCGAGCAGCATCTGCTCCGGAAAGACCGCCTCGGTCACCTGACCCAGCCGTGCCGCCACGCCGTCGATTCCGGGCGAGAGAGTCGTCCCGACGTCCGCGATCGCGTCCGGCGCGATCGGCGTCAGCGGACCCGCCAGCTCGAGCGTAAGCGCCGCGTCACGCAACTGGGCCGCCCGCATGTCATCGTCGGCCGCCAGTGGAATCCGCGCCGCTGCGTCCCTCAACGCCTCGCGCATCGCTTCCGCCAGCGCCCGCTCGCACGCGCGCTCGAACGACGTGCCGCGCCCAACCACCCGTCCCGCGTGCCGGATCGTCACCGACACACCCCCGACCAGAATCGACTCCCCTTCCACCGAAGCGTTCTCGGGCACAGACGCCGCGTTCATCCAGCCCAACGCCGTGTTGAAGGCCCTCATCCCCTCCTCGGGTGTCGGGACTCGTTCCGGCCCCGAAACCACCGCTCCTGACGGTGAAGTCTCCGGCTGAGTCGAGCGTGGTGGGGGAGGAACCGCGTCGGACGCGCCGGCCCCCGGCCCCTGAGCCGCTGCTGCGCCTGCGCCCACAACGAGCGCCAGGATGCTCCCCAGCGTCCGAGAACTCGCGAGAGGATCTCGCTCTTGCCAATCGCGCCGCTTCGGCCCGGTGATCCCCCCGCTCCCCATCCTGTTGCGTGCGCACCACATCGTTGACTCCGGTACACTCACTTCGCGGACCCAAGCCCCTCCGGGGCGTGGAAACAGGGTTCCGCGTCGGGCATGGTGGCCTGGCACGCCCATTGAACATGGATGTGCGAAGGACACCCAAAGATGCTGAAAGCCATGCTCGCCATCTCGGACAATCGACTTCGACTCGTCGCCTTCGCCCTCCTGAGCTACCTGGCGCTCTGCTGAGCGTACGGGGCCTCGCGAAATCGCGAGCGTCCAGACCCTCCGGGCGAACGCCCCATTCGTGCCTGAAAGCCGCCTTGCACCGTCCCGCCCATCACGGGACTCGATCGAACCACACGCCCCGGCCTGGAAGGTCGGGGCGTGTCGCTTCCGGTGGCTCCACGCCCGTGCGACCCGCCCCGAAGCGAGCCGAGGAACCCAGAGCATCGCCCGAAGAAAGAAAAAGCCCCGGTCCTGCGACCGGGGCTGCGAACTTCGATGGTGCCACAGGTTCGGATCAGAGCTTGATCTTGTCCGTGCCCATGGAGCCGTGCGTGTCCATGCCGCCGCGCGTGGGCTTGGGCGTGAGGCGATCGGCCGGCTCGTCGCTGCCGCGTGCCTGCGTGCTGTCGCCCCACTGGGCGCGCTTGAGCGAGAGGCCGATCTTGCGATCGCCCGTGTCGACGCGGAGGATCTTGACGTCGACTTCATCGCCGGGCTTGACCACGTCCTGCGGGTTCTCGACCTTGTGGTCGGCCAGCTCGGAGATGTGGAGCAGACCCTCGAGATCGGACTCCAGCTCGACGAAGACGCCGAAGTTGGTGATCTTCGTAACCGCACCGCGAACGACCATGCCCGGCTTGTAGTGCTCGGGGATCGCCGCCACCCACGGATCCTCGGTGAGCTGCTTGAGGCCCAGGGAGATGCGCTGCTTCTCCTGATCGACCTCGAGCACGACGCAGCGGATCGAGTCGCCCTTCTTGACGACCTCGTTCGGATGCGTGACCTTTCGCGTCCACGACATGTCCGAGATGTGGAGCAGGCCGTCGATTCCCGGCTCGATCTCGACGAAAGCGCCGTAGTTCGCAAGGTTCCGCACCTTGCCCTCGATGATCGTGCCCGTCGGGTACTTCTCCCCGACGAGTTCCCAAGGATTGACCTCGATCTGCTTCATGCCGAGCGAGATCTCCTGCTTTTCCTTGTTGATCTCGAGGACGACGACATCGACCTCCTGGTTCGGCTGGACCATCTCCGACGGATGGTTGATCCGGCGGGTCCACGACATCTCGGAGATGTGCACCAGGCCCTCGATCCCGTCCTCGAGCCGCACGAACGCGCCGTACGACATGAGGTTGACCACCGAGCCTCGCACGCGCGACCCGACCGGGTACTTCTTCTCGATCTCCTCCCACGGGGAGGCCTCGCGCTGCTTCAGACCCAGCGCGATCTTCTCCTTCTCCCGGTCGATGTTGAGGACCTTGACCTCGATCTTCTGATCGATCCGGAGCAGCTCGCTCGGGTGGTTGATCCGGCCCCACGACATGTCCGTGATGTGCAGCAGACCGTCGATCCCGCCCAGGTCGATGAACGCGCCGAAGTCCGCGATGTTCTTCACCGTGCCGGTGACGACCTCGCCCTCCTTCAGCGTCGACATCAGACGCTTCTTCGCCGCGTCGCGCTCGTCCTCGATCAGCTTGCGCCGTGAGATGACGATGTTTTTCCGCTCCGTGTCGATCTTCAGGATCTGCGCACGGATCTTGCGCCCGATGTAGTCCCCGATCTCGCCCGGACGACGCACGTCGACCTGCGACGCCGGCAGGAAGACCGGCACGCCGATGTCGACCAGAAGGCCGCCCTTGATCTTCCGCGTCACCATGCCCTCGACCACGTCGCCCTCGCGCTGCGTGTCGATGATCCGCTGCCAGTTCAGCATGCGGTCCGCGCGGCGCTTGGAAACCTGCACGGTCCCGTCGTCGCCCTCGAGCGATTCGAGCAGCAGGTCCACCGAGTCCCCGACCTTCAGGTCGGGCATGTTCTCGAACTCCTCGCGCGGGATCAGACCCTCGCTCTTGAGCCCAACCTCCACGACGACATCCTCGCCCTGGAAGCCGATGATCTTGCCCTTGATCAGCTTGCCCGGAGAGAGGTCGCCGATCTTGTCATTCAGCAGCGTCTCCATCGCGCCGCCCTTGGCGCCGAGGAGGTTCGCAAGCTCCGCGTCCAGGTCTCCGCCCAACGCGCCGATCAGATTGTGGTCGATCATGTGAACTGTGGTCTTCCCGGGGATCGCCCGGTTGTCTGGATACGCCGCGCGCGTCTCGGTCGGCGATCAACGCGCGCCCGCGTTCCCATCCCGGACTCGCCTTGCGCAAGTCCGGCCCCTGAGGGGCAACTCCTGCCTTCCGGTATCACCGCCCTCCGCGCACGCGGAGATTCCGGCGGGCCGACCGAATGTGCAGGAAGAGAGTCTATCCGGCGCAAACACTTCCGCCCACTCCGATTTCAGCCCTTCCCTACCAACTCCAGTACACCGGCGCAAACCGGAACCCCTTCCCGTCCCGCGCGACATGTCCGAACGCCGGGAACGGCAGGTGCGCTCCGGAGATCAAGGCCCCGTCCGACGCCAGACGCTCCAGCATCGCGCGGCGAACCCGCGACCCCTCCGCCGGATCGACGTCGAAAGCCACGTGCCACTCGGGGTTCTTCATCCCGAACGCCGCGTGGTGGATCAGGTCGCTGACAAAGAGCAACTCCTGATTCCCGGACCCGACGCGCACCCCCAGGTGCCCCGGCGTGTGCCCGCCCAGCATCATCGCGTGGATCCCGGGGGCGATCTGGTCGCCGTCGCCGATCAGGTCCATCCGATCCTTGATGGCGTCAAGCGCGCGATTCGCGCCCTGGATCATCTGGTCCTGAGACGCTTTCGGCAGAACCGACCTCGCAAAGTCGGGAGCCGGCCCGCGCCAGAAATCGTGCTCCACCCTCGAGACAAGGAACCTCGCCTTGCTGAAACCCGCCGCCGTCGGCCCCGCGAGCAGCCCGCCGTAGTGATCCCCGTGCGCATGCGTCAGCACCACGGCATCCACGTCCGCAGGCGTCAGTCCGATCCTCGCGAGGTTCTGCGTCATCTTCCCCGTGCTCGCCCCGAACGCCCCGCCGGTCCCCGTGTCCACGAGCACCACCGCGTCGCGCGTCCGCACCAGCAGCGTGTTCACCTGCCCCCTCACGCCGTCCCGCTCAAGGAACGCGTCTCTCAACGCCCCCTCGACCTCATCTTGTGTCGCATTCACGGCCAGGATCTGCGAGGGATCGCCCAGCGAGAACGAGCCGTCGCTGACGACGAACACCTCCGCCTCGCCCACCATCGCGCGATAGAACCCGGCGCCCTGCATCGCGCCCGGATCACTCGCGCCCGCCCCCTCGATCCCCGCGCCGGGCTGCGAGCGCTTCGTCCCGCTCACGCGTCCCGCTCCGATCACACCCACGCCCGCCACGCCGAGCCCGATCGCTCCCAGCGCCCCGCGCCTCGAAACCCCATCTCCAGCGACGCCGTTCATCCCCGTTGCCATGTTCAATCTCCGGAGTTTGCCCTTCGTTTCGTCCCGCACATCTGGATGCCTCGCTCGCCACCCTGCTCACGCGCCCTACCGCGCCCCAGACTCCAGCCGCACGAGCACGTCCACCAGCCCGTGGTCGAACGCCCCCCGAGTCATCACCTCGTCCGCGCCGGCGTCACGTGCCGCTTGCATCAGGTCCTTCTTCACGTGAGGCCCGAACGCCACCACCCGCATCCCCTTCCCCCGTTCATCCGCCCTCAACGCCCGCAGGAGCTCCAGCCCGGCGGCCTCCGTCTCCAGATCCAGAATCAACGCTCCCGGCGCCGAATCCCCAAGACGCTGGGCAAGCATGTCAAGGTTCCGGACGGGGCGGCAGGCAATCCCCAGATCCTCCGCCGTCGCCTTAATCCGCGTCGCCCACACCAGATCCGACGCAAAGTACAGGATCATCCCGCCATCCCTCCAGACCCGCCACGCCCACGATCCGCCAAAGGACACAACGGTTTCTTGTCGATTCGCACACGGCTCAGGCCAAGAATGTAGACCGCCCCTGAATGGTCAGGGCGGACACTGTTCGGAAGCCGGAACCGAGACGTACTCGGAGACCCGGCACAAGCTCCAGTCCGTCACTCCTTCCGGAAAAGTGCCATGACCACCATGACGGCGCCCAAGGCGCACGCGGCCGAGAACTCCAGCAACGGCATCCTCCACGACGTCGGCCTCCCAGACGATCCCAACAACCTCTACACCCAGACCGTCGGGTCCATGCTCCACGCCGCGGAGATCATGAACCTCCCGCGATACCTCCGCCTCATCCTCGCCCAGCCCAAGAACGAGATCATGGTCCACTTCCCCGTGAAGATGGACTCCGGCAAGTACGAGCTCTTCAAGGGCTATCGCGTCCAGCACAACAACGCCCTCGGACCCTACAAGGGCGGCCTCCGCTTCCACCACGACGTCCACCTCGACGACGTCAAGTCCCTCGCCTTCCTCATGACCATGAAGTGCTCCCTCGTCGGCGTCCCCTACGGCGGCGGCAAGGGCGGCATCAAGGTCGATCCCCGCAAGCACTCCGCGACCGAGATGGAGCGCATCGTCCGCCGCTTCACCGCCGCGATCGCCCACCAGATCGGACCGGACTACGACATCCCCGCTCCCGATGTCGGCTCGAACAGCCAGCACATGGCCTGGATCGCCGACACCTACACCTTCCTCTCCGAGATCGGCGGCCACAACCCCGGCGCCGTTATCACCGGCAAGCCTATCGAGTACGGTGGCTCACTCGGGCGCGAAAAGGCGACCGGCCAGGGCGTCGTTGACACGCTGGTTGAGATGCTCCCCGAACTCAAGCTCAAGCCCGAGCAGTGCACCTTCAGCGTGCTCGGCTTCGGCAACGTCGGCTCTTGGTCGGGCAAGATCTTCCAGGACAAGGGCGCCAAGATGACCGCTGTGGCCGACCACACCGGCTTCATCCGCAACGACAAGGGCATCGACGCAAACGACCTCGCCGTCTACGTCCAGCAGAAGGGCGGCGTCGCCGGCTACACCAAGGCGACGGCCATCACCAAGGACGAGTTCTACAAGACGCAGGTCGACGTCTTCATCCCCGCCGCGCTCGAGCAGATGATCCAGGAGCCCGAGGCCAACATGCTCAACTGCAAGGTCGTCGCCGAGGGCGCAAACGCCCCGACGACGCCCGCCGGCGAGCGCATCCTCCAGAAGCGCGGCATCGAGGTCCTCCCCGCCATCCTCTGCAACGCCGGCGGCGTCACCGTCTCCTACTTCGAGTGGGTCCAGAACAAGACCTTCCAGTCGTGGGAACTCGAGCGCGTCGACCGTGAACTCAACAAGCACATGGTCAAGGCCGCGGGACGCACGCGCGACGCTCGCCGCAAGTACAACTGCGACCTCCGCACGGCGGCATACGCCGCGGCGCTCGAGCGCCTCCAGAAGGCATACGAGGCCCGCGGCATCTTCCCGTAAGCCGATTCACAAACATTCTCAGCATCACGACAAGAGGCCCGGAGAGATCCGGGCCTCTTTCCGTTCGCTCGCATCACACCTTCACGGCCACCAGCACGCCGTTGCCCACCGGCACGAGCGTCGATCGGAACCTTGAATCGGCCGCGATCGTGCGGTTCACGATGTCCATCTGGTCCGGTTGCTCGCCCGGCGGCACCGGGTCGGCCGTCCAGCGTTTGGCCGCGAGCGCGTTGTCGATCGCCAGGATCCCGCCACGCCGCAGCAGGGCGTGCGCCGTCTCCAGCATGGCCAGGTACTCACTCCGCTCCGCGTCGAAGAAGACCATGTCCGCCGACCCGTGCCCGCACTCTCCGAGCAGCACGGGCAGCATCTGACTCCCCTTTCCCTGGCGGATCGTGATCGAGAATCCAAGGTCCGCCCCGTCGATCTCCTTCTGCGCGAACGCGGCATGCGTCGCCGACGTCTCGATCGTGATCACCCGCCCATCGCGAGGCCCCTTGGCCGTCAACCCGCGAGCAAGCCCTCTCGCCAACCAGATCGCGGAGTACCCCGCCAGCGTCCCCACCTCGATGATCAGCTTCGCGTTCAGCGTGGTCGCCAGCACCTGAAGGAACCGCCCCGTCTCCGCCCCCGCATCGATCGGCGGCATCCCCGCTGCAATCGCGCGCTCCATGATCCCCGCGTGCCTCGCATCCGTCCGCGCAAACACCTCGCGGATGTACGCGCCCGTCCGCTCCCAACGCTCCTGATTCATGTCGATGCGGTCGCTCATGCTGAACTTCCCATTCTGTGTCACGCAACTGCTCAGGAACGCAAAAGTGATCGCAGTGCGCACCACTCCAAGCCCGACGGCTCACCCGACGGGCGCCTTTCCCATGTGTACCCCTCGCGGCGGCCGTCAAGGCCGACGCGAACTCCCTTAGGGATAATCCTGTCTCGTCGGCCTGATCATGATGTCATTCACATGCACCTGTGGCGGCTGCCCGGCGATGAAGCTCACCGTCCGCGCCACATCCTCCGGCTTCAGCACCGGCCCGATCCGCTCCCACACGCCCTTCAACCACGCGTCGTCGTAGCCGGCGACACCCTGGAACTCCGAGACGACAAACCCCGGTTCGATCAGCGAAACGCGGATCCCCTTCGGCCCGATCTCGCGCCGCACGCCCTCGACCATGCCGTGGACGTTGAACTTGGTGCCGCCGTACATGGAGGAGAAGGGCGAGACGTGGCGGCCGACGGTCGAGCCGAGGACGATGATGTCCCGCGCCCGCTCCAGCATCTGCGTCGTCGTCTTCCCTTCTTGTTCCTTGATCAACCGCTGCCCCGCCGCGCGGATCAGTTTCGCCGCGGCGAGCACGTTCGTCCGGATCATCTCGTCCCATTGGGAGATGTCGGAAGTGATGACGGTGCCGCCCAGCCCCCGCCCCGCGTTGATCACGACCAGATCGGCCTCGCGCGTGCCGCCCCCGAACGTGGTGCGGGCGGTGTCGAGCATGGCGGCGATGGTGGAATCTTCCGCGGCATCGCCGGGGGCGATGGCGACGCGTGAGCCCAGCGACCTCGCGAGTTGCTCGAGTTTCTCGGCGCGGCGGGCGTTGATGACGACGGATGCGCCGAGGGCGTGCAGGTCGCGGGCGATCGCCTCGCCGATGCCGGCGGAGGCGCCTGTCACGATTGCGATGCGGCCGGAAAGAAGCGTGTCACTCATGATGCCGGAGGGTATCCCGCGGCGCTGGCGTTACGCCGCCTTTGTCTTTGGCCCGATCCGCTCCAGCACCACGAACAGCCCGATGGCGAAGACAGCGAGGACCGCGATCAGGAGCCACGGCGAGACGTGCAGGACGTCAGCAAACGTGACCTTGCCGAAGTTGGCGATGGGGTCCAGTCGCGCGGAGATCCACGGGAATGCCTCGGCGTACGCCGCGGCTCCGAAGAGCATGCCGATCACACCGACGCCTGCATCGCGGCTGCCCGATCCGAGCGCAGCGAGCGCGGTCCCGGGGCAGTAGCCAAGAACGACCATGCCGACGCCGAAGATCGCGCCACCAATGCCGTTCATCGCCAGGGCCGCGCC
>JAPKGU010000029.1 GCA_026647565.1 Phycisphaerales bacterium | reverse complement strand
AAAGTCGAGCGTGGCGGGGATGGTGTGGACGTTCGTCCGCAGCATGGTGGTGTTGGTCATCACGTACAACGGCGAGCGCAGGACGTTGTTCACGCCCGCAATCGTCTGGCAGAAGGCGCCTTTGGCGCGCATCATTTCGTGTCTCGGTGCTGTGGCCGGGGAGCGTGTTCATCCGAGGGGCGATCGCGTCGCTTCGTGCGAGGGCGATCCAGCTGGACGTTCCGATCGCGCTCGGGCTTGTGGCGGGGCTGGTGTGGAGCGTTGTCAGCACCGTGCGGGGGGCGGGCGAGGTCTACTTCGACTCGCTGAGCGTGCTGGTGTTCGTGCTGCTTGTCGGGCGATGGGTGCAGCAGCGGCAGCATCGCTGGGCGGCGGACTCGGTGGAGCTGCTCTTCGCGTTGACGCCCTCGGCGGCGCACCTCTGGAGCGAGGGCGTGGTGGTGGACACGCCGATCGAGGCGATCCGTCCTGGAGACATCGTGGTGGTGAGGGCGGGGGAGCAGGTTCCGGCCGACGGCCACGTGATCGAGGGCGTGTCGGAGATCGATCAGTCGCTGCTGACGGGCGAGTCGCGGCTGGTCCGGGCTCGAGCCGGCGATCGCGTGGTCGCGGGATCGTCGTCGGCGTCGGGGGAACTGATGGTGCGTGTGGAGGCGACGGGCGAGAGCACACGCGTCGGGCGGCTGATGCGGCTCGTTGAGGAGGAGTCGCGCCGGCGGGCACCGATCGTGAAGCTGGCGGACCGGATCGCGGGCTGGTTCGTGGTCGCGATGATCGCGCTCGCGCTCGGGACCGTCGTCGGATGGTGGCGGATCGATCCTGCGCGGGCGATCGAGCACGCAGCGGCGCTGCTGATCGTGACGTGCCCCTGCGCGCTCGGGCTGGCGACTCCGCTGGCGATGAGCGTCGCGGTGGGACGTGCGGCACGCCGCCGGATGCTGATCAAGGGTGGCGAGCCGCTCCAGCTGCTGGCAAGCCCCGGCGTGATTCTCCTGGACAAGACCGGAACGATCACACGCGGGCGGGCGTCGGTGCTGGACCGGGCGGGCCCCGCCGAGGCGTGGCCGGTGGTGCGAGCGATCGAGGAGGGCTCGGCCCATCCGGTGGCCAGGGCGATCCGGGATCACCTGGGGGCGTCCGGGATCGAAGCGCGCGAGCGGGTCGACGATGTGCGCTTCGAGTCGTCTGGCGCGGTGGCACGCGTGGGCGAAACGGAGTGGGTGATCGGCTCCGCGGCGTTCGTTCGCGCTCGATCGCGGGTCTCCACGCCGGAGACGGATGGCGCCGAGCGGCGCGCGGTTGCGTCCGGGAGCACGCCGGTGCTGGTTGCCCGTGACGGTGAGATCATCGGCGTCCTGGCGATCGGCGACGAGGTGCGTCCGGACGCGCTCGACGCGATCGATCGGATGCGGCGGTCGGGGTGGAGGGTCGGCGTTCTCTCCGGCGACCATCCGGACGTTGTTCGACGGGTCGCGGAAGGGCTTGGTGTCGATCCGTCGCTCACGTTCGGCGGGTGCGACCCCGAGGCGAAGCTCGAGATCGTCCGCAGGCGCCTGGGCGAAGGAACAGTCGTGATGGTCGGCGACGGCGTGAACGACGCGGCGGCGCTCGCGGCGGCGACCGTGGGCATCGCGGTGCACGGCGGCGCGGAGGCGAGTCTTGCCGCGGCGGATGTCTATCTCGGATCGCCGGGCCTGACGCCGATCCTGGACCTGATGCTCGCGTCACGGCGGACGATGCGGGTCATCCGACGGAATCTTGCGTTCTCGCTTTTCTACAACGTGCTCGCGGCGGCGCTCGCGATTCTCGGGGTGCTCAACCCGCTGATCGCGGCGATTCTCATGCCGGTCAGTTCGTTGACGGTGCTCGCGAGCTCGTTCAGGGTCCGCACCTTTGGAGCCAGACCATGTCCGTGATCTATATCGTCATGCCGATCGCGTTCGTGCTCGCGGCGGGAGCCGTCGTGGGCTTCATCTGGGCGGCGCGACAGGGGCAGTTCGACGACCTTGAGTCGCCGTCGATCCGGGTCGCTGTGGACGATGATTCGCCCGCGCCGAAGCGTCCCACGCGGGCGTGAGGCGAGCGGTCAGGGGCAGCCGTTGCCGAAGGCGTCGAGGAAGTCCAGGAAGTCCAGGATATCGACGGCGAAGTCGTTGTTGAAGTCGGCGTTGACACCGCCGGTGCCGCACGGCCCGGGGCCGTTCTCGCACGTGCCGAACGCGTCCAGGAACGAGAGGAAGTCGAGGATGTCGGGGACGCAGTCGTGATTGACGTCGGGAGCACAGGGTGTCGGATCCTCGTAGAGGATCGTGATGATGCCGGGGGCCGAGGTGCCGGAGGGCGTCGTGACGGTGAAGGCGACCTGGTCGTAGCCGCACGCGCCGGCGAGAGGCGTGAGGACGCGAGCGGCGCCGGAGCCGCCTGTGATGGTGGCGAGGGCGGGAGGCGTGGTGATGGTGTACGTTGCGCCGGAGAGCGCGTCGGTGTATGACGCGGGGAGGCTCAGCACGAAGGGAGACGAGGGATCGATGACGCGCGTGTAGAAGAATGCGACGGGCGGGGCGGCGGCGACGCCGGGAGCGGAGGTGGAGACCGCGATCTCGATCGGCTCGCTGGTCGCGGCGGTGCCGTCGGCGAACGTCGCGACGGCCCAGAGCGTGACGGGTCCGGAGCCGAGCACGCGACCGGCCACGGAGATCGGTCCATCTCCGTTTCGCGAGGCAATGATGCGGCCCTGCTGGTAGAGGTCGATCGAGACCGGGTCGGCGCCGATCGCGTCGGTGTCGATCACGAAGGTCGTGGTGAGACTTCCGGACGCCGGTGTCGCTCCGAGCGCGACCGATCGACCGGCGTTCTCGACGGTGATCGAGCCGACCCAACGACCGACCGAGCGGATGAGCGTCGAGTCGTACGCGAGCACGCGGACGTCGTGCCAGCCGTCGCTGAGCGTCGTGGTGTCGATCGTGAACGGCGTCGTGGGACCCACGGAGGCGACCTTCACGCCGTCGATGTAGAGCTCGCGGAGCGTGATGGTTGCGCCGGGGGCGGTTGTCGTGGTGACGGGCGTGAGCGTGATCAGGCCGGTCACGGGGGTCGTTGGCGCGTCGGGCACGGTGACGGAGGGGATGTGGGTGAACGTCCGGGTGAGGGGATCGCCCACAAAGAGCGTCTGAAAGGGTGTGCCCGCGTGCGAGCGGAAGAACGACTCGCCGAGCGACAGGCCCTGCGCGTAGACCGCGTGGAGGCGCGGGTGCGGGAACTTGCCCGCATAGTTGCAGGGTTCCTCGACCGCGCCGCTGGTGCCGCTCGCGCCCTTCCTGATCCACTCGGACATCTTGGTCTGGCTCGCGGTGTCGTAGGTCGCGGCAAAGGAGGTGAGGTGGTCCGCGAAGGCGCCCGGGATGAGCGTGAAGTCGGTGCCGGCGATGTCGGCGGCCGCGAAGCCGGTCATGACGCCGAGGCAGTCGTGCTGCCCGGCGGGCAGCGTGCCGTTGATCTGGGTCGCGCCGTAGCCGTACCCCGGCATCGCGGAGATGACGGGGGCGTAGCTCGTCGCGCGGACATTCCGGGCCGAGTCGGCGGTGTTGTTCATGAAGTAGAACGTGCCTGCGGGGCGTGTGCCGTCGGCGACGACGGAGCGATCGATCATCGAGAGGATCTCGGAGACGGTGTTTCCCCGCGTGCCGACGTAGCCGAGCATGGCGCCGATGAAGTAGGAGCGTGCGGCGGCGTTTGTGCTCGGGTTTCCGAAGACGTACTTCGTTTCCGAGTCGAAGAATCGTCCCGTGATGGTGGTGCCGAAGTACTGGTTGGTGGCGGTGGAGGGGAGCGTCCCTGTGAGGACCTCGGTCGAGTTCTGCGCGATGGAGAAGAGGGCGGACATGGAGAATCGATTGACCGGCGCGCACATGTCGCTGAGGAGCCCCGGCGCGTTGACGTAGAAGTTGTTGCCGGGGGTGACGATCACGTAGTCGATATGGGATCGGATCGAGCGCTGGGAGAGCTCGCCGAGGAAGCCGGGCTGGATCTCGGCGACCCAGGTCGGGTAGCTCGTGGAGTCGGGATCGAGGTACAGAATGGCGTTGGGCGCAAGCCCGCGGGCGTGCCAGTAGTAGTTTCCGACGTAGAGCGACTCCGGGCTGAGCGGGTCGATGACGAGGAGCGCGTTCTCGGGCGTGCCTCCGGCGCGGGCGGCACCCGCGAGGAGTGAGAGCAGCGCGGCCATTGAGAGCGTGCGTCGGGTGTTCGGCATTGTGTTCCCTTCGGGGCCTTGCGTCGGCGTCGGAGCGGTGACCGCTTCCACGATATCGTCCGAACGGTTCGGATCAATCCGACCGAAACCCCAAACGTCCGAAAGGAAGCGGCCCCGGCGTGTTGGCCGGGGCCGCGTGAGGGCTGGTTTACGGACGACGTGGGATCACTTGTCCTCTTCGGCGATTCCCATGCCTGCGCGATTGGGGCTCTTGGGTCGAGCGGGCGGGGTGAAGGGCTTGTTCTGGATCTCGGTCATCATCAGGTCGATCGCGCGGTCGAGCTGCGGGTCTCCGCCGTTGACCATGAGGGCCGGATCGTCGATGACCTCGATGTCGGGATCAACACCGTGTCCTTCGATGCCCCATGTGCCGTTGGTCTCGTAGTAGCCGAATGTGGGGACGGAGATGGCGCCTCCGTCGATGAGACCGGGGTTGCCGGAGATGCCGACAAGGCCGCCCCAGGTGCGGGTGCCGATGAGCTTGCCGAGGCCGACCTGCTTGAAGAGATGCGGGAACATGTCGCCGCCGGAGCCGGCGAGTCCGTTGATGAGCATGCACTTGGGACCGTTGTGCGCGTCGGGGGGCCAGACCCAGTCCTTTCCGTCGCGGCGTGCCCAGTAGTTGAGGGCGGGTCGGTTGAGCAGTTCGATGAAGCGTGTGGGGATCTGGCCGCCACCGTTCCAGCGTTCATCGATGATGAGCGCCTGGCGTCCGCGCTCTCCGGCGAACTGGCGGAAGAGCTCGTTCTGTCCGTCGACACCGGTGTTGGGGACGTAGACGTAGCCGACCTTGCCGCCGGACTTCTCGTGGACGTACCGGCGCTTCGCATCGATCCATGTGCGGAAGCGGAGGTTGGTCTCGTCGCCGATGGGTGTGACGAGGACGACGCGCTCGGTGCCGTCGATGACGGGCTTGTCGCTGAGGGTGATCTGGGTGGGGCGCCCGGCGGTTCCGATGAACGCCGCGAATGGGTCGCGTGAGGTATCGATGGGAATCCCGTTGACGGCAAGGAGGAAGTCACCGACCTTGGCGTCGACGCCGAGTTGGGAGAGCGGGCCGCGGGCGTCGGTATCGGAGACGCCGCCGGCGTGGATCTTTGTGATGCGGTACGCGGCCGGGGTGTCGGGGCCGGCGGGAACCAGCTCGTAGTCTGCGCCGAGCATGCCGACCGGGCGCGACGGCCCCGAGGAGGAGACGTCGCCGGGGTTGGTGACATAGGCATGTCCGACGTTCAGCTCGGAGATGAACTCGGCGATGACCCAGTTGACGTCCTCACGGGTGACGCAGTCGGCGAGCATGGAGGCGTAGCGGTTGCGCATCGCGTCCCAGTCGACGCCGTGGAGCGTCGGCTCGTAGAAGAAGTCGCGCTGGAGGCGGTAGACATCGGTGAAGATCTGGTTCCATTCGTCGCGCGGATCGACCTGGGCCCAGAGGTTGTTGACGGGCGGGTTGGTGGACTTGCCGCCGCCGGCGGAGGGGTCCATGATGGAGATGTTGCCGCCGCCACGCATGACCATGAGCTTCTTGCGATCGGCGGAGAGTTCGAAGGCACCGGCACCGCTGGTGATGGTCTTCTCTTCCTTGGCCTCGTCGGCGAGGTCGAAGATCTTGATGGACCACGGGTCCTGGCCCCCGCGTGCGGGACCACGGGCGTAGATCAGCTTGTTGTCCTCGGTGACGGCGATGCCACCAAAGTTGCCGGAGCCGACCGGAAGCTGGATGGCGCGCTGCTCGAAGCCGTCGAGCTCGATCTTGAGCGCTTCCTTCTTCTCGTCCTTTTTCTCGGACTCTTCTTTGTCGTCGCCCTTGTCTGCGATCGCGGCGTCCGCGGCCTTGGGCGCGGCCTTCGACTCGCGGGTCATCGTGACGGGACCGGACTGGTCGCCGCTGGCCCACGAGCCGGAGAACGCGTCGCCCTTGATGGTGCCGGAGATGGTGACGGATTCTCCCTCGGGCGTGCGGACGGAGATGGTGAGTGAGCCGGAGGCCTTGTCGTAGGACCCACCGGAGAGGGGCATCGAGCCCATGGCGCTGACGATGTTGCCGCTGACGGAGCCGTCGGCGTTGAGCGTGATGTTGAGCGCGAAGGGGAGGTTGATCTTCTGGCCGTTCTCGCCGGGGATCTCGGTGACGCCCTGCCAGGTGCCGGAGAGACCGTCGTCGTCGGCGGCATCGTCCTTGCTGTCCTTCTTGTCTCCGTCTTTCTTGTCTTCCTTCTTGTCGTCCTTCTTGGCCTCGGCCTTCTTCTCTTCCTTGAAGGACTCCTCATCGCTCTTGACGGCCCACGGGTTCTTCACGTCGGCGCGGAGGGGGACGGCCAGAAGGACCTCGGTTCCGGAGTAGATGAAGGTGGTGTCGAGGTCGCTGTAGATCGGCGAGGCAAACGTGCGTGTGGAGCGCATGAAGAGCCAATCGCCCTTGGCGTCGAACGTGGGCGTTGAGCAGGAGGTCATCTCGCTCGTGACCTTGTGCTTCTCGCCCGTGACCATGTTGTAGAGCCAGACGCAGTTGTTCTGGCTGTCGGCGTCGGACCGCTCGTACGCGAGCCATGTGGAGTCGTGCGAGAAGGACTTCCAGACGGACGCCGCCCAGGGATCGCGGTCGATCTCCTTCGTCTCGCCGCTCTCGACGCTGGTCAGGAAAAGGCCGCCACCCTTGTCGGTGAAGACGATGTGCTTGGAGTCTGGGGACCAGTGCGGGTTGTACCGGAAGCCGGCACCGAGGGAGGTGAGCTTGCGCGGCTCGGCGGGCTTCGCGCTCTCGTTCGCGGCGTCCGCGTCCTTCGCGTCGGCGTCGTCCTTCGGCTCTTCCTTTGCGTCCGCTTCGGCCTTCTTGTCCTTGTCGTCCTTCTTGTCGTCTTTCTTCTCGGGCGCCTTCGCATCGGAGGGGCGGACCCAGAGTTCGTACTCGCCGGATTCATCGGAGAAGTAGGCGATCCAGCGGCCGTCGGGGGACCACGCGGGATCGCGTTCGAAGGTGCCGTCGGTGCGGGTGAGATTCCGCGTGACGCCCTCCTTGGCGGGGATCGACCAGATGTCGCCTCGGGCCTCGGCGGCGATCCGCTTGCCGGACTGCGAGATCGTGGCGCTGCGTGTGAGGCCCGACGCGTCCACGGTCCTCGACCGGAGCGTGGGACGATCGCCGGGGATCGTGACCTTGACGATGGTGTCCTTGCCGGTGGCGAGGTCCAGGAGACGCATCTCTGATCCGAGCTGGAAGACGATCTCGCCCTTGCCGTTCGGGCCGGGCCCGATCGAGGGCCAGCGGACGTCGAACTCGGCGTGCCTGGTCACCTGGGCGGATGTTCCCGTGCCGAGGTCGTAGGACCAGATGTTGAGCCGGTGCTCGGGGCCTCTGTCGGAGAGGAAGTAGACGACCTTGCCGTCGCCACCCGGGACCCACATCGGGATGGTGTCGGTGCCCTCCCAGTCCGAGATGCGCTTGGAGGAGTTGTCCTTGAGATTGAAGAGCCAGACGTCGGTGGCCATGCCGCCCCGATAGCGCTTCCAGGTGCGGGTGTCGGTTGTGTGGGGCGTGTAGGCGAGCCAGGTGCCGTCGGGGCTGATGGAGCCGAAGCCGGCATAGGGAACCGGGAGGTGGGTCGGGAGCCCGCCCTCGGCCGGGACCTTGAGGAGCTGGGTCTGGCGGGGCAATCCCGCGAAGCCGTTGCCCATAAAGAGCAGCGAGCCGTCGGGGTTCCAGTCGGCGAGGTTCTCGCCGTATGGATGGTGCGTCACGCGGCGCGCGGGGCTTCCGGCGAGAGAGGCGTCGAGATCAACGATGTAGAGATCCCGTCCGCCGTCGTAGTTGCCGACGAAGGCGATCGAGTTGCCGTCAGCGGAGAACTTGGGGAAGGCCTCCTGGCCGGGCGGGCTGGCGACGGGGCTGGCAAGGCCGCCGGAGCGAGGGACGATCCAGATGTCGTTCGCGTAGACGAAGCAGATGTGGCTCTTGCTCACGTCGGGCCAGCGGAGCATGGCGCCGGCGGGCGTGATGTCCGCGGTCGCCACGGGGGCGATGACGGCGCCAAGGGCCAGGCCCGAGACGAGTGCGAGTGTCGAGGCGACTCCACGAGAGGTTCGAGCGATCGGCACGGTGGATGCTCCTGTGTGGCCGGCGCGGAAGATTGCCCACGTCGCGTCCGGCGGGGGGACGAGAGTGTACCGGGTGGGAGGTGTTTGGATTCTGAATCCGACGATTGCGGGGTCACTGCCCATCTGCGGGGGGAGGGGCCGGGGGCGTCGGGTTCTTGAGTTCCTCAGCGACCATCTCCACGACCCTGTCGAGGATGGCGTTCGGGACCGGAACCGTCAGGTTGTAGTGGGCGACTTTCCAGGTTCCGTTGCGAAGGACGGCGACGCCGGTTCCGCGGCAGGGGCCCATGTTGGGCGTGTCGAGCACCTCGTCGAACCATGCAATGGTCTCGTCGGGGGAGAGGTAGGTATGGCGCTCGACGACCTTGAAGGCCCAGGCGCGCCCACGGTCGAAGTAGGGCTTGGCCCAGGCGCGGAACTCGGTCGCGGTCCAGCGCTCGGTGGCGTCGGTGCCCATGAAGATCGAGTCGGCGTCGGCGAAGTGGGCGAAGTAGGCGTTCTCGTCGGCGCGGGCGGCGGCGTCGTGCCACGCGTCGAGCATGCTGCCCACCTCGGACTCGGGTGTCACGCCGGCGGAGAGGAGGCCGAGGCGATGGAGCGAGTCGGCGATGCGGTCCGGGGTGAGCGAGGGGAGGGCGTGGCCGTCGCCCTCGACGACGGTGAGCGAGCAGGCGATGCCCGCAGCGGTGAGGTCGCGAGCGAGGGGCTGCATCTCGTCGCGCCAGCGGGCGTCCTCTGACCCGACAAACATGGCGATCGGGATGTTGCGAAGCGATGCGAGCATGCGCGCGCGGTCCTCGCCCGCGGCCCAGTCGCGCGGGGGCATGCCGGGCATGAGCATGAGACCGGTGACGCGATCCGGATGGGCGACGGCGAACTCGAAGGCGGCGCGAGCGCCGTTCTGGATGCCGACGATCAGCGTCTGGTTCGATGTGACCTGGTTCTCGGCGGCGATGCGGTTGAAGACGGAACCCACGTCCTCACCCGCGAGCGCCGTGCGGCCGTCTGTCGAGTACGGCATGGCGACGATGAAGCCGCGCGTGGCGAGTGCCGCGCCGAATGAGCGGTCCATCGCGGCGCTTGCGATTCCCTCGGACTGGGTGCCGGGGGGGAGGATGATCACGAGGCGAGCGGGGCGATCCGATGCGTGATCGGGGGGTGTGGCGATGAGGTAGGGTGTGGACGCGGACGCCGTGTCCGGCTGAGTGGCCGCGGCGGGCGAGGCGGCGGCGGGAGCGGGCTGCTGCGCGAAGACACCCATTGGACCACACGAGAGCGCGAGGCACGTGATCGCGGGAAGCGTGATCCTCATCGGCGGAGCTCCTTCTACGCGTGTTGGAACGAGTGATCAGTGGTAGCCCCAGGGCCGGTCGCGGAGGGCGTCGGCGGGCTCGCAGCCGGCGCCGACGAGGCCGCAGCCGGCGCAGCCGCCGGTCCAGAGGGTGGTGCGATCGGGTGAGCCGGCGGTCTCGAAGAAGAAGGGCCGACGCTTGCGCTGCGTATTGCCGATCTCGTCGAGTGTGTTGGCGTCGTAGAGGCGGCCGTTGACCATGGTGTACTTGACGGTCTGCGTGTTGCGAATGTCGGCGAGCGGGTCCTTCTCCATGACGATGATGTCGGCGAGTTTGCCCGGCTCGATGGTGCCGAGGTGGGCGTCCATGCCGATGTAGCGTGCGCCGTGGATGGTGCCGGAGCGGAGGGCCTCGAGCGGGGACATGCCGCCCTGGACGAACATCCAGAGCTCCCACTGGGAGCAGATGCCGACGAGCTGGCCGTGGCCGCCGATCTGGACGGTGCCGCCGTTGTCGATCTGCTGCTTGGTGATGCGGGCGATGAGGAACTGGTTGTATTCCTCGGGGGGCGTCTTCTGGCGCCGACGCGAGCGGGGATCGATGACGGAGCGGGGGGTGAACGCGGCGACCTTGGGCTGTGCCCAGACGTCGTCGTGCTCGTACCAGTAGTACTCACCGGAGAGGCCGCCGTAGCCGACGCCGAGGGTGGGGGTGTAGCCGACCTCGGTGTCCTTCCAGAACTGGAGGACGTCCTTGTAGACGATCTCGACGGGGAAGGTGTGCTCGACGCCTGTGTGTCCGTCGGCGATCATGGTGAGGTTGTGCATGAAGGTGGAGCCGCCCTCGGGGACGACGAGCATGCCGAGCTCGTGCGCGGCCTGGATGACCTGCTGGCGCTGGTCGCGCCGGGGCTGGTTGTAGCTCTTCACGCTGAACGCGCCGACGGCCTGCATGCGTTTGAGGTGGAAGAGGGCGTCGTCGAGGGAGTTGATCTCGGCCTTGAAGGAGCCGGTGGCGCCGTAGAGGATGGTGCCGGTGGAGAAGAGGCGTGGGGCGACGATGAGCCCGGCCTTCTGCATCTCGGAGGCGGCGAAGAAGGTGCTGGTGTCGTTGGAGGGGTCGTGGATGGTGGTGACGCCGAAGGCGAGGTTGCTGTACTGCCCCCAGTTCTGCTGCGGGATGATCTCGTTGGTGCCGAGGGGGCCGTGGGCGTGGGCGTCGATGAAGCCGGGGGTGATGGTCATGCCCGTGCAGTCGACGGTGAAGGCGTCTGCGGGATAGGTGGTGGAGGCGAGGGGGCCGACGGCGGTGATGCGGTTGCCCTCGACGACGACGACGCCGTTCTCGATGATCTCCTGTCCGTCATTGCGCATGGTGAGAATCTTCGCGCCGACGAAGGCGACGGTGCCCTTGGGGGTGTCCTGCGCAACGGTGAAGCCGATGTTCGTGCCGGTCGCGGGGGGCTCGGGGAGCTTCTCGGGCGCGCCCTCGAGGAACGCGAAGCAGTCGGTGAGCGAGCGTGTGAAGAGCTCGGGGCCGAGCGTCCAGGTCAGAGACTTTGAGTCGGCGCCGAAGTGGATGTACGTTCCGGCTTCCTTGGTCGCCTTCGCGATGGGGAGCGCCTTGGTGTCGGGTCCGACGTCGATGGTGCGGCCGGTGTCGACGAAGGGCGTGATGTAGACGTTGAAGCGCTCGACGAAGGCGATCCACTTGCCGTCGGGTGAGACCTCGTACTCGGTGGCCCAGGTGCTCTTGTAGTGCGTGCGCTCCTCGGTGCCGTCGAGCTTCATGGAGATGAGCTTGGCGTTGTCGGCGTCCTTGTCGAACGCGTAGTCGGTGAGGAAGACGCGCTCGCTGGAAGCGCCGAAGCGGGGGCGGGTGCCCTTCTTGGTGACGAGCACGGGGTCGCCGCCCTCAAGGTCCACGCGATACACGCCCGTGTCGCGCGACCAGAGGGGGCTGGTGAGGTAGCCGCCCGAGACCTTGCCGAAGACGACGTGCTTGCCGTCGGGCGTGAAGACCGGATCGACGTAGTGGCCGGGCTGCTTCGTGATCGTGCGGCTGGCGCCGCCACCGACGGGGACCACGCGGATGCTGCCGAGGTTCTCATCGTCCCACGCGGCGTACACGACGAACTTGCCGTCGCGCGAGAGGGAGGGGAAGTGCTCGAACTCCTTGTCATTGGTGAGGCGCCTGGGTTCGCCGGGGGCGGCGCCGTTGGCGCCGAGGTCGCGGACGTAGATGTGGCCGAGGGCCTGGAAGACGACGCGCTTGCCGTCGGGCGTGACCTGCGGCCAGCGGATCATCTTGGTCTCGACCTCGGCGGGCGCGGGGTCGATGGGGGAGCGGACGGCCTTGGAGACGGTCCGCGTGTCCTTGACGTGGAAGGGGATGACGGAGGCCTGCTTCGTTCCCAGGTCGAGCTTCCGGATCTTTCCCCGCGACCAGAAGACGATCGACTTGCCGTCGGGGGTCCAGTCGAACGCGGGGTAGACGCCGTGGATGGCCCACGCCTCCTGCATGTCGCGCTCGAGATCGTCGTAGATCGGCGTGACCGCGCCGGACTCGATGTCGTAAAGGTGAAGAACGGACTTGGCGCGGACGCGCTTCACGAAGGCGATGGTCTTGCCGTCAGGGCTGGGCGTCGGGCGGCAGGCGCCGCCGGGGCCGCCGATGAGCGTGGTCGTCTCGCCCTTCTCAAGGTCCAGGCGCTGGACGGCGTAGATCTCGCCGTTGGAGTCCTTGTTGTACTCGAAGGAGCCGCCGGGCGTGATGTCCTCGGAGTAGTAGAGGTACTTGCCATCGGGAGAGAAGATGGGCTCGTTGACGTCCTTCTGGTCGGTGCGCTTGGTGGTGAGCTGCAATCCCCCGGAAGAGCCGCTGGCGACGTGGAACATCCACATCTCGCCGGAGCCGAGCGAGCGGCGGCTGGTGAAGTGCTTGCGGGCGACGATGAACTGTCCGTCGGGGGACCACGCGGGTCCGTTGAAGAGGCGGTATGTCTCTTTCGTGATCTGCTTCGGGCTGGAGCCGTCGGCGTTCATGACCCAGATGTTGTCGCCGCCCTTGTCGCCATCGCCGGTGCGGTCGGAGGTGAAGGCGATGTGCTTGCCGTCCGGGGAATAACGGGGCTGCATGTCCCAGGCGAGGCCGCCGGTGAGCTTGGTGGCTTCGCCACCGGCGAGCGGGATGGTGTAGATGTCGCCGAGGAGGTCGAAGGCGATGGTGGAGCCGTCGGGGGAGACGTCGAGGGAGATCCAGGTGCCCTCATCGACGTCGATGGTCTGCTCGAAGGTGGGGTAGGGGGGCTTGTCGACGTTCCACTTGGGCTTCTCTTCCTTCTTTTCAGCCTCAGGCGCGGGGGCCACGGGATCGGCCGGCGGAGTTGTGGCCGGCGGCTGCGCGGGCTGCTGGGCAGTGGACGAGAGGGCGATCGAGGCGAGAAGGACGGCAGGGGCGAGGCGGTCGATCGACATGGAGGGCTCCGCGAATGACGATGCAAGCCGCGGCGATCAGCGTGCCGCGGCGGGTGTGGAGTTTAGGGAAGATACCGGTGGGAGGTTGCGGGGGAGAAACTCATCGAACCGGGGTGATAGGTCCGACGTTCCAACTGCGGTCAGTGGGCGAGCAGAACGGAGCGTGCGATGGCCAGTTCCGCCGAGGGCAGATCGGACGCGCGGGTGAGGCTGGTGGTTGCCGCGCTCGCCGCGATCCTCGCTGCGTACTGCCTCTGGGAGGTGGTAGCACTCTACGCGGGGCCCGCGCCTTTCAGGCAGATTTACAATGAGGCGTCCCCGGATCAGGACCGCGAGGTCACGCGCCGCCTGCCGGTGGTGTTGATCCTCGCACCGGCCGCGCTTATCGCGCTCGGAGGGGCGCTCGTCGGTGCACGGGCGACGAGGCACCCGAAGCGGTGGCTGCGCGTGCTTGGGCTTGTGTTTCTGTTGAACGGGTTACACGCGTGCGGCATGTGCGGCTTCCTGCCGTATGGATTCGGGAGCAGCTACGAGCACGCGAGCGCGGAGCAGATGCGGCATCTGACGTTCACGCGATACACGGCGGTCGTGTCGGTGGGATTGGCGATTGTCGCGTTTGCGTTCTCGGCTGGGCCTCGGAGGCGGGGTGTGGCGGAGATGGATGGATTGATGGGGTAAGCCACCGCTCTGGAGAGCGGTGCCACCCTCAAGCCACCGGTTACTTCAACATCGGCTTCAGATACCGTCCCGTGTGGGACTTGGGATTCTTGGCGACGTCCTCGGGTGTGCCGGTGGCGAGGAGCGTGCCGCCGAGGTCGCCGCCTTCGGGGCCGAGGTCGATGATCCAGTCGGCGCACTTGATGACGTCGAGGTTGTGCTCGATGATGACGAGGGTGTTGCCCGCGCTCGCGAGGCGTTGGAGGACCTCGATGAGCTTCCTGATGTCCTCGAAGTGGAGGCCGGTGGTCGGCTCGTCGAGGATGTAGAGGGTGTTGCCGTAGGCGACGCCGTCGGGGTTGTTTCGGGTGGCGCCGGCCTTGCCGAGTTCGGTCGCGAGCTTGACGCGCTGGGCCTCGCCACCGGAGAGCGTGGTCGAGGGCTGGCCGAGCTCAACGTAGTCGAGCCCGACATCGTGCAGGCACTTGACGCTGCGGAGGACCTTCGGGTGGTTCTCGAAGAAGGTGCATGCGTTCTCGATGGTCATGGAGAGGATGTCGGCGATGCTCTTGCCCCGGTAGAGGACCTCGAGCGTCTCGCGGTTGTAGCGTTTGCCCTCGCAGACCTCGCACTGGACGTAGACGTCCGGGAGGAAGTGCATCTCGATCTTCTTGAGGCCTTGGCCCTGGCAGGCCTCGCAGCGGCCGCCGCCGGACTGGGCGGGGACGTTGAAGCTGAAGCGGCCGGGCTTGTAGCCGCGGATCTTGGACTCTTTGGACTGGGCGAAGATGTTGCGGATGTCGTCGAAGATGCCGGTGTAGGTGGCGGGATTCGAGCGGGGCGTGCGCCCGATGGGTGACTGATCGACCTCGACGACGCGATCGATGCTGGAGAGGCCGGTGATCTTGGCGTGCTCGCCGGGCTTGTCCTTGGAGCCGTGCAGGTGCTTCTTCGTGGCGTTCAGCAGGATGTCGTTGACGAGCGTGCTCTTGCCGGAGCCGGAGACGCCGGTGACGCAGATCATGCCTCCGATGGGGAAGGTGACATCGATCCCCTTGAGGTTGTTGTGCTTCGCGCCCTTGATGGTGATGGACTTCTTCTCGCTGAGCTTGCGGCGGGACGCGGGGACTTCGATGCGACGCTTGCCGGAGAGATACTCGCCGGTGATGGAGCCGGGGGTGCTCGCGACCTTGTCGACGGTGCCCTCGGCGACGACGCGTCCGCCGTGGACGCCCGGGCCGGGGCCGATGTCGAGCACGTGATCCGCGGCACGGATCATGTCCTCGTCGTGCTCGACGACGATGACGGTGTTGCCGATGTCGGCGAGGCGACGGAGGGTGGCGATGAGGCGGTCGTTGTCGCGCTGGTGGAGGCCGATGGTGGGTTCGTCGAGGACGTAGCACGCGCCGACGAGGCCGCTGCCGACCTGGGTGGCCAGCCGGATGCGCTGGGCCTCGCCTCCGGAGAGCGTGGCGGTGCGCCGGTCGAGGGAGAGGTACTCGAGTCCGACGCTGGTGAGGAATCGGAGTCGGTTGTTGACTTCCTTGAGGATCGGCTCGGCGATGGTGCGCTGCTCGCTGGTGAGCTTCAAGCCGTTGATGAACTCGATGGCGTCGAGGATGTTGAGGCGCGAGAGCTCGGCGATGTTCAGCATCGTGCCGTCGTGGCGTGGGCGGCCGATCACGGACTGGCTGAACGCGCGTGCGGTCTCGGCCTTGTGCGTGGATTCGAGGAGGACGTGCAGCGCCTCGATGCGGAGCCGGTCTCCCCAGCACGTCGGGCAGGGCTTCTGCGACATGAAGGTGCCGAGAAACTCCTTGACGCCGGGGTTCTCCGTCGTGGTCCACCACTCGGCGATGCTGGGGATCACGCCGTCCCACTTGATGGGTGTCTTGCAGCCGTAAAGCAGCGCGTGCATGACCTTCGGATCGAGCGTCGAAACCGGCTGAGAGAACGACACGCCGAAGGCTTTGCAGAACTTCCTGAGGCGCCGGTTGAACCAGGCGCGGACGGGGCCGTTCTTGTTCCACGCCGCGATCGCGGCATCGGCCATCGACAGTTCGCGATTGGGAATCACCAGATCGGGATCGAACTCAAGCAGGTTCCCAAGCCCGTGGCACTGGGGGCACGCTCCCTGCGGCGAGTTGAAAGAGAAGAGACGCGGGGCGAGCTCCTCGAGCGCGATCTCGGGATGGTCCGGGTCTGCAAACTGGTTGCTGAAGGCCTGGTCGATCCACGCCGGCTTGTCGTCGGCGTCGATCTCCTCGCGCGAGACGACGACGCTGCCCTTGCTGAGCTTGAGGGCGGACTCGATGCTCTCGGCGAGGCGCTGGCGTCCTCCTTCGGCATCGCCGAGCACGAGGCGATCCACGACGGCCTCGATGGTGTGTTTCTCGTAGCGTCCGAGGTTGAGCGGGTTCTCGCCGCCTTCCTTGAGCGCATCGCGCAGATCGACGACTGTTCCGTTGACGCGCGCGCGGGTCCACCCCTGGCGGACGAGCGATTCGAAGACATCCTTGTGGAAGCCCTTCAGGCCTCGGACGACGGGGGAGAGGATAAGAAGTCTGGGACCCGAGTTGGAAGAGCCACCGCTCTGGAGAGCGGTGCCACCCATACCCATGACCGCGTCGACGATCTGGGTGCTGCTGGTGGCGCTGATGCGGACGCCGGAGCGTTCGGTGATCTCGCCGTCCTTCTTGGTCTTGGTGGGCGCCCATGAGCGGGGCGTGCCGCAGCGGGCGAAGAGGAGGCGGAGGTAATCGAAGATCTCGGTGGTGGTGGCGACGGTGGAGCGGGGGTTGCCGCTGGCGGAGCGCTGCTCGATGGCGATGGTGGGGGGGATGCCCTCGACCTCGTCAACGTCGGGCTTCTTGAGCTGCTCGAGGAACTGTCGCGCGTACGCGGAGAGGGACTCCATGTACTTGCGCTGCCCCTCGGCGAAGATGGTGTCGAAAGCGAGCGAACTCTTGCCGGAGCCGGAAAGCCCGGTGATGACGACGAGCTTGTCGCGCGGGATCTCGACCGTGATGTCCTTGAGGTTGTGCTCGCGGGCACCGCGGACCCGGATCACGCGGCTGAGCTCGCCCCGTTCCACGGTCGGGCGTGACGGAACCGGCTTGGCCTCGACGACCGCGGCCTTCGACTTCGCACCCGCTCGCTTCGCCATCGCTTCCGTGCCTCTCTCGCTCGCCACGTCCGACTCCTCATCCGCCCGATACCCGATCGTATCCCGCACGAGTTCGGATTCAGGACTACCGTGTGTGGCATGTCGAAGAAGCACGTGAGAAAGCCCGACGCGATCAAGCCGCGCGACGTTCGGACGCCCATTCAGATCCAGGCCATCCTGGACGAGTTGGCCTACTCGGACGACGACTTCTATCGCTGCCCAAGGCGGACACTGGCAGACGCCAAGGGGCATTGCGTGGACGGCGCGTTGCTCGCGTGCGCGTGCCTGAGGCGGCTGGGGCATGTGCCTCGGGTGGTGTGGATCTCGGCGGAGAACGACGACGGCCACCTGCTTGCGGTGTACCAGGAGCGCGGGTTGTGGGGGTCGGTGGCAAAGAGCAACTTCGTAGGGCTGCGCGGGCGCGAGCCGGTCTACCGATCCCTTCGCGAGCTGGCGATGTCGTACTTCAACGACTACTTCAACACGAAGCGATTCAGGTCGATGCGGTCCTACAGCGCGCCGATCGATCTGCGGCGGTTTGACAACCTCGACTGGGAGACCTCCGACGAGCACCTGGACGAGATCATCGACAATCGACTGGATCGGATCCGGACGTACCCGATCGCGCCGGCATCGGTGATCAAGAGACTGCCTCTCGCGGATGAGCGTCTGTTCAGGGCGAACATGCTGTTCGCGAATCCGAAGGGGCTGTTCAAGCCCCGCTGAGCGATAGTGTCAGGCGCGGCGGGTGCGCACGAGCCGAGCGTGCAGCCGCCGGACTTCCTGCTCCAATCGATGGAGACCGGCGTCCGGTCCGTGGGCCAGCAGGTCCGCGGCGTCGATCGGCCTTCCGATGAGGACCCGGAGCGGTCCTCGGAAGAGCGAGGGGAGCTTGCGCGTGCGAGGCCAGATCTCGTAGCCGCCGTCGATGGCGACGGGGAGCACGGTGCAGCCGGAGCGTTTGGTGATGAGGGTGGCGCCGCGTTTGAATGCGTGGATCTCTCCATCGCTCGTGCGCGAACCCTCGGGATAGATGATGACGGCGTCGCCGAGTTTCAGGCGATCGATCACGAGTCGCATCGCGCCGAGATCCCCCTCTTCTTCGCGGAGCGGCACGGCGTTGAACGTGAGGATGAGCGAGGCGAAGCCGCGCCGCTTGAAGAGGCCCGCGCGAGCGAGATGGGTGGCGACGCGCGGGTAGAGGGCGGTGCCGACGGCGACAGAGTCGAGGTATGACTGGTGGTTGGAAACGACGAGCAGCGGACCCTTTCGGGGCACTCGATTCACGCCCAGCCGTCGGTAGCCGAAGAAGAGCGAGAGCACGAGATGCAGCAGGAGCACGGCCAGCTTGTACAGCGTGTGATTGGAGCCGGCCTTCGCTGTGGGGCGTCCGGCGCCGTTTGGAGGTGGCGCCACGGCGTCAGCTCCCCAGCACTCGTGTCCTGACGGCGCTTTCCAGAGCCGTCACCACCTCGTCGAAGGAGAGATCCGACGTGTCGATTCGGATGGCGTCCTGAGGGCAGACGAGCGGCCCGACGGCGCGGGTCGAGTCACTGCGGTCGCGGACCTCAATCTCTTCGCGAAGTCGGGCCTCATCGACGCCCTGCACACCGGAGGCGCGGAGTTGCTCGGCGCGCCTGCGGGCTCGGACACCGGGCGTTGCCCAGAGGAAGAACTTCACCTCGGCGTTCGGGAAGACGACGCTTCCCTGATCGCGTCCTTCGGTGACCAGACGCGGGTGCTGGTGCCCGATGATGCGCTGCTTGATCACCATGTGCTCGCGAAGCTCGCGGATCGCCGAGACCGGCGACACGTGCTCGGTCACGTCCGCGTCCCGGATGCGGTGGTCGATCGGCTGCTCCCAGGCCAGGATCACCGGCGGGTCCTGCGTCCAGTCGAAGTGCAGGTCCGCGGACATCACCGTCGCCACCAGCGGGTCCGGCTGTGAGATCGTCAGCCCCTTGTCGAGCATGATCGCCGTGGCGGCCCGGTACATGGCGCCGGTGTCGAGGAAGTCGAGTCCGAGGCGGTGCGCCAGCTCACGTGACACCGACGACTTGCCCGTGCCCGCCGGGCCGTCCACCGTGACGATGATGGGGCGTTCGGGTGGGATCACGCTGACTCGCCTGGATCGCAGAAGCCCTACGCCGACGGCTCGTGCAGTGGCTCCCGAGGTCATTCTTCCTCCCGTTGCACGGACGCAAGGGCCGACTCAAGGATTGCCCGGGTTCGGAGAACGCCCAGTGTAGCGTCTCCTTCGCCGCGGTACTCGATCGCCAGCGAGCCGTCGTAGCCGACGGCGCCCATCGCCTTCACCATTGTTTCCAGGGAGTACGGCACGTGCTCCACCGACGACGCGAGATCGTCGTCCCGCGCCGGCGCCTCCTTGCCCCCGGACTTCACGACGAACTTGCGCGTGGAGGCGATGGCGGCCGAGGCGTATGGGGTGACCCTGCGCATGAAAAGGGCGGGATCGTCGTGGGCCGCGGCGGACTCAAAGTCCGGGCAGGCGCCCAGCCGGAAGCCACCCACGCGCTTGATGACTGTGGTCAGCCCCTCCGTGGTCGAGGTCAGGCCGGTGTGCGGCATCAGCAGGATGCTGACTTCGAGCCGCTCGGCCTGGTCCGCGACCTCCTTGAGCCGCTCGATGGTCCGAGCCATCGGCTCGTCCCCCGCCTTCGCCGCGACCTTGACGATCACGGCCGAGCAGCCGAGCGCGTACCCGGCCTTGATGATCCGTCCGAGCCGCTCCATCGCGCCCGCGCCCTCGTCCCGAGCATCGGAGCCGAGCGGGAGCGGCTGATCCTCGATGATGGACAGAATGGAGCACCCCGCCCGATCGCCATGCTCCCTGAGTGCGCTGAAGGCCTCGCGACCGAGTCCGGCCAGCATGGTGGTCGGAACGGTCAAACCGTTCAGCCCCAGCGTCTGGCGCGTGAAAGTGGGCAACTCATTGAGGGTGAGGTGCTGCGGTCCGGCCTTGCCGGAGAGTGCCGCGCGGAGGGAGTTCGCGTTGAGTGTTAACAACATGCGCGGGCACAATGTATCGCGTTGAAGCGAGGTTCGCTACCGAGGGGCCTGGGCCTGAGCGCCAGCTCGGGCGAGAGTCGAACGGGCCGTGCACCGCGTGACGCTTGCGGCTTTGCAAAGAACTCCAAACGTGAACAAAGACGGCCGGGCCCGAGGGCACCGACCGTCCGGAGGGGAGAAAGCTGGTTCTGGGCCGAGGGGCCTGAATCCGGTCAGCATACAGGGACGTCGCGCCGGGGGCAAGCGGAGTTTCCGGGGATGGGGAGAACTCTTGCGGGGAGGGCGCAAGTTGGGGGGATTCCGTGGCCGCCCCGGGGTGGGGGGCGACCCAACTTGCCACTCCGTTTCACTGGCTTAGCATCCATCCCTCCGGCCCGAGAGACGCTCTCGGCGTGCGGGGACTTGAACGCCGCCGCCCCAGAGTCCGGGAGACATCGCATGGCAAGCCCGACCGATCGCGTGTATTCAGAGAGCCACGAGTGGTTCAAGTCCGAGGGCGGCATTGTGACCGTCGGTATCACACGGTTCGCCGTCGACGCTCTGACCGACGTGACCTACGCCCAGATGAAGCCCGCGGGCACCGCGATCAAACCGGGGGACACGCTCGGTGAGATCGAGTCCGTGAAGACGACGAGCGACGTGTACTCTCTCGTTGGAGGCACGATCGAGGCCGTGAACGGGTCGGTCGCCGATGACCCCTCGATCCTCAACAGCGATCCCTATGAAAGAGGGTGGCTGGTGAAAATCCGCGTCGCGGACGGATCGGGTCTTGCAGGGGCGATGAACGGAGCGGCGTACGACGCCAAGCACGCCCACTGATCGGGCTCTTGCGAACGAAACCGGCGACGTCGACTTTCCGAAGCAGTTACCGCCGTCGGGTGGGCCGCCCCTGCCGAGGCAGGACCGGGTCCAGCATGATCGAGTGCGTCGATGTTCACAAGAGTTATCGACTCGCGCACGGCGAGGTCGCGGCCCTCCGCGGCATCGACCTGCGCATCGACGAGCCCGGCTTCTACGCCATCATGGGGCACTCGGGCTCGGGGAAGTCCACCCTCCTGCACCTGCTTGCCGCGCTCGACAGGCCCGATCGCGGCACGATCTCCATCGGCGGAAAGTCCACGCACGAGCTCAACGACAGGGAGGCGACGGAGTTCCGGCGCCGCGGGGTCGGGATCATCTTCCAGCAGTTCAACCTGATCCCGACGCTGACCGCGACCGAGAACGTCGAACTCCCCGGCATGCTCGCCGGAGAGAGCCAGTCCTGGCTGCGAGCGCGGGCGTCGGAGCTGCTTGGCGAGCTGGGGCTTGCCGAGCGGGCTGATCACAGGCCCGAGGCGCTCTCCGGCGGCGAGCAGCAGCGTGTGGCGATCGCGAGGTCGTTGCTCTATTCGCCTCCGGTGGTCCTCGCCGACGAGCCGACCGGAGCGCTGGACAGCGTCAACGCCGAGAAGCTCTGGCGGCTCCTCGGTCGGGTCGCCTCGGAGAAGCGTGTGATCGTTGTGATGGTGACGCACGAGCCGTCGGCGGCGGCACACTGCCGGGAGACGTGGGTGCTTCGCGACGGGCGGGTCGTGGGGCGGATCGAATCGGAGGGGCTTGATGCGTCCGGCGTTGCGGCTCGCTATCAACAACTTGTGGGGACGTAAGGCCCACGCGGGGCTGCTGATCGCGGCGGTGTCGCTCTCGTGCGCGCTGGTGGTGACGGTCGCCTCGCTGATCCGATCCGTCAACGAGTCCGTCCGGTTGCGGATGTCGCAGACGATGGGATCCTCCGATCTGCGTCTGGAGTCCTCGACATCAAACGGCCTTATCGACGCCTTCAGACTCGACGAGGCGTCGTCGTGGAGCGAGACCCTCAGGGCCACGCCTGCGCTGGAGCGCACGCTCGTGCTCCGCGCGGTGCTCCAGGAGTTGGCGCCCGACGGCGGGGGCACGCATCGCGTCCGAGACCGGTTGATCCTCGTCAACGCGAGCGCAACCGGACTCACGCCGGAGCGGGCCGCTGCCATGAAGCTGCTCGCCGGACGGATGCCCCAGGCGGACGACGAGGTGGTGCTCGATGCGCTGCTCGCCGAGCGGTTCTCCATCCGGGGCGAGTCCCTGCGAACGAGCACCGCCAATCGCGGGATCGCCCGGCTCGGACCCCCGAAGCCGGGTGAGACTCGACCGACGCTTCCCGAGTCCACGCCCGATGCGGACCTCGCGGCGCGGCTCAACTCGGGCCAGCGCGTCCTCCTGGGCGACACCGTTCTGGTGACGCGTCTGCTCAAGCCGTCGGTGCCGCTCAAGGTCGTCGGCATCGCGCCGCAGCCGCCGCTCGGGGGCCGCCCTCAGGCGTACCTGTCGATGCCCGCGCTCGCATCGCTGACGGACGCTCAGGGGAAGCTCTCGCGCGTGGAGGTCGAGCTTCGCCCGGGGATTGAGCCCGAGGCCGCGGCCGAGGCCAGGCGCGCGTCGCTCCCGGATTCACTGATCCTCCAGACGACGGCGAAGGTCACGTCGGGCCTCGACAAGAATCTGCGCTCGAGCGAACTGGGGCTTGTGCTCGCGATCGTGCTCTCGACGCTCGCGGCGTCGTTCATCATCCTGACGGGGCTGACGACGGACGTGGCGCGACGCCAGCGCGAGCTCGCGATCCTCAGGTGTGTCGGGGCCTCTCGCGGGCAGCTGGCCCGCGCGCAGATGTGGACCGGCGCGATCGTCGGCGCGATCGGCGCGGCGCTCGGCCTGGGACTCGGGCTGCTCATCGCGTCGATCGTGGCGTGGATCCGCGCCGATGCGCTGGGCGCCGGACTCCACGTGCCCCCGCTCGGCGTTGCGCTCGGCGTTGCCGGGGCGTTCTGCTCGGGGTTGCTCGGCGCGGCCTGGCCGGCTTGGCGGACGTCGCGCGTGACGCCTCTCGAAGGGATGACGATGCGCGCCCGACCGGTCGGCGTCGGCGCAGGGCGCGGCGTGGCGATCTTCGCGCTGGTGATGATCGTGTTCGGATTCCTGGTGGTGAGCGTGCCCCGCGATGGCCAGGTGATCTTCTGGGCGTATGCGACGAGCGGGCTGCCCCTGGTGTTCATCGGGTACTTCCTTCTGGGGACGCCGGTCGTGCTCATGGTGTCTCGGGCGTTGTCCGGGATGCTGTCGCGTGCGATGGGGCTTCCGCGAGGCCTGCTGGCCAGATCGATCGCCTCGACTCCGTTCCGCAACGGCTTCACGGCGGGCGCGCTGATGACCGGTGTGAGCATCATGACGGTGATCTGGACCAACGGCGGCGCGGTGATGCGCGACTGGCTGGACAAGCTGGAGTTTCCCGACGCGTTCGTCTCGGGCGTGGCCCTGCCGGAAGAGGCCGAGGAGCATCTGCGCCAGCTTCCGTGCGTCTCGGAGACGTGCGCGATCGGGCTTCAGTTCGTCGACACGGACGCGTTCGGTGTGCGGGCGCTCCAGTCGTACAAGACATCGTTCATCGCGTTCGAGCCCGAGCCGTTCTTCAGGATGGCGCGGCTCACGTGGGTCGAGGGATCGCTTGAGACCGCGCTCCCGAAGCTGGAGCGTGGCGGCGCCGTGATCGTCGCGAGAGAGTTCCTGATCGCCCAGGGCTTGGGCGTGGGCGACACGTTCACCTGCGCCGTCGGAGACGAGCCGCACACCTTCGAGATCGTCGGGGTTGTGACCTCGCCGGGGCTTGAGGTCGTCAGCAAGTTCTTCAACATCTCCGAGGATTACACGAACCAGGCGCTGCACGCGGTCTTCGGCACCCGCGCCGACATGAAGCGGCTGTTCAACAACGACGGTGTCCAGCTGATCCAGCTCGATCTGCGGCCGGAGTGGGACGACGAGGCGGCCATGGACATGATCAGGGAGGCCCTCGCCGACATCCCGATCCTCGATGCCGGTTCGGGCAGACGGATCCGGGAAGAGATCCGGACATATGTCCTGAGCGGGATCACGATCATGACCGCCGTCGCACTCTTCGCCATGGTCATCTGCTCCCTCGGCGTCGCGAACCTGGTGATCGCGTCGATCGAGATCAGGAAGTTCGAGTTTGGGATCCTGAGGGCCGTCGGCGCGCAGCGCGGGCTGCTGGTGCGGCTCGTGCTTGCCGAGGTCCTCATCATCGCGCTCTCCGGTGCGGTCATCGGCACCGCGCTCGGCATCCAGGCCGCGTGGTCGGAGCAGAAGCTGATGCGACTCCTGCTGGGGCTTGGCGTTGAGTTCCGGCCGTCGATCCCGGCGATCGGCGGGGCGTGGGCGATGCTGATCGTCACGTGCGTGCTGGCCTCCGGACCGGCGGTCAGACGCCTGGGGAAGCGGGAGCCGCGCGAGCTGCTGGCTGCGGCGCGGGCCTAGGCCCTCGTCCGCTCACCCATACGATCCGCCATGCCTCAGACGCCCGGGCGATTCATCCTGAAGGCACCATTCTCGCCGACGGGCGATCAGCCGGCGGCGATCGCGTCGCTGGTGTCGCAGTTGCGCGACGGGAAGCCGGCTGTCACGCTGCTGGGCGCGACCGGCACCGGCAAGACCTTCACGATGGCGAACGTGATCCAGGAACTCGGCCGACCGACCCTGATCATCAGCCACAACAAGACGCTGGCCGCCCAGTTGTACGAGGAGCTTCGGGACTTCTTCCCCGAGAACTCGGTCAACTACTTCGTGTCGTACTACGACTACTACCAGCCGGAGGCGTACATCCCGCAGCGCGACATCTACATCGAGAAGGACGCCAGCCGCAACGACGACCTCGACCAGCTGCGTCTCGCGGCGACGAGCAACATCCTCTCGCGGCGCGACACGGTCGTCGTCGCGTCGGTCTCGTGCATCTTCGGTCTGGGTTCGCCCCAGGCGTACGCCCAGCGCGTCCTGACGCTGACGAAGGGGTCCGACATGGCGCGGCGCGAGCTGTTCCTCGCGCTGAACGCGATGCAGTACCAGCGCGTGGAGGTCGAGTTCAAGCGGGGCACGTATCGTGCGAGGGGCGACAGCATGGAGGTCTGGCCCGCGTACGAGAAGTTCGCGGTCCGCGTGGACTTCTTCGGCTCGCAGATCGACCGGATCGAGCTGATCAACCCGACGAGCGGGGAGATCATCGCGGAGGAGAAGCAGTTCTTCCTCTTCCCGGCGGTGCACTACGTGATGCCTCAGGAGGAGCTGTCGGAGATCACGGCGGTGATCCGCAAGGATCTCGACGCCCGTGTGATGGAGCTGCGCGCCGAGGGCAAGCTGCTCGAGGCCCAGCGGTTGATCGCACGGACCAAGTACGACCTCGAGATGATCGACGAGGTCGGGTACTGCAACGGGATCGAGAACTACTCGAGGTACTTCGACGGGCGCGCGCCGGGCGAGCGGCCGTACACGCTGATGGACTACTTCGACTTTGCGCCGCCGGCGGATCGGCCGTCGACGCCGTTCGGCGCGAACGCGGACCGAGCGGAGGTTCCGGCGCCGAGCGCGGTGTCGGGCAGGCCCAACTTCCGCGACTGGCTGCTCATCATCGACGAGAGCCACGTCACGATCCCGCAGGTCCGTGCGATGTACAACGGCGATCGCAACCGCAAGACGATCCTCGTCGAGCACGGGTTCCGCCTCCCGGCCGCTCTGGACAATCGCCCGCTGCGATTCGAGGAGTTCGAGGCGATGGTCCCGCAGGTCATGTTCGTGAGCGCGACGCCAGCGCCGTACGAGCTGCAGCGCAGCGGCGGCGAGGTCGCCGAGCAGGTCATCCGTCCGACGGGCCTCCTCGACCCGGAGATCACGGTGCTGCCCGCCGATGGTCAGGTGCCGGACCTCGTCAACCGGTGCAAGGAGATCGCATCGCGCGGCGAGCGTGTGCTGATCACGGCGCTCACGAAGCGGCTGTGCGAGGACCTGACGGTCTACCTCGACCAGCAGGGACTGCGGGTGCGGTACCTGCACAGCGAGATCGACACGCTGGAGCGTGTGACGATCCTGACGGACCTTCGCACGGGCGAGTTCGACGTGCTGGTCGGCGTCAACCTGCTGCGCGAGGGGCTGGACCTGCCCGAGGTCGCGTTCGTCGCGGTCCTCGACGCCGACAAGGAGGGGTTCCTCCGGAGCGGCACCTCCCTGATCCAGCAGATGGGCCGCGCGGCGCGAAACGCCAACTCGCGCGTCGTGCTCTACGCGGACAAGATGACGCCCGCCATGCAGGCCGCGATCGAGGAGACTGAGCGGAGGCGACGCAAGCAGATCGCCTACAACGAGGCGCACGGGATCGTCCCGACGACTGTCCGCAAGGCGATCAAGTCCGGGCTCCAGCAGGAGCTGGCGGCCCGACGGGCCGCGCGCGAGGCGGTGGCCACCGCCGAGCCGGACTACGCGGTCGTTGAGCTGCTCAGCACCGTTGAAGCGGAGATGCAGGAAGCCGCGCGCGAGATGGCCTTCGAGCGAGCGGCCGTGCTGCGGGACCAGGCGCGAGCGCTGCGCAAGCTCATGGATTCCGGCGGGGTCGCAAGGGTGAAGCGCTCAGAGCTTGACCAGGCCATGTCCGGGAAGCTCAGGCCGAAGAAGGCGGGAATGCCCGGAGTCCGTTCCGGCAAGGGCGCCCGGAAGCGCGGCTAGATCGGGCGTCGTTCCTGCGCGTACCATCACGCATGCAGAAGGGGACCGGAGAGCGAGCGGGTTTCATGCGCCGTCTCGCGTACTACGCGATCGGGTTGGCCATCGGCTTCATGATGCTTGGCCTGTTCCAACGCCTTCGCACGCAGGAGCATCAGGCCCGTGTTGCAGAGCGCGAGCAGCGTGGGGCTTCGGTCTCCGTGCCGGGCGATCGAGCGGCTGCGGCCCCGGCTGTTTCTCCGGAAGAGTCGGATTCAAACAGGGGTTCTCCCTGATGCATCATGGCTGCCGTTTGTGCGTTGACCAAGGGCAGCGGGAATCAGAGTGAGAGTTCGCCGACGGAGTCGGCGAGAGTCGGCGCCGGACCAGGGGACGGCACGGACGCGGAGGTCGCCGAGGATGAACCGCTGTATCGCCACGAACACCGAGGGTCTCAGCGCCGATCTGCTCCCGCCCGAACGCTCGGACGGTCCTGTTCGCATCCTGTTCCTGCACAGCCAGACGCTCGGGTTCGCGACCCACTCGCGTTCGCTCGAGGTGTACAGCGAGGCGCACCCGGAGATCGATGCCGTGCACGTGCGGCTGCGTCCGACGATGGCGCTCCGTGCGATGGGCCGCCGGATGCCCGGCGCGGCCCGCGCGGGGCTTGATTTCCACCGGGCCCGTCACTCGCAGCTGTGGGCGCGGGAGATGCGTCGTTGGTTCCGCACCTCGCTTCCGCTCTCTCGATTCGACCTCGTGCACGTGATGACGCAGCACCAGGCGATTGCGCTCAGCCACATCCCGTTCCCGACGAGGCCAGCGATGGTCGTGCAGATCGACGCGACCACGGAGCAGGAGTGCCGCGAGTTCGGCCTCGGCCGCTTTTGCCGTCGCGCCGCGATCCGGGCCGAGCGGCGCGTCTTCGAGGCGTCTTCGCTCGTGACCTGCTGGAGCCAATGGGCCGCGGACTCCGTGGTGGAGGATTACGGCGTGCCGGCCGGGCGTGTGATGGTCTCTCGTCCGGCGCCGCTCATCGCTCCCGGCTCCGCGCGCCTCGATCGCCCGTCACGCGCGACCGCGCGGATCGGCTTCGTGGGCAACGCGTGGGCGAGGAAGGGTGGCGATCGCCTTCTGCGCTGGCACCAGAATCGATGGAAGGACCGAGCCGAGCTCCATATCTTCGGCGACGTTCCCGACCTGCCGTCCGGAGCGAGGAACGTCGTCCGCTACGGTCCGATCCCGCACGCGGAGTTGCTCGATCTCCACCTGCCGCTTCTGGATCTCCTCGTGATTCCGACGGTTCAGGACACACTGCTGCTCTCGGGGGTTCAGGCGGCCTCTCGGGGAGTTCCTGTCGTCACATCCCGACTCGCCGGCGTTGCCGAGACCGTGCGGCACGGGCAGACCGGCTTTCTCTGCCGCCCTGATCGGGACGATGAGTTCGTCCAGGCGATCGAGACGCTCCTGGACGACCCCGCTCGCCGGATCGAGATGGGTCGCGCGGCCGTCGAGTACGTTCAAGAAGACTGGAACGCCGATCGGTGGCACCGCCCACTCATGGACACGCTCGTCGACGTCGGCAAGCGGCATCGATCGCTGGCGCGACCTGTCGGCCATGGCACCTCGACCTCGCATCGCGCCGCGTCAACCAGGGCGGGCTGATGCCGCCTTCGAGCGGCGCGACATACCCGCCTGACGGGCCTTCCTGTCGCCCACAGGAGCCGGAGATCGCGAGGCGATGCTCAGTTCGCGGCGTCCTGGATCGCCTCGCCCGCCGCTTCCATGTCCTTGCCGGCTCCCTCGACAGTGTTGCACCCGGACGCCGTGGCGATCGTGATCGCGACGGCAACGATGGACCAGCGAGCGTACCTCTTCATGGGAAGGCCTCCGTTCGGGTGTGCAGGTGGTCGGATCCGTGCAGTTCCATTCTTTCAATAGACCCGGAGAGGGGCCACACGCGCGGATTGGGCCGGAATCCAGTGTTCTTGCCTGCTGGAGATCCTGCCTAGTATTCACCTGAGTCTCGAGTCTCTTGCCACCCGGAGTCGGGTGGGGTCCTCGGTTCACCGACGCTTTCTCTTGCCCGAGTTCAAGCAGTTGGTTCACACAGTCAGGGGCAGGTAGATAGCGAAATGAAGCTCTACGTCGGAAATCTGTCTTTCAACACGTCCGAGTCCCGTCTTCGCGAGATCTTCGAGGCGCACGGCGAGGTCCTCTCGGCGTCCCTCGTGATGGATCGCGAGACCGGCCGCCCGCGCGGCTTTGGATTCGTCGAGATGAAGGACGACAACGCGGCCCGCGCCGCGATTGAGGCCCTCCACGGCCAGAACATCGATGGGCGTGACCTCACGGTCAACGAGGCCCGCCCGCGCGAGGAGCGCGGTGGTGGCGGTGGCCGCGGCTTCGGCGGCGGCGGCGGTGGTGGCGGCCGCGGCTTCGGCGGCGGCGGCGGTGGTGGCGGCCGCGGCGGCTACGGTGGTGGCGGCGGCGGTGGCCGCGGCGGCTGGTAATCCGGCACGCTCGACCGTCTCAACATCTCAACTCTGAGCAGCGGGCCGGGACCTTCCCGGCCCGTTGTGTTTCACGGCCGCGCGAGCGAACGATCCAACTCGGTGGGCATGGGCATGCACGTCCGCGCCAAAGGCGCGTCGTGCGCGAAGCAATCGATCACCCCAAACCAAGCGGGGCAAGAGGCGTAGGGGTGTGATGACAACGACCACAAGGACCCGGATGGTGGCCGCGGCGTGCCTTCTCGTGTGCGTTGGCGTCGGCTTGTGGTCCCGCTCGGACGCGTTCCTCGGAGACGACCGCTGGGCGCAGCGGCTCGGCACGGCGATGTGGGCAATGTCGGCACGCTACGCGCCGCCGATCCCTCGCCATGGTTCGCCACAGTCCGCTGCCGCCCCCCGGCAGCTCATTCCCGACTGGAGGTGATCCATGCCCAACCCGCTTGCGGGCCTGCCGCCGCGCCTGCTGCGCACCAAGGAAGCCGCGCGCTTCCTCGGCATATCCATCAGAACCCTTGAGAAGCAT
>JAPKGU010000028.1 GCA_026647565.1 Phycisphaerales bacterium | reverse complement strand
GGCGGTCCGATCATCGGTTTCAACGACGAGATCTATGACTATCGCGCGTACCGCGGCTCTCTGAACGACGCGACGAACTCGATGCTGTTCGACGGCCCGAACCTGGGTGTCCAGGACGGCACGGCCACCGATCTGGAGACGCAGTTCGCCCCGCGTCTGACGGGTGAGTCGCTGCTTCTCGATCCGTTGAATCCGGTGGGAGTGGGCGATGCGATCACGGTCGTCACGGACAACTCCAACATCCTGGGCGTGAACGGCTCGTCGGCGGCCGGCGCCGGCTCCGTCACGACGGGCGCGGAGATCAGGATCGACCTGGACGAGGTCGGCTGGGATGGGGTGTCAGACATCCTGCTCGGCGGTTTCATCTCCAACGACAACAGCGGTTATCTCTCCAATCAGGTGATCGGCGGCCTGCCCGACGGCACCGGGAATCTGGCTGAGCCGCGAGTGATCGATTTC
This sequence comes from Phycisphaerales bacterium, assembly GCA_026647565.1. Classification (GTDB taxonomy): domain Bacteria; phylum Planctomycetota; class Phycisphaerae; order Phycisphaerales; family UBA1924; genus JAHBWV01. The sequence continues at coordinate 29,128 of JAPKGU010000028.1, read as the reverse complement.
ACCACGGTTGTCGGCGATCAGTTCGTGAACCTGAGCGCGGATGGTGCTGATCCTTGTGCGCCGGCGGACTACGACGGCGACACCGAGGTCGGCATCCTCGACTTCCTCAGCTTCCTCGACGACTTCGGCACCTGCGAGAACCAGCCCACGCCCTGCACCGCGACCGGCTTCAATGCTGATATCTACAACCCGGATGGCTTCATCGACATCCTCGACTTCCTCAACTTCTTCGATCTGTTCGGTCAGTGCGAGGGCACCTGAGCCCGGCAACGCTGTTTGACTGACTCTTTCGTTGGTTGACTCGAAGCGCCCCCGCGTGCGAACGCGGGGGCGTTCTCTTTGTCAAGGGCGTCGAGAGATCGAGCGGCATGGTTCGCCGGTCGCTCGGCCGGATCAGAACTGGCTGGTGCGGAACCTGCGGCTGAGTCGGGCTCGCAGCCAGATGGCCGCGAGGTTCAGGCACGCGATGATGAGGATGAGAAGGAGCGTGGTCGTGTAGACCATGGGCTTGGCGGCCTCGCTGTTCTGGCTCTGGAAACCGAGGTCGTAGATATGGAATCCGAGGTGCATGAAGCTCCGCTCGGGATGGACGAAGGGTGAGATGCCGTCGATGGGGAGTTCGGGCGCGAGCTTGACGGCGCCGACGAGCATGAGCGGGGCCACCTCGCCGGCGCCGCGCGCCATGGCAAGGATGGCGCCGGTCATGATGCCGGGCGTTGCACGGGGCAGCACGATGCGCCAGATGGTCTGCCACTTGCTGGCTCCGCAGCCGTAGGACCCCTCGCGCATGGAGCGAGGGACCGCGGCGAGCGATTCCTCCGTGGCGACGATCACGACCGGGAGGGTCAGGAGGGCGAGCGTCAGTGCGGCCCACATGACGCCTCCGGTTCCGAATGTAGGGCTGGGGAGCCGCTCCTTGTAGAAGAGACTGTCGATGCCGCCTCCGACGAAGTAGCAGAAGAACCCGAGCCCGAAGACGCCGAAGACGATGCTCGGCACGCCGGCAAGGTTGTTCACGGCGATCCGGACCGAGCTGATGACCAGGCCGCCGCGGGCGTACTCACGCATGTAGAGCGCGGCGAGGATGCCGAAGGGGACCACCGCGACGGACATGAGAAGGGTCATGGTCACGGTGCCGAAGATGGCCGGGAAGACGCCGCCCTCGCTGTTGGCTTCGCGCGGCTCGTCGAGAAGGAACTCACGCCAGCGCGAGGTGTAGATGCCGACTTTCTGCCCGAGGGAGAGCTGGTTGGCGGGATATGCACGCACGATCTCGGGCGGCGTGAACGACTTCTCCTGGCCGTCTGCGGCGCGAAGCACGAGCACGTGGCGTGCCTGCTCGGCGCGTATCCGCTGGATCTCGGACTCGAGTCTGCGGAACTCGGGCTCGAGCTCGGCGGCGAGCCGATCTGCGGCGGCGATCGCGCTCGCATGGTCGGGCGAGTCGGCCCCCTTTCGGATCGCGACCTTTCGGGCTTCGAGCCTGGCCTGCTCGAGCCGGCGATTCAGCGCTCCGATCTCGTGACGCTCGATGTGGACGGCGCGGTTCCAGGCGCGGCGACCCTCGGCGTGTTGGGCCTCGAACTGGCGCCAGGCCTCGGCCGGTGAGTCGGCCGTGACCTGCCCGTCGGTCAGGAAGCGTGCCGGCTCCCCGTAGAACCTGCCCCAGGAGAGGCGCTCGACGACAATCGCCCACTCGGGGCTTTCTTCCTGAACGACCTGGAACTGGCTGACCCAGGTGAAGTGGGAGCCGGAGAGATCGAAGTTGCCGGTGCGGAGCATCCTGCGTCGCGCCAGTCCGCCGGCCTCGGCAACCGCGCGGATGGTCTCTTCGGATCGATCGCCGACCATCGACCGCACGTCTTCCTCGCGTGGACGGTAGGTTTCGTCGCGCGAGACCTCACCCATCACGGCACCGCCCGGGACGAGCGTGATTCTGGTCACCGCCTGCGGCCAGAATGTGGTCGATCCCTTGACGATGATCAGTGAGACGAGCCCGACGATCATGGCGAGCGAGACGACGAAGCCGCCTCCGGTGAGCCAGACCATCATCTGGCCCTCGGCGAGGAGCGACAGTCCGGCGCGGCCGCCTCGCGTGCGCCGGGCTGCGTTGCCGGACGGGGCTTGGTGATCGCCGGTCATAGCTGGAACGCCCTCCGCCTGAAGCGTTGCCGGATGACCTCGGCGACGGTGTTGACGACAAAGGTCATGATGAAGAGCACGAGCGCAGCGAGGAAGAGCATGCGGTAATGGGTGCTCCCCTGGACCGCCTCCGGGAGCTCGACGGCGATGTTGGCCGAGAGCGTTCGGAAGCCGTTGAAGACGTTCCACTCGAGGATCGATGTGTTGCCGGCAGCCATGAGGACGATCATGGTCTCACCGACGGCGCGTCCGAATCCGATCATGGTGGCGGAGAAGAGGCCGCTCATGGCCGTGGGGACGATGACGCGCCATGCGGTCTGCCAGGGCGTAGCGCCCGCGCCGAGCGACGCTGCCCGCAGGTGCTCGGGCACGGAGTTGAGAGCGTCCTCGGCAACCGTGTAGATGATGGGGATGACCGCGAAGCCCATCACGAAGCCGACGATCAGAGCGTTCCTCTGCACGTATGTGTCGACGACAGAGCCGCGGAGGTCCAGCCCCGTCGCGGCGAGCAACGACCCGATCGCGTACGCGGCCGCCAGGCCCGCGCCGACGATCGAGACGAAGAGCATGAGGTCGACGATCGCGGTGCGCCGAGCGGACGAGGCGCGATCCCCGGTTCGCGCCCAGGCGTGGATCATCCGAGACTTGACGAGCAGGCCGGAGCCGACACAGACCGGCGTGAGAAGGACCATCCATCCGGGTGCGGCGCTGCCCAGCCCGCCGTCGAGCCAGCCCTTGATGTCGCCGGCAAAGAGCAGGCGCTCGACGACGGGGCCCAAGATGCTCGCGGCACCGATCGCGGCGGCGACCGTGCAGCCCATCGCCCAGGGACGTTGCCTCGCGTGGCGGATCGCCAGCGAGCGGGGCAGCAACTGCCAGAGGCACGATCCGAAGACCAGTCCGATTGGAATGAGCACGATCGCGGTGAGCGTGGCCGGGACGACACGCTCCACGAACGGCGCGAAGATGATCGCGGCGAGGAACCCGAGCACCACGCTCGGGAGACTGGCCATCATCTCGATCATGGGCTTGACGGTGGCCCGGGCCCTTCGCGGCATGAACTCGCTGGTGTAGATGGCGGCAAGGATCGCGACCGGCAGGCCGAAGATCATGCAGTAGACGGTTGCCTTGATGGTGCCGAAGACCAGCGGCACAAGGCCGAACTTCTCCTCGAAGTCGTCGGTGCCGCTTGAGGACTGCCAGATATGCTCCGGCTGGTTGTACCCTTCGTACCAGACCTTCCCTGCGATGGATGCGAACGAACTCTCGGGGTGCTTGGACTCGAACGGCCAGATCCAGACCTGGTCACCCGACGTTGCGACGATGGCATCGCCCTTGGGCGTGATTCCGACAGAGCCGAACGTCGTTCCGGGAGTCTGAACGCTCGCGAGGCGTTTGCCGTTGGTGGTGAACCTCGCTTCGACGACGCCGCTTGCCGTGGCGAATGAGACCATGCGCTTGCGTGACGCGGGCCCGAGGGCGACAATCGGCGAGCCATCTCCGTCGAAAGACCTTGCGAGGCGGAGGCGGACACCGTCGGAAGTGCCCGCGTCGTCGGGCTTGGTGCGGAACCAGAGGCCGACGCGACCGGTCGAGTCGCCGATGAGCAGGGATGAACGCCCGAGGAGGAATGCCGCGGACGTGATCTCGACGCCGGGATCCGGCGCGAGATCGATGGTCTCGGCGATGACGGGCCTGTTGATGTCACGGGTGTCGATCCGAACGGTGGTGCCGTCGGGCCAGATGAGGAAGACGCAATCTCCGTTTCCGGTGAGCAGGAGTCTCTGGGGCTGTCCGGCGCCCTCAGGGAGCGGGATGGGTGTCTCTGCTCCGGAGAGCCGAGTCGTGACCTGTCCGGTCATCAGGTTGGTGCGTTTGGTCACGCTCTTGGTCAGGAGGGCTCCGTCGGCGGTGAACGCCGCGATCACGTAGCCGCTGGAGACGTGTGCCTCGTCGATGAGTCGGATGGCGCTGGAAGCGGCCGGCGTGGGATCGTCGAGTTGGATGTCGAGGCGCTGTCCACGGACCTGACCGCCACCGATGGATTCGTACACGCGTCCGTCGAGCGTGGCCCGTTCCCCGCGGGAGAGTTGCCGGAGCGGATCCGGCACCTGTTCCCCCGACAGAATCTCGGAGACGAAGCGGAACTGCGCCTGTCGGATCGATCCGTCTGCGTAGCCGAAGATTGCGTCGGTGCGTTCGACATCGATCGAGCCGGCAGAAGGGAGCACACCCCCGAAGGGCGAGGTTCGTTCGAGGACCTCGCCGGTGTCGGGGCGGAACGCGAGGACCGACCAGTCCCTGTCAATCGCCCAGGCGAGAGACACGTACTCGTCGACACGAACCGCGATCGGGTCGGCGCGAAATCCATCGACCGTGAGGATCCTTGGTGCACCGACTCGGCTTCCGCCGAAGAGGGGCAGAACGACGATGGTGAGGAAGACGCACACAAGCAGGACGGCGGCGATGACGAGCAGGCCACCGACGCTGATGACGACGCGCGCCGCGCGGTCGATCAGCCGCACGCTCCAATGCGTCTTTCGGCGCGTGCCGGGTGGCGTTTGCTCGGCCATCGGTCTGGATCCTCTTGGCGCTTTCTGCCGAACAATGCGGGCGGCCCGGATCGAGCCGCCCGCATGATCGTACATTCATGTTCCCGTTGCCGCACGTGGGGCGGCGGGTCGGGTCACTTGAGCAGGTTCCACTGCTCCTGGGCCAGCTTCGCGGTGAGAGGGTAGTAGCCGTCCTTGATCACGTCGGCCTGTCCCTCGGCGCTGAGGACGTACCGGAGGAACTCGCGACGGAGGGGGTCGAGGGGCTCACCGGGCTTCTTGTTGATGTAGACGTAGAGGAAGCGAGAGAGGGGATACTCGCCGGAGTAGGCGTTCTCGGGTGTCGCCTCGACGGGCGGCGTGGACTGATCGGGGGCGAGGGCGACGGCACGAACGTCGGCGGTGAGATAGCCGATGCCGCTGTAGCCGATCGCGTACTTGTCGCTGGCGATGCCCTGCACAACGGAGGACGAGCCGGGCTGCTCTTTGACCGAGGGCTTGAAGTCACCCTTGAACAGCGCATGCTCCTTGAAGTAGCCGTACGTGCCGGAAGCGGAGTTGCGGCCATAGAGGGAGATGGGCTTGCTGGCCCACTCGCCGGTGAGGCCGAGGTCGCCCCATGTGACGATGTCGGTCGCGTAGCCGCCCTTTCGCGTGGAGGAGAAGATCGCGTCGACCTGCTGCATGGTGAGCGACTTGATGGGGTTGTCCTTGTGGACGTAGACCGCGAGCATGTCGATGCTGGAGCCGACGCCGGTCGGCTTGTATCCGAACTTGGCCTCGAACTCGTCGATCTCGGAGTTCTTCATGGGCCGGCTCATCGGGCCGAACTGGGCGGTCCCGGCGATCAGGGCCGCGGGCGCGGTGGAGGAGCCCTTGCCCTCGATCTCGACGTTGACATTCGGGTAGAACTTCTTGAAGCCCTCGAGCCAGAGGGCCATCTCGTTGTTCATGGTGTCGGAGCCGATGCTCTTGGCCGTACCTGACACGCCGTCGACCTTGGTGTAGGACGGCAGACCGGGGTCGAGCTTGACCGTCTGCGCCGCGGCGGCACCGGCCACCATACCCATGGCGGCCAACATTCCGAACAACTTCCTCATGGCTGCTTCTCCGTTGCGTAAGCGGTTCGATGGAAGGGCGGCTCCCTGAAGAGGCCGACCTGACTCTCCCAACGCGGCAAATGTTAAGAAGAGGGCCCGTGCCATTCGTTAGCGTTGCGCAAAGAACGGGCAAAGAGACCCCGAAATCCAAGCCGGCCGGGCCGTCACCCGATCGCGAGCGAAAGCATGGTGACTGAGGCACCCAGGATGACGGCAACGACGATCCTGAAGATCGTGAAGAGGGTCCCCTTGGGGGGTGCGGGCGGCGGGATCCGCGTCAATCGTGCGGTTCGATCGTTGATCGAACCGTGGGTGATGCTCCACCGAGCGGGTCTCGAACCGTTCACGGCGGCAACGCGGCGGAGCGCGGAGGCGACGACGCGGCTATCGCCGACGATACTGGCGGCGATTGCGTCGGCCTGTCGTTCGAACCACTGGCTGGTTGCCGCGAAGACGACGAGGAGTCCGACGAGCGTCGGCAGGGATCCGGGTCGGAGGTTCCACGCGACCGCGGCGGCATCGAGTGCGAGCAGGAACGCCATGACGGTTGCGACGAGCCAGAAGACGTGCCACCTACGCATGTGTCCGGCTTCGTGGGCGATGACCGCGCGAAGCTCGTCGCGCGGGAGTGACGCGACGAGCGCTTCGGTGATGAGGAGCGCCCTCCGGAAGGGGAACGCGCCGAGGACGGCGGCGTTGGCAAAACCCCTGGTGGGCAACCAGAGATACACGGCGGGAGCACGCGTGCGCGCTTCGGCGCAGATGCGTCGGACTTCGTCGTGGAGATCGCCGTCGCGGAGTCGAACCGTGGGGAGTGATCGGGCCATCAGACGTGGAGCGAGGATCGCGAGCGCGACGACGCCCGCGTACATCGCGCCGAGACCCACGATCGAGAGGTGCGGGCCGGTGTCGGGATTGTCGACGATCAGTCCGAGCGCCGGCGCTCGTGCGTGTGCCCACCGGATGAGGATCGGCACGGTCTCCCACCACGCGAGCATGATGGTGCCGGGAAGGGCGATCGGGAGGACGCTCTCTCGGATGCGGGTCCACACCCAGGAGACACAGCCCATGGTCCGCACGCGATGAAGCCCCTGATCCAGATGGCGTGCGAACGTCGCATCCCACAGCCGGCGCTCGATCGGGTGCGATTGGATCAGGGCGATGATCCATGGGCTGCAGCAGATGATGCCGGTCAGGACCTCGTCCAGCGCAACCGGGTTGCCGAGGAGCGCACGAACCGAATCGAGCAGACCGAACAGGACGATCGAGCAGACACCGCCGCAGGCGATGAGCAGACCCTGGAGCGAAAGTACGCGGTGGGAGACGATCGGCGCGCTCGTGGAGCCGTATCGATCCATCCTGCGCCCAGCCCAGATGTGTGCAGGCCACCCGGCGATCACAGGCCAGAGGAGCACCAGGACGGAGAGTCCGACGGCCCAGCCGTCCCCCATCCATTCGCGCATGGTCGGACCTGCGGCAGCGTCGCGCCACGCGATCGCGACCAGGATGAGGATGGGAGCAAAGAAGGGCATCCGTGCTCTTTGGCCTCCACCGTTTCGGCGGATCAGGGCCTTGCGATCTCTCCGAGGTCGATCACGTACCCGCCCGGGAAGTACGCGTCGGCGTTGAGGACGCCCTCGGAGAGACTCGTGAGGACGACGCAGACGCGCCCGAGGCGTGCGGCGTAGTCGAGGTCGCCCTCGCTCGGTCCGGCGTACTCCCGGTTCTGCACCTTCTGGACGTGGAAGTGATAGTGGCTGAGCGCCAGATCGCTCGACGCGATCAGGTCCTCGGAGGCGATGAACTTCATGTCCCCGAGTCGATTGCTCGGGCGCGGGGGATACAGCGTCGCGGCAAAGCCGCCTTGGCGGAGGGAGGTGATCATGCCGCCGTACTCGGTGGAGCGATCGTTCCGGTCGAGGGTGATCTGAGCGAAGATCGCCTGGTTCATCGGGCCGTTGTGGAAGGCCTCATCGAGCACGAGAAGGGAGAGCGCGTCGCCCCACGAGAGGCGTGCCTCCTGCCCGGCGAGCCGTTCGGGCACCTGCTTCGTGTAGTCAACGCCCTTGGCACGCTCGTGGGTCACGCGGCCGCGCAGTCGATCCGCGAGCGTCGAGAGAAGTTCCTCCCTGGATGCGCGGACCCACTCTGCACGGTGCGTGCTCGCCCAGCGGACGTGTTCGAGGTGGAAGAGTCGGAGGCCTGCCCTCTGACCGGTTCCGAGGCCGGACACGATGGAGACGACCTCGTTCCACCAGGCGACGTTGGCCGCGTTCTTCGGATCGCGGAGGCGATCCAGCCATCGCAGTTCCTCGCCGCTCCGGGGCACGACACCAAGCTCGGAATAGCACGCTCGGAGGTCGCTGAGCGTCTTGTCGTCCGCCGGCATCGGCACATCGGCTCCGGGCGACAGGAGCGACGCGCGGAGTGTGCCATCGGTGTCGAGCCGGGCGAGCACGTCCCATGCGGCGGCTCTGGTGCGCAGGTCCCAGCGGAGCTTGTACGGTCCCGGATCGGTCTGCGGATCAACGAAGACACCGAAGACGACGCGCGCCGGATCGACGCCCGGGTGGAGTTTGCGGATCGCGCGTTCCTCGACGCGGTCGGGCTCTTCGGGCAGGTCTCTTGCCCACTGCCGGACGATCGCGGGGGTCATGTCGGTCCAGCCGCGGGCGGCGCTCAGGTTCGCGAGGTAGGTCACGATGGCGCGATTGAGTTCGTTGGGGAGGAGGAGGCGTGCCATCGCTCGGCTGTCCTCCAGACCTGCGGGGTCGGTGTCGTTCATGAGCTGGTCGATCGCGGCGAGGCGGATCTCGCCCGGAACCGGGGTTGACCACGCCAGATCCTTCAGGGTCTTGCGAACCGCCTCGCGCTCGGAGGGGATTCCCTCGCTTTCGTTCCATGCCTCGACGACGGCCTCGGCTCTGGTCGGGGGGGAGAGCTTCGGGTCTCTGACTCGGGTCAGGGCATCCTGCTGGCCTGAGCCGGACGAGCAGCCCACGAGCGGAAAGAGCGGCAACGCGATCGCTAGAAGCGAGACGGTCCATCTACGGGCGAAGAACGTGCGCATACGCAGAGTCTAGGTGAAGTCCGGAGTTCTGGGACCTTCGGGGGGTCGACGGACCTCGCCCGCCTTGCCTCGCCCGCACACGTCTCCCCGCCCGTGCCTTTCCGCCGTGCCGAGATTGGTGGAATCGGCGGTTCGAACGCAGACTTGGGGTAGCCCCAAGCTGGGGCAGCACGGGAACTCGAACGAACAGGAGCGAAAGACCATGACCAGGAAGAGCATCGCTGCCGCCGGAGTGATCGCCGCCGTCGCGGGATTCGCGAGCGCGGGCCCGATCACCGCGACGTTCACGGCGGACAACCACTACGCGATTTTCACGCGATCGCACAACACGTTCTCGCTGGTGAGCGGGAACGAGACCGGCGCGAGCGGCTCGACCGGCGGGTACAACTGGTCGGCTGCGGAGACCCATCTTTTCGATGCCACGGGCTGGGTGTACATCGCGGCCTGGTCTGATAAGTCGGTCGCGCAGGGCCTCATCGGGCAGCTGACCACGGCGAGCGAGACGATTCTCTCGGGCGACCTTCGCTGGGACGTGCTCTCGACCGGCGTGGATCGCACCACGGGCGATCCATACCCGACTGTGGCGGAGATGACTTCCTGGGTGCTGGCCGGAGACGATGAGTACGCCTGGGAGTCGCCCCACATCGGCGGCGCCAACGGCCTTGCCCCCTGGGGCACCATCGCTGGAGTCTCAGGGACCGCCCGATGGATGTGGCGGAACTCGGAGGAGGTCTCGAACCCGCTTCTGGGCGGAAACGACCACGGCGAACTGCTGATCTTCCGCATCCCGGTCTCGGCCATTCCCGCCCCCGGCCCGATCGCGCTTGCCGGTCTGGGCGGCCTGATGCTCGCCCGCCGCCGGCGCTCCTGAAGCAATCGGCTGGAGTTGAGGGAGAGAAAGCGGCCCCGGAGCTTCCGCCGGGGCCGCCCCATTTTTCGCCGGGTCGGCGGAACGCTAACCTAGCGGGCCTTTCCACGCACTGGAGACCCGCGGCATGAGCGACAGCCCCTCCCCCACGACAGTCAAACCCACCGGCATCCTCGGCTTGATCGAACGTGTGGGGAACGCACTGCCCGATCCTGCCCTGCTGTTTTTCTATGGGTGCATCCTGATCATGGTGGTCTCGCACCTTGGAGTCATGGCGGGTTGGTCGGTTCGCCCGATCAAGATGCAGGAGGTGATGGCGCCCGTTGTCGATGCCTCGGGAGTCCCGATGGTCGACGCCGCGACGGGACAGCCGAGGATGGAGCCGGTGATCGATCCCGCGACGAATCGTGCGAAGACCGAGTTGATCGAGTCCGGGGATCCGATTCAGGCGCGGAGTCTGCTCTCGGCCGAGGGCATCTACTGGTGCCTCTCGAACATGGTGGCGAACTTCGTGAACTTCCCGCCGCTCGGGATCGTGCTGGTGGCGATGTTCGGCGTGGGGCTGGCGGAGAAAACGGGGATGTTCGACACGCTGATCAAGGGGATGGCGCTCGTGGTGCCGCAGACCCTCTTGACGCCGGCGATCATATTCATCGGCATCATGGCGAACATCGCGAGCGACGCCGGGTACATCGTTCTTCCGCCGTTGGCCGCGGCGTTGTATCTGTCGTCTGGACGGTCACCGCTGGCGGGGATTGCCGCGGCGTTCGCGGGGGTCTCTGCGGGGTTCAGCGCGAACTTGCTGATCGGCGGGACGGACGTCCTGATCGCGGGGATCACGACGCCGAACGCGCAGATTCTGGACCCGGGGTACGCGGTGAACCCGGCGTGCAATCTCTACTTCATGGCGGCTTCGACGCTCCTGCTTGTGTTCGTCGGATGGGGTGTTTCGGCGCGGTTCGTCGAACCGAGACTGAACAAGCGTGCACCGGAGGACGGCGGCCCGGCCGGGCGTGTGGCGGCGGGCCCGGACGCGATGCGCCTTTCGGCGGCTGAAGCGAAGGGTCTTCGATGGGCGGGGCTCTGGCTGGTTGTTCTGTTGGTCGCGCTCGCGCTGCTGGTCTTCATCCCCGGCGCACCGCTGCACGGGAAGTTCACGAACCCGACCACCAATCGCGTCACGGATCGCTGGGTGGACGCGATCGTGCCGATCGTGCTTTTCGCGTTCCTGGTGCCCGGCATCGCCTACGGCGTCGCCGTTGGGCAGATCCGCACGCAGAAGGACGTGATCGGCTGCATGATCCACGCGATGAGGACGATGGCTCCGGTGATCACGATGGCGTTCTTCGCGTCGCAGTTCATCGCCTTCTTCAACCACTCGAATCTCGGGCGCATGCTCGCGATCATCGGCGGCACGACGCTCGCGGAGGCGCAGCTCCCGACCGGCGTGGTCATCGTCGGCTTCATCTGCCTTGTGATGTTCCTCAACCTGCTCGTCTCGTCGATGTCGGCGAAGTACGTGCTCGTGGCGCCGATCTTCGTCCCGATGTTCATGATGCTCGGGATCAGCCCGGAGCTGACGCAGGCCTCTTACCGCGTCGCCGACAGCGTCACCAACATCATCACGCCGATGAACACGTACATGATCGTGATTCTGGTGGTGATGCAGAAGTTCGCGCCGCGCGCCGGCGTCGGAACGCTTGTCTCGACGATGCTCCCGTACTCGATCGTCTTTGCGGTTGTCTGGACGCTGTTTCTGCTCGGCTGGATGCAGCTGGGCATTCCTCTCGGCGCGAATGGACCTCTGCACTACATCCCGACCGGGCGTTGAGATCGGGTCGGGGGCCGGTTTCGAAGCCCCGATGCCGTCCCGACCGATTCCTCCTATTGTCAGCGGAGGTTTGAGGGGTTTGAGCACCGCTCGCAGCCATGGAGGGCCGCGATGTCCACCACATTGACTCCGGACGCGCCGGGCGTGTCCGAGACGACACGGAAGCCGATGAGCAAGTCAAAGCCCGCCCCGCGCGCGACAGCCGAGTCCATGGCGTCGAAGCAGCGGGACATCTCCGTCTCCGAGTTCTTCGCCAAGAATCGACACCTGCTGGGCTTCGACAACCCGCGCAAGGCCCTCCTGACCACCGTCAAGGAAGCTGTCGACAACTCGCTCGACGCCTGCGAAGAGGCCGGCATCCTCCCCGACATCACCATCGTGATCGAGGATCTCCAGCCCGACCGCCCCGCCTCCGCCAAGTCATCCCGCTACCGCGTCACCGTCGTCGACAACGGCCCCGGCATCGTCCGGAAGCAGGTCGAGAACGTCTTCGGACGCCTCCTCTTCGGCTCCAAGTTCCACCGTCTCAAGATGTCCAGGGGCCAGCAGGGCATTGGCATCTCCGCCGCGGGCATGTACGGGCTCATCACCACCGGCAAGCCGATGGTGATCCACACCAAGCCCAAGGCCAGCCAGCAGGCCCACCACATCGAGCTGGCGATGAACACCAAGACGAACCGCGCCGAAGTCACCGTCGACGACGAGACCGACGACTTCCCGCCCCGGAGATTCCGGTCCCTCACCCCCGGCACGCGCGAGCTCGCCGCGTCTTCTCAGTTCCTCGCCGACACCGACTACCCCACCGGCACCAGCGTCTCGATTGATCTCGAGGGCAAGTACCAGAAGGGCCGCGGCAGCGTCGACGAGTTCCTCGAGCTCACCGCCATCGCCAACCCGCATGCCCGCATCACCTTCGTTCCACCGACGCGAGAGAGCGCCGCCGACGAGGACGATGTCCCCCTCCTCCGCAAAAATAAGGATCGCGAGCTGGCGGAGGACGACACGTCTCCGCCCGCCGAGGCCGCTCCCCCCACTCCCGCCGTCACCACCGAGACCGGCGGCGTCATTCTCTTCCCGCGCGCCGTCAGCGATCTCCCGCCCGAAACCAAGGAGATCCAGCCCCACCCGCGCGGAATCGAGCTCGGCATCCTCCTCCAGATGATGAAAGAGGCCCAGTCCGAGCGCGACACCTACACCCTTTACAACTTCCTCCAGGACAAGTTCTCGCGCGTCTCTTCCGCATCGGCGAGTTCATTCTGCCAGGCCATCGGCGCTACCGCCCGCACCAAGATCGCCGACCTGGATCACGCGCAGTCGGAGAAGCTCTTCAAGGCGCTGCAGGACTCCAAGCTGCCGCCGCCCCCCACCGACTGCCTCGCCCCCATCGGCGTGCGCCAGTTGCTCGCGGGCATGCTGAAGGGCGTTCGCGCCGAGTTCTACGCCGCGTCCAGCCGCGAACCCGACGTCTATCGCGGGCGCCCCTTCCAGATCGAGGCCGCCATCGCCTTCGGCGGCGAGCTCGCGGGGGACGAGCCGGCGCGCGTCATCCGCTTCGCCAACCGCGTGCCGCTCCTCTACCAGCAGTCCGCGTGCTCGTCCTTCAAGGCCGTGACCGAGACCAACTGGCGGAACTACGACCTCCAGCACCCGCGTGGCGGCGTCCCCATCGGCCCCCTGGTCATCATGATCCACATGGCCAGCGTCTGGGTGCCGTTCACCAGCGAGTCCAAGGAAGCCATCGCCGACTACGACGAGATCCGCAAGGAGATGAAGCTCGCCCTTCAGGAATGCGGGCGCAAACTCGGCACGTATCTCAAGAAGCGGGCCAAGATGCGCCGCGAGGGCGAGCGTCGCGACGTGTTCCAGAAGTACATCGGCGAGATCGCGAAGGCATGCAACGCCATCAGCGGCGTCGATGCCGAGGAGCTCTATGCCGCGCTGCTGGAGCAGGCGAAGCGAAAGACCGCCGTGGCCGACCTTGAGCTCGACGAGGACGGCAAGGCAATCAAGGACAAGGGTGCGGATGATGCCGATGAGGAGGGCGTGATCATTCTCGAGTCCGCGGCTTCGCGCACCGGTGTCGATGCACACGACAGCGACGCGCCGCCCGTGGGCAAACTGTCGCGGGCGGAAGCGGCGGCTTTGAAGGTCCACGCCATGCGCGGAGATGACGAGCCGACGCTCATTGATGTCAAGCAACCCGACCGCCTGACGCAAAAGGGGACGTCAAGCAAGGCGCGTGCGTCGAAGTCACCTTCGAAGTCGCCCGTCCCCGCTGCCGCTCCGAAGCCCGCTGCGGATGCGAGCGCGAAGGCCCCGTCAAAGCCCAAGATGGTCCTTGTCAATGGGAAGCTGGTGCCGAAGGACCAGTCACCCGGTCTGTTCTAAAACGCCCGTGCGCCGCGCCGGCGCTCGTTCACCACAGGAGCATCCCCATGCACTTTACCCGCGCCGCCGTCATCATCACTGCCATCGCGCTGCCCGCCTCACTTGGCACGATTTCGGGGTGTCAGAGCGGCCAGAGCATCACGGATTCTGCCGCCATGATCCAGAAACTCACGGGCGATTGGAATCTCGCCTCCTTGAGGGGCACGGACATCACGTCCTTGATGCCCAAGGGCGTGAAGATCCCGTCGCTCTCCTTCACGCCCGAGGGCAAGGTCTCCGGCACGGGCGGCATCAACCGACTGGCGTCGTCGCTCGATCTTGACGCTCTCGCCAAAGGCGAGTTCAAGCTCGCCCCCACCGCCAGCACCAAGATGGCCGGCTCACCTGAGGCAATGGCCTTCGAAGACTCCTTCCTCAAGGCCCTCGGCGACGCCACCGGCTTCAACGTCAAGGGTGACACGCTCTCTCTCAGCGGCGCCGCCGGCGAGCTCATGAAGTTCGTCCGCGCCAAGTAACCCCACGGCCCACCCGCTCAAGCTCCCGACCACAGGATCACCCGATGGCACGCAAGCCCGCACCAAAGCCCGCAGCGACCGGCACAAAGCCCGTCGGCAAGCTCCCCGACCGCGACGTCAAGACCATCGGCAAGCTCGTCGGCCTCTCCGACATGGTCGCCAAGCGCAGCATGAGCGGCAAGGACCCGCTCATCCAGATCCCCCTCCGCACCAAGAGCAACACGAACTGGAACAAGAAGAAGGGCATCCTCGAGATGGGCGACGCCACGGCCGATCGCCCCCTCTTCGACCTCAAGACCGCCAAGCAGTTCATGCAGACGATGCTCCACGCGAGCACGATCAAGGATCTGATTGAAGAGGGCAAGACAAGCTCCCTCCGAGGCGTCTTCTACAAGGCCAAGCACACCGTCGCGGGCACGAAGGAGAACACCTTCGACACACAGGATGAGTCCGATCCGATCCTGGAGGACCTGGAGGTGTCGCTCGGCGCGCTCCGTGAGGAGCTGCACATCTTCGCCGAGAATCGCGGCACGCTTGTCGGGAACATCACGCTCGTGGACAAGGGTGATGAGATCAACGCGCGACGGATGGGCTCCGGGGGTTGGGGCATCCCGTCGATCGTCGAACCGGATGTCATCCGGTTCGGCAAGTGCGAGGCGAAGTTCGTCCTGCACGTCGAGAAGGGCACGGTGTGGAACCGTTTCAATGAGGACCGATTCTGGGAGAAGCACAACTGCATCCTGACGCACGGCGCCGGCCAGCCGCCGCGCGGGTGCAGGCGTCTGCTCCAGCGGCTGAACCAGGAACTCAAGCTCCCGATAATCTGCGTGCTCGACTGCGACCCGTGGGGACACTACATCTACAGCGTCATCAAGCAGGGGTCGATCTCGCTCGCGTTCGAGTCCTCGCGTCTGGCGATTCCCGAGGCCAAGTTCCTCGGCATCCGGGCCAAGGACTACGACGAGTGCGATCTCGGAGATGCGGTCAAGATCGATCTGACGGAGAACGACATCAAGCGTGCCAACGAGATCGCGGCGTACCCGTGGTTCGCCGAGAACCGCCACTGGCGCAAAGAGATCGAGCTTCTTCTGAAGAACGGCTTCAAGATGGAAGTCGAGGCGATGATCAACAAGGGCATCTCGTACGTCACCGAGGAGTACGTGCCCGAACGGCTGAAGGCGAAGGACTGGTTGGAGTGAGCGGCGCCGATCACTAGAAGTCTCGCCTGGCGAAGATGAGGCACGCGATTCCGAGCACGGCCGCCTCGAAGCCGAGCGACGTGCCGACGACCCACCAGACGGGACGCTCGCGGAACGCCTTGTCGGCCTCTTCGGCCGCGATCTGCGTGCGTCTGAAATCGTCGTCCTGCGGCTCGCCGTCTTCGGCCTCGCTCTCGACCGTTCCGGTGGCCTTGTACTGCTCCTGCCGGCTGAGCAGGTTGCGATCCTCCTCGGTGAGCAGGTAGCGCTCCAGAAGCCCGATGGTCTCCTGTGTCTTCGGCAGGACGGTCTTGACGCCGGCGACAACTCGGGTCCATCGGACCCACATCTTCTGGCTCTCGCGGGCCTCCTCCAGGTTCTTGCGGGTGGAGGCAAGCAGCGGGTTCGCGGCCTCGAGTTCGTCGGTGATTCCGGACGGAAGCCGGCCATCGGCGTCGGTCAGCGGTGTGCCGACCTCCTTCAATGCCTTGAGTTGGTTCTCCGCGATGCGGAGGTGGTACTTCTCGGCTCGCTCGGAGGAGACGATGCGCTGGGCCGCGTTCTCGCGTTGAAAGACAAAGATCTGGTCGACTGTGTTCAGGGCGAAGAGGAAGATCCAGAAGAGGAGGGTGAGGAGAAGGGCGGCGATGGCAGAGCGCGTGAGGATGCCGATGAGGGCGCACGCCGCGAAGAGGTAGGAGTAGAAGCAGAGAACCACGGGAATCGCGAGGAGGAGGTCGAACTCCCAGGACTTCCCTCGGATGCCGATGACGAGCATGCAGGCGACGGTGAAGGCGCCGACCTGGAGGGCGACGAAGAGGAGGCCGGAGAAGTACTTGGTGAGAAAGAGACGGACGCGTCCGATCGGCTTCGAGAGCGAGAGCTCGATCGCGCCGCCGGAGACGAAGTCCGGGATGATGCCGGCGGTGGAGATCAGGGCGAGGATCGAGGCGACCCAAGAGAGCCACACCGGGATGCCGATGCTTGCGAACACGAACTTGTAGAACTTCGTGGGGGGAATGATGCGGCTGTTCAGGAAGTCGTGGTCGAACTTGAACCAGAGGAAGCTGTAGCCCGATGGGTTCAGACCGAAGGCGCCGAAGACAAGCACCACGAGCAGCGAGAGAAGCATGGTGATCCAGAAGAGCTTTCGAGAGTTCAGCTCGCGGTAGGCGTCGACGAGGAGTGCCCATGTCTGGATCATGCGGCACCTCCGTTCCCTTGCGTGCTCGATCTCGGTGGCTTCGTGGCTCGTGCCGCGCCGGGGGCGAGGGCCTGGCCTGTTTCGGGATCGACGACGGCCTGCATGAAGAGGTCTTCGAGGGATGGGCGGACTTGGCGGACGGCCCGGATCGTGAGCGCACGCCGGCGAATCTCGTCGATGACTGGTTGGATGCGTTCGGAGTCGGTGGTCCTGAGGATCAGCGTGCCGCGTTCGATGGAGGCCTCAACGTCGGGCGCCGCTGAGACGCGGACGATTGCGCCGAGGGGCGGTTCAGCGCCGGGCGGCAGGGCGGGACCGGCGACCATCGAGGCGAAGTGGCGTGCGGCCATGGCGGACTCGCACGCAAGGTCGATCTCGTAGCGGCGGCCGTGCTCGGTCAGCTCGGCGATCGTGCCCTGGCTGGCGACCTTTCCCTGCACCATGATCGCGACGCGGTCGCAGACCATCTCCAGCTCGCTCAGAAGGTGGCTGTTGAGGAACACGGTCTTGCCCTGGTCCTTGAGTTGCTGCAGGACGTTGCGGATGTCGCGGCGTCCGACGGGATCAACGCCGTCGGTCGGCTCGTCGAGCACGACAAGGTCGGGGTCGTTCATGAGCGCCTGCGCGATGCCGATGCGCTGGCGCATGCCCTTGGAGTAGGACTTCACGCGCTTCTTCGCCCAGTCGGACATGCCGACAAGGTCGAGCAGCGGCGCCGCCCGCTTGCGCCGTTCGGACGCGGGCACGCCGGACATGGCGCCGAAGAAATCAAGGACCTGGCGGCCGGTGAGATAGTCAGGGAAGCGATGGTGCTCGGGGAGGTAGCCGACGCGTGCGAGGGTGCCCTTGTGGCCGACGGGGCCGCCGAGCATCGTGCCGTCGGCTCGGCTTGGGCTGATGACGGTCATGAGGATCTTGACGAGGGTGCTTTTCCCCGCTCCGTTCGGGCCGAGAAGTCCGAAGATCTCTCCACGCTTGACGAAGAGGTCGACGCCACGAAGGGCATGGACGCGGCCCCGGTAGGTCTTGTGAACGTCGCGGACGTCGATGGCGGCGTCCACGATGATTGATCCGGCGTGACCCATCGGGGGAACTCCAGTGCTTCGGGCGAGTGAGACAGTACCCGACCGACGGCCGGGATGCC
This sequence comes from Phycisphaerales bacterium, assembly GCA_026647565.1. Classification (GTDB taxonomy): domain Bacteria; phylum Planctomycetota; class Phycisphaerae; order Phycisphaerales; family UBA1924; genus JAHBWV01. The sequence continues at coordinate 11,115 of JAPKGU010000028.1, read as the reverse complement.
CTGCGGGCTTTCTGGCCAAACGTCCCGGCGGCTTTCAGGGGCGTCGCTTTCGGGCCACGATGTGGAAGACGTGCCAGGGCTTCGGCCGTCCGTCGTGCGTGCTGTCGGGGCGCTCCTCTTCGCGGAGCTCCTCCAAGACAAAGCCGTCAAAGAGGGTGTCGAGTTCGGTGCGGGGATGGTGGGTTCGGTCGGGCAGCGTGGCCCAGCCATCGCGCGGGCCGAAGAGCTGACCGGCGAAGCGGCCGCCCGGACGGATGGATGAGACGATGCGCCGCCAGACGGCGGCAAAGTCTCGCGGCTCGCAGAAGGGAAGGGAGAAGGACGCGTTGAAGAGATCGACGCGATCCGGCCAGCGGGCATCGGCAAAGGTCGCGAGCACCGGGTGGTAACGCGACTCGGCGTCGGGCGGAACGCGGGGAGTGAGGAGCTGGAGGGCGCGGGGATGGGCGTCGATCGCGTGGACGGTCCAGCCCCGGGCGAGGAGTTCGAGGGTGTCGCGCCCCTCGCCGCACCCGAGATCAACGGCGAGGCGTGAGTCGGTCGGGTTGGTCGATTCCTTCTCGAAGTTGGACAGTGCCGCGACGAGCGTCTCGCGTGCGGGCTTCCCGAGCATGAGGTCGAAGTAGCCGGGCCAGTCGCGAACGGCCGCGTAGTCCTGGGCGCGCTTGGGCGCGGCGGGTGATGCTGGCGGGATGTTGGGTGTCGTCATACGCTCGTCCTGCATGCGCACGACCCTTCGGGAGTTTGTGTCCACACTCGATCGCGCGGGAGAACTCAAGCGTATCACCGAGCGCGTCTCGCCAGTTCTGGAGATCGCGGCGGTCGCGGACCTGGCGAGCAAGGGGGTGGCACCGAGAACCGGTTCGGAGGCGACGAGGCGGACGGATCCGAGGTTCTTTGATCGAGGTGGCCCGGCGCTCCTGTTTGAGAGCGTCGAAGGATCGAGCACGCCGGTCCTGATCAATGCGCTCGGGTCGTATCGGCGCGTGGAGATGGCACTCGGCTGCGGACCTGAGGGGCTGGAGGGACTGGCGGCGCGAATCGGGGCCCTGGTGAAGCCCGAGCCGCCGCGATCGCTGGGGGAGGCGATCGCCAAGGCGCGCCAGTTCGCGCCGCTCCTGAGGATCGGCCCGAAGAGGCGCGGACGCGGGGTGTGCCAGGAGGTCGTGCTGCGAGGCGATCAGATCGACCTGACCACGCTTCCGCTGATCCGATGCTGGCCACTGGACGGGGACTTCGAGGCGGTGGGTTATCCCGGCAACGTGAACGACGGGATCGCGGGGCTGGGACGCGGCGCCGATTGGGATCGGCTCTGGCGAGGGAGGTACATCACGCTCGGTGGGATCCACACGATCCACGCGGAGGATGCTGAAGCGGAGAAGCCCGCGAGCCACAACGTCGGGATGTACCGCGTGCAACTGCTTGGGCGCGATCGCATGGCGATGCACTGGCACATGCACCATGACGGGGCGAACCACTGGCGATCCTGGAAAAGACTCGGGAAGCGGATGCCGGTGGCGATCGCGCTCGGCGGCGAGCCGGTCTTGCCGTACGCGGCAACGGCGCCGCTCCCTCCCGGGATCAGCGAGCTGCTGCTTGCGGGATTCCTGAACGGGCGAGGAATCGAGATGGTGCGGGGAAAGACGGTTCCGCTGTGGGTGCCCGCGAACGCGGAGATCGTGATTGAGGGGTACGTGAGTGATGAGGCGGGGCTGATCGGATACGACCCGAGAATCGATGGGGCGATCGGCCCGGGCGCGGTCTTCGAGGGGCCTTTCGGCGATCACACCGGGTTCTACTCGATGCCGGACCGCTATCCGATCCTGGAGGTGACAGCGATCACCCAGCGGCGGGGAGCGATCTATCCGACGACGGTTGTCGGGCTGCCGATTCAGGAGGACTATTTCCTGGGGAAGGCGACCGAGCGGATCTTTCTGCCGCTGCTGAAGACGCTGATTCCGGACATCGTGGACTATGACTTGCCGCTGTTCGGCGCGTTCCACAACTGCGCGGTGCTGCGGATCCGGAAGCACTACCCGCTGCACGCGAGGCGTGTCATGCACGCGGTGTGGGGCGCGGGCCAGATGTCTTGGACAAAGGTGATCTTCGTGGTGGATGAGAGCGTGGACCCGCACGACACCATGGCGGTGCTGCGGGCGTGCTCGGTGCATTGCCGCCCGGATCGGGATGTGGAGATGGTCAACGGGCCCCTGGACATCCTGGATCACGCGGCGCCGCGGCTTGGAGCGGGAACGAAGGTCGGCTTCGACTGCACGCGCCGGGTGCCGGGCGAGGAGATCGGCGGCATCGCGCTGGACGCGCGAGGCCAGGCGGAACCGGAGGCGAATGCTCGGGCCGCGTTCGTCGAGCGGGCAAAGCGGATCTCCGGCGTGCTGGATGTGGCGTGGCCGGAAGCGTGCGGCGGGTGGGTGTTTGCGGCTGTGGACAAGCGAGTCGCCGATGGGGGCAAGGGCGGGATGGGACGGCGCGTGCTGGGTGAGCTCCTCGCGATTCCCGGACTCGGCCCGAGATTCGTGGTGGTTGTGGGCGCGGACGTGGACGTGCAAGACACGGACCGGGCCTTGTTCCACTGGGTGGCGAACTCGGACGCGGGGCGCGACGTGATCCGAGTGCCGGGCGAAGACGGCGGGCGGATCGGTTTCGACGCAACGCCGAAGGGGCTGGGAGACGAGGCGAACGGAGAGCCGGTCAGGGCATGGCCACCGGTGCTTGAGATGGACTCGCACGCCGCGGCGCGTGCGCGCGAGATCGCGGGCCGGATCGGGCTCGGTTGAACGACCCATTGCTCTGGTTGATCAGACCCGCACGGGCGAGTTGCCGGCTCGCTCGCGGATGGCGTCGATCATCTGGCGGACCTCGTCGGCCATGCGTGAGTTGGGGAACTCGCGGAGGATGCGCTGCCCGATATCCAGGGCCTCGACCCACTGCTTGTCCTTCACGGCGAGCTTGAACTGGGCGCCGACGTTGTTGCGGGCCTTGCCGATGACCCCGCGCGCGACCTCTCGATAAGGCGCGGCCTCGCCCTCGGTCAGGTAGGCGTCGAGCTCTTTCAGGAGTTCCATCGCCTCGTCCACACGGTCCTCGCGTGCGGCGGTGAGGAAGCGTCGCTCGAGATCGGCCTTGTACATCTCGCGGGCCTGATCGACGCGTCGCTCCAGACCGGCGGCGCGGGGGAGCTCGCGGTACAGACGCCCGATCCGCTTGGCCTCGGTCGAGGCCTCATCCCACCGGCGCTGGACGATCAGACCGTCCACGCGGGATGTCGCGGCGTTGACGCTCTGCATGACGTACTCGTACCTCGAAGACTCGATGCGGGCACGGGCCTCCTCTGCGTCCTGCCGATATCCGAAGCGGTCTGACAGCTCGTTGCAGAGCAGCATCGCGGCTTCCCAGTCCTGTGATGCGATGTCCTCCTCGATCGCGCGACGCAGGAGTTCTCGCTCCCGCCGGCGGTTGATGGCGCGGCGGGCGTCATCGGAGAGGGCGCTCTCTTCGCGCAACGACTCGATCGCGCGTCGGGTCTGCACGAGTTCGTCGACCATGCGCCGCTCAGAGAGCGATTCTTCGCGCCGGGCGGCGAGCATCATCGCGAGCGGCGCCGAGCATGCGACCATCACAAGCCCGAGCATCCCGATCGCGGCGACGACGAGGGTGGATTCTCCCCCCGTGCGCTGCGTGAGGGAGATGCCGAGCATGCCCACGCTGGCCACGGCGGCGAAGATGTACACGATGACGATGAGGATGCCGCTGGGGCGGTCCGCGCCGCGACTGGGCGATGGTCCGCCGGCGTTGCTGTCGATCATGGTGGAGATTCTCCTGTTCGTCGGTCCGGAGCTTCCCTGCTGTCCGCGCCCCTGATCCACTTGATACCGATCCGTCAGGAACCCGGCGTCGGATCGCCGCAGTTTCTGGACATCGGCACAAGACACAGGAATCGGAGCGGCTCATGCTGGTCGGGGGCGGACTTGAACTGGTGGAGCTCGTCGGCGGGAACGTAGATGACGTCGCCCCCCCGGATCGGATTCTCTTTGCCTCCGAGGAGGATGGTGCCCTTGCCGCTGACGATGTAGACCTCGTGCTCGTAATCGTGGCTGTGACGAGGCGTATGGCCGCCGGGCGCGACGGCGAAGTGTCTCATGGCAAAGTTCGGGGCGCCGTCGGAGCGGCCCACCATGACGGACATCGTGGCACCCTGGACGCCGTCCATCTGGACGGGCTTCATCTGGGCCTCGTTGATGTTGCGAATGACCATGCGGCGATGCTCCAAAGAGGCAGCGGTGTCTGCCCTGACTTTCCCCTATCGTACCGAATCCCGGGCGATGGAGGGAGATGGCCGAATAAGGCGAGGAAGGAAGTGGGCGGCATGACCAAGAAGGGTGTGACGATACATGGGTTTGAGCTGGGGCCCTGGGGAACGAACTGCTACGTCGTTCAGGACGCCGGGCCGGCTCCGGCGGCAGGACGCGCGGCGTGCTGGATCGTGGATGCCTCCTTCGAGCCGGAGCCACTGATCGACCATGTGCTGCATCAGGCGTTGGTGCCGGAGGCGTTGATCTTCACGCACGCGCATCTGGACCACATCGCGGGCGCTTTCGACGTACGACAGGCGTTTCCCGGTGTGCCTGTGCTGATCCACGAAGCCGAGGAGCGATGGCTGAACGATCCCGAGTTGAACCTGTCGACCGGCGCAGGAATCCCGGTGACGGCACCGGTGGCGACGCGACTGCTGAAGGACGGTGATGCGTTGACGCTCGGAAGCTCGATCTGGCGGGTGCTGCACGTGCCGGGGCACTCTCCCGGCAGCGTCGCGCTGTGGTGCGAGGGATCGGGTGTCGTGCTCGGCGGGGACGCGCTCTTTGCCGGTTCGATCGGGCGGACGGACTTTCCGGGGTGCAGCTTCAAGGACCTTGAGCGGTCGATCCGCACGAAGCTCTACACGTTGCCGGATGAGACGATTGTGTATCCGGGGCATGGCCCGGCGACGACGATCGGACGCGAGAAGAGATCGAACCCGTTTGTCAGGCCATGACAAAGCGTTCAGCGCCGGATCACATCGCCGAACCGAGGCCCATGCATCGCCGCCAGGCGCTGACTTGTCCGAGGTGCATCATGGTGTGAGAGCAGAGCAGGAACGCGACAGCGGAGCCGACTTTGGGGAATCTCGCACGCATTCCCTCGTGCGGGGTCTCGCGGGCGAAGACGGCGTCCTCGACACCCGGGAGGGCATCGAGCACGGCCTTGTGGCTGGCCCTGAACTTCGCGACGATCTCGTCCATGGACGGGTACGTGCGGCGCTCGGGGTCGTGGATGCAGTCCTTGCCGTGAGAGAAGAGGTCCTGATACCTCTGGTCGGGGGCGATGGAGCCGGGATTCAGGCCCATGAACTCCATCATCCGGGCGGGGTAGAGCGAGAGATGCCCGTACACGAAGGCGGGGTGGTTCGTTCTGATCAGACCACTGCCGGCCGTGCCGATGGAGCCGGAGGACGCCACCGGCTGACGCGAGAAATCAGCGGCGGAGATGTCCTTCAGCAGCGCATCGCCGAGATTGAATGTGCGGGTGGCTGCGACAGCGATGTGGTCTGCGAAATGGCCCATGCGTGACTCTCCTCGGTGATGGATCTCGACTCGAACTGCGATTGTCTCTGTGGTGTCAGACGCCGATGTATCGTGCGAAGATCGCCCGGGCGATCTCAGGGTCGGCGGGCTTGCCGTCCCGGCGCCTGCCGATGACGGCCCGGCCGTCTGCAAAGACCATGAGCTCGCGCCCGCCCTCGCTCTCAAGGACGCCGCGGAGCATGTTGCGTGAGACCTCGAAGCGTCCGTGGGGTTCGAGGCGGGCGGCAAGCGCGTGAAGATCGAGGTTGGCGTCGGTTGCGGGCAGGACCTGGATGGCTCCCCTGCCGCAGAGAGCGGTGGTCATGGTCTCGCCAGACCCGGCAAGGAACTCGAAGGTCCGGCGGGCGCAACAGGGACAGTCGGGCGTCGCGGTGCCGACGTCGAGCCGGCGGAATCGGCCGGACCACGGGTCGATCTCGGTGAGGTGGCCTCGCGTGAACGACCCGGGCTCGACGAGCAGCCGGATCGCGTCGGTGGCCTGGAGCGAGGCGGCAAGTGAAGAGACGGAACCCAGGATCCCCGATGTCTCGCAGGTGGGAATGGTCCCCGGCACGGGCGGATCCGGGAAGAGACAGCGGAGACAGGGCGTGACGCCGGGGACGATCGACATCTGCGTGAGAGACGTGCCCACGGCACCGGCATAGACAAGCGGGATGCCATGCTTCACGCAGACGTCGTTCAGGAGGTAACGGGTCTCGAAGTTGTCGGTTCCGTCGATGACGATACCGGCGGGCCCCCACTCTCGTTCGCCTCGCCCGTGCTCACCGGTGATGATGGCCTCGGCGTTGCGATGAGAAAGATCGGCGAGGATGGCGCGGACGCGGACAGCCGAGTTGACCTCCCGCAGACGGCGCGCGCCGGACTCGGCCTTGGGATCGCCGACATCGGCCTGAGCAAACAGCGTCTGGCGATGGAGGTTCGTGGTCTCGACGATGTCGCGGTCGACCACCGTGACGCGACCGACGCCCGCGCGGACGAGAAGGTCCGCCGCAGGGCAACCAAGGGCGCCGCAGCCCACAATCAGCGCGTGCCCACTCGAGATGCGGGCCTGCCCCGCGGCACCGATCGCGGGGACCAGGCGCTGACGGTGGTACCGTTCGGGGGACGCGAAGTCCGCGGGATGGAATGGATCTGGATCGGAGGACATCGGCGCAAGTTGTAGGATGCCGAGCGTTCGAAGGCGTTTCGCGGGTGGAGGCGTCAGGCCGGAACCAGCGTGACGTCCACGAGCTCAGGCCTCACGCCGATACGGACGGGAAGGAAGGACATGCCCAGTCCCCGCGACACGACAACGGGGCATCGAGGCCCCTGGGCGAACCCTCCGGCGTACTTCTGGCCGTAGCGGCTGAGCGTGACCGGGGCGCCGAGGAGAGGGAACCGGATCTGCCCGCCGTGCGTGTGGCCGCTGAACATCAGGTCGATGCGCGGCGCGTTCAGAATGATCGGATCCTCCGCGGCGTCGGGCTGGTGCTGCAGGACGATCCGGGGCATCGATTCGGGAACGCCACCGAGCGCGGCGTGCACGTCCATGGTGTCCTTCGAGAAGTCCCCGAGGCCCGCGACGCACAGGCCGGACGCTGGGGGCGTGCCAACGAGCGACCCTGACGACGCGTCGATGAAGGCCCGATCGTTGTCGATCATCCGGACGCCCACACGGGCCAGGCACCCGGCGATGTGGGTGCCGTCGCCGAACCAATCGTGATTCCCCAGGACGCCGAGCACCGGACGCCCCGTCTCGACGAGCGGTCTGAAGAGATCAGCGGCGCGGCTGTTGCAGTCCGTGCGTCGATGGACGTAGTCGCCGGTGAGGAGAAAGGCATCCGGCGCGAGGTCGATAGACCTTCGCACGACTCGAGCGATGAACTCGGGCGGAACGAACGGCCCAAGATGCGTGTCCGAGATCTGAACCAGTCGGAAGCCGGAAAGGGATCGCGGGAGGTCTCGGATCGGGATCGTGTAGCGTTCGACACGCAGATTGAACGGCTCGACGAGCACGCTCTGCGCCGAGACGCCGGCGACGGCGACGCCACCGAACGCCACCGGGCCATCGATCAGGAACGCCCGTCTCGATGGGTTGGCAGGGGCGTCAACTCTCGCAAGGGTGACCGGATCCGGTCGGGGCTGGCGTCCACGGCTCATGCGTTCGAGGAGCACCCGCCGAGCGACGAGCACAATCGCCAGCCCGCCCAGCCAGCACGCCCATCCGACACCAACGGCAGCGATGGTCGAGAGGACCGACATGTCGGTTCGATGATCGAAGATAATGGCGGAGAAGACGGCGAAGAACTGTGTGGGCAGGACAAAGAGACTGGCAGCGGCTCTCGCCGCTTCGGAGGCGAGGGGGCCGTGGAGGTGGTCGGCGGTGAAGTGGAGCGTGTGCTGCGTCCATGAGCCGATCAGCGTGAGGATGAGCCACGCGCACAACCACACTCGGAGTCGAGCGGGGGACGATCGTCGGCAACTGGCGGCGTCTTGGGCTCCCACGGGCGACGGCTCCTGCCGGCCGTCGCCGGGCGCGTAGTGATACGTCGGCACGAATCGCGTGTTCGATCGGTGCGCGCGCCAGAGAGCCGGCGGATAACGAGATTCGGACCCTGAATGACAAGGAGGCCCGGCGTGTGCCGGGCCTCCCGTGTGCTTCGGAAGAGATCGCCGCCGATCAGTGGGCGAAGTGGGCGAAGGCCTTGTTGGCCTCGGCCATGCGGTGGGTCTGATCGCGGGTCTGCATCGCCTTGCCCTCGCCCTTGGCGGCGGCGATGATCTCATCGGCCAGACGGTGCGCGAACGGGCGCCCCTTCTCGCTGCGAACCGCCTGGATGACCCAGCGGAACGCGAGCGACTGCTGGCGTTTGTTGTTGACCTGCATCGGGACCTGGTAGTTGGCGCCGCCGATTCGCTTGGAGCGAACCTCGACGAACGGCTTGACGTTGTTGATCGCCATGTGGAAGCACGCGATCGCGTCGGCCGGCTTGTTGGGATCGTCGATCTTCGAGAGCTTCTCGTCGATCACGTCCATGGCGTCGTAGATCGTGCGGGTCGCGGCGGACTTGCGGCCGTCGGTCATGACGCAGTTGATGAACTTGGAGAGGACCTTGTCGCCGTACCGGGGGTCGGGACGGAGTTGGTCGACGGACGCGGTGAACCTGCCACCCATGTGAGACTCCTTCTTGGCTCATCCGCCGCGGAGGTTGCCGCGGCCCTGTTCACCGGAGCGGAAGGGTGTTCCGCCTCCGATTACTTGCCCGTGGCGTGCGCCACTGTGGAACGACGCGACGCCCGCGCGGGCGTCGCAGGATTGAACGTGGATTACTTCTTGCTGCGCTTTGCGCCGTACTTCGAACGGCCCTGCTTGCGACCCTCGACACCGAGGCAGTCGAGCGAGCCGCGGACGATGTGGTAGCGGACGCCGGGAAGGTCGCGAACGCGGCCGCCGCGGACCAGGACGATCGAGTGCTCCTGGAGGTTGTGGCCCTCGCCGCCGATATAGGCGGTGACTTCACGTCCGTTGGTCAGACGGACACGCGCGACCTTGCGGAGCGCGGAGTTGGGCTTCTTGGGAGTCTGCGTCTTGACAACCGTGCAGACGCCCTTCTTCTGGGGCGAGCGCTGCAGGTCGAGCGTGCGCGACTTGGAAGACTGGACGCTTCTGGACTTGCGGACAAGTTGATTGATCGTGGGCATGTGAGTTCCGCGTGTGCTGTTGCTTGGACTCCCGACCTGTGCCGGGCCACAATGCTAGCGCGAGATCCGACTCCGGCAAGGGGGCGGTTTGCAGCATGTTTGTGTCGGCCTGAACGCTCAACGCGGGCCATGGATTCCAAACATACACCGATCACTGAGGTGCCGTCGTCGAAAGGGTCAGGCATGAGCGATTCACATCCCACCGGAGCATCCGAGTTGACCGTCGCGGCGTTCCAGGCGCTGATCCGCGAGCGGTACTACGCCACGGACAGCGTGAGAGGAGCGCCGGGAACGTTCCTGTTGTTCATGGAAGAGGTCGGAGAGCTGGCGACCTCGCTCCACGAGAACCGGGCCGGCAAGGCCCCGTCGGACGCTCAGCGTGCAAACATGCACGAGGAGTTCGCCGACGTGCTCGCGTGGCTGATGACGCTGGCCAACATCATGGGCGTGGACGTCGCGGGAGCGCTCAGCAAGTACACCGATCCGGATCGGGTGAAGGGCGTGAAGGACTGAGCGACGGGCCGCGGCCCGCTTCAGAGCTCATCCATAGGCCTTGGAGTAGGCGGGCGTTTCGGCGAGCGGATCCGGGCCGGCGTCGAGGGGGCGGAAGACCTCGATGACGAGCGTGTCGTCGGCCGGCGGGCCGAAGCGGTGCTGCTCCACGATGCCCAGGATGATGCCGGGCCACGAGCCGGTCGGGCAGTGCGAGGGTGAGCCGACGATGCGCTGCATGCCCTTGGTCCCGAGCATTCGCCCGTCCTTGTCCTTGGCTTCGAGTGCCCCGTCGGTGTAGGCGATGACGGAATCGCCCGGCCTGAACGGGAGCGTCCTCGGGGAAGGATCGAACTCCGTGTCCGGGCAGGCGCCGAGAACGAAGGCAGTCGAAGCGAGTTCCTCGACCGTTCCATCGACGGCCCGAAGGAACGCGGTCATCGGTGCACTGTTGTTCATGCGCCTGCCTTCCGAGTACGCACCCACCGAGGATCGCGGCATGGTGATCATGATGCTGCGCGGCCCGGAGGGCGCCACACCGGGCTACATGGACCGCCAGCTGCGGCTGGTGGAGCGTACGCTGGCGCCCTACGTCGAGTCTGGCATCGCCAGGCGGGTAGTGTCACGCACCGGCATGTGGGGTTCCGGCGGCGACGTCAGCTCCGGCTTCATCTACATGCCGCTCAATGACTGGAGCAAGCGCTCGGTGTCCTCGCCGCAGATCGCACAGGAACTGCGCCGCAAGTTCGAGCGCATCCCCGGGGTCACGGTCCAGGTATTCCTGCCGCCGAGCCTCGGCGTGCGTGGCGGCGGCCAGCCCCTGCAGGTGGTCCTGGGTGGCACCAGCTACGAGGAACTGGCGCAGTGGCGTGACAAGGTGATGGACCGGGTACGGCGCGAGAACCCGCGCATCGTCGGCCTGCGCTCGGACTTCTTCGAGCAGAAGCCGAAGATCCGTGTCGAGGTGGACCGCGAGCGTGCCTCCGACCTCGGCGTCTCCGTCACCGCGGTCGGCCGGACACTGGAGACCATGCTCGGCTCGCGCATCGTCACCACCTTCGTCGACCGTGGCGAGGAATACAACGTGGTCCTGCAGGCACGGCCGGAAGACCGGGCGAGCCCGTCGGACCTCGGCGATATCTACGCTCGTTCCGCGGCCTCCGGCCAGCTCATCCCGCTGGCAAGCCTGGTATCGCTGGAGGAAACCGCCGGCCCGCGCGAGCTCAAGCGCTTCAACCGGCTGCGTGCCATCACGCTGATCGGCGGGCTCGCGCCGGGCTACTCGCTCGGTGATGCGCTTAAC
>JAPKGU010000027.1 GCA_026647565.1 Phycisphaerales bacterium | reverse complement strand
GCGGAGACGCCGCGAGCCGTTGCCGGCCGGTCCGCGGGATCGCGAGCCAGGCAACGCTGGATGGCGTGCACGATCCTCTCGTCCAGGCCGGCGACGGCGTCGCGCGGATCGGGCGGTTCTCGCGTCTTCTGGAGGTGCATGAGCTCGGCGATCGAGCCCACCTCCCACGCCTTTTTGCCGGTGAACAGCTCGTAGAGCAGAGCGCCAAGCCCGTAGACGTCGCTGCGGACGGTAACCTCGTCGCCACGGAGCTGTTCGGGTGCCATGTAGGTTGGCGTGCCAGCCTTGACTTCGTGGCCGCTGATTCCCGCGGCGACCCCGGCGAGACCGAAGTCGAGGATTCTGGCGTTTCCATCGGCATCGACCATCACATTCGCGGGTTTGAGGTCCCGATGGAGAACTCCCTTGTCGTGGGCGGCCTGCAGTCCGGCGCAGATCTGGTGTGCGAGCGCGAGGGCGCGTTCGACGGGTGGGCGTCCGACGCGTTTGAGCAGCGAGGCGATGTCGTCGCCGTCGATGAACTCCATGGAGATGAACTGGCGTCCTCCGACTTCGCCGACGTCGTGGACGCGGCAGACGTTCGGGTGCGTGATCTGGAGCGCGACCCTCGCCTCGTTCAGGAACCGTGCCTTGCGTGAGGGTTGGTCGGCCATGGACTCGGGCAGGAACTTGAGGGCGACGGGCTGATTGAGGACGCGGTCGTCGGCGCGATAGACGGTGCCCATGCCACCTGCGCCGATCCGTTCGACGATGCGGTAGCGACCGAGGATGGTGTGTCCCGGCTCGAACATGCCGTAGTCGATACCGGCGGGGACGGCGCCGAACTTCGGCTCGCTGACGTCGGGCCTGGGCGTGCCGCTGGGCATGGGGAGGCGCGAGCGATCGTCCACGGGGGTCCGAGCGGGACCGGCCGAGGGTGTGCGGCTTTGGAGTGGTCCACTCGAGGGCGGGCCTGCTTCGGCGGCGGCGCGCAAGCCGCCCGCCTGTTCAAGCCGGATATCGGGCATGCCCGCGGGGGCCGACTCGTCCGGGTGATAGGCGAGCAGGGCCTCGATCTCGGCGATCAGCGGCTTGTCTCCCTCGCAGGCACGCTCGAGAAAGGAGCGACGATCCTGGCGCGGCATCGCGGCGGCCCGGAGGAAGAGATCTCGCACGCGTTCGCGGCGCTCGGCGCTTATGTCTCCGCTCCTTCGGCCAACTCACGTCTCAGCCACGCGCGAGCCATCGTCCAGTCTCCCTCGACGGTGCGTTTGGAGACACCGAGCGCCTCGGCGGTCTCTTCGACGCTGAGTCCTCCGAAGAACCGTAGTTCGATGACCTTGGCCTGACGCGGGTCGAGCTGCGATAGTTTCTCGAGCGCATCGTCCAGCTCTATCAGATCCACATCGGAAGGGCCGCCTGCTGCGATGCCGGAGGAGAGATCCACGCGCTGGCGCGCACCGCCGCGCTTGAGGCGCTTGCGAGCGCGAGCGTGGTCCACGAGGATGCGTCGCATCGCCTGGGCCGCGACGGCCATGAAGTGGCTCTTCCCTCGCCAGTCGACGCGAGACTGGTCGACCAGGCGCATGAAGGTTTCGTGCGCGAGCGCGGTCGGTTCCAGCGAAACGTTCCCCGGTTCCCGATTCATCTTGGACTGGGCGAGTCGTCGGAGGTCGTCGTAGACGAGCGGCAGAAGCTGCTTGGCCAGTTCCTTGCCCGACTCGTCCGCGGACTCGGACATCTCGTGGAGGAGGCGCGTGACTTCATGGCGCAGCCCAGCCGGAAGATCGCTTCCTGGGTCGCTTGGTTGGTCGCCGGACTGGTCCTTGCTCGCCACGCGTATCCCCAGTATGAGGGATTTAGCAGATGGGTAAGTGTACCACATAAGCCCGTCGGCTGGAAACGAGCTGGCGTGGCGTGTCAACGTGGAGCGGCTGGACGTGACGAGGGTGCTTGCATGTACACTCTGATGCTCTTGAGGAGGTCGCGGATGCCTTTGTACGAGTACATCGCTCGCGAGGACGGGAAGGTCATCGAACTGCTTCGCCCGATGAGCGAGGCGGATGCGCCGGTCGTCGACCCGGAGGGGAAGGGTCGGACGTTTGTCCGACGCCAGTCCACCTTCGCGACCTCGGGTGGACCGGGAGCGGGTCACGTCCACACCTCGATGTGCGGGTGCGGCAAGGCGCCCGGCTCCTGCGGTTCGCGCAACTGACGACGGCGCTGGAACGGCGCGTCGGGCGCAGCATCTGCCTCTTGGAATCGAGACCGGCGATGCTCGGGGGCACTCGCGGGCATGGTGCTTTCACGCTGCGCACCGAGCGAAGCGAGCATTGGCACGCGCTTTGTGGGTGGCGGAGCGAGGGCGTGCGCGCCCGCCGGCATCGGCTCTGCTTCTCACGGATGGACGAATGAACTACGGCACCCAGATCTCGGTCTCGGGAATCCTGACGGCCCTGCACAGGCAGGACGTGGCGACGAACAACCTCGCCAACATCAACACGGTCGGATTCAAGCCCCAGCTTGCGATGACGCGTCAGCGCGACCCGGTTCGGATCGAGGACGGCGCGTCGGGGATTCCCTCGGACGCGATGATCGAGCGGCTCGGGGCCGGTGTCCATCTGATGCCGTCCCTGACGACGTTCGGTCAGGGCACGCTGCGAACGACCGGGAACGACCTTGACATCGCGATCGAGGGCGACGGCTTCCTTCTTGTGCGAGACGCCTCGGACGGCTCCTCGGATCGTGTGCGACTCTCCAGGGATGGGCGGCTGGCCCGGAATGCCGACGGTCTGCTCGTGCAGGCATCGTCGGGACTTCCGGTCCTGGACCGGTCGAACCGAGAGATCGAGATCGGTCAGGGACCGGTCGAGATCGATGAGGACGGCGTGATCACCCAGGGCGGCGCGAAGGTCGCCGTGCTGGGGCTCGTCGATGTAGAGAACCGGCGTGAGCTGAAGCGGGAGGGGGAGGGGCTGTATGCCGCCGGCGCCTCAGACTTGAACTCTCGCACGCAGGCGACCGGTCGCATCCGTCAGCGGGCGCTGGAGTCTTCGGCCGTTGACGAGATCGATGCGTTGATGGATGTGACGTCTGCGGCCCGCGATGTGTCGGCAAACCTCGGCATGGTGCAGTACCAGGACCGGCTTCTCGATCGAGCGATCAACACCCTCGGGCGCGTCGCCTGACGCGTTCGACAGTCCGGAGTGAGACATGGCGATTCTCGCGCTTCAATCCGCCTCGTCCGGTCTCTCGGCGCTGAACACGCAGTTGGACGTGATCGCGAACAATCTCGCGAACGTCAACACGCCGGGGTACAAGAGCAGCCGCGCGAACTTCCAGGACTTGCTCTACGTGGAGCGGATGCAGCCGGGCGTCGAGAACGCGATCGGCGATCAGCGACCGACGGGTCTGTACGTCGGCCTGGGCGTGCGGGTGAGCGGCACGCAGCTGAGCTTCGAGCAGGGGGCGCCGCTGACGACGAACCAGGAGAAGGACCTCATGATCGAGGGCCTGGGCTTCTTCCAGGTCACGGTCGAGGATGCGCTGGGTGGCATCGGGTACACGCGAGCGGGGAACTTCGCGATCAACTCCGACGGGGAACTGGTGCTGGCCAACGACGTCGGAAGGCGGCTTGAGCCGTCGATCACGATCCCGGATGACGCGGTGAAGATCGAGGTCACCAACGACGGGCGGGTCATGGTGCTGCAGCCGGGCGAGGTTGAGCCGACGGAAGTCGGGCAGATCCAGCTGGCGGCGTTCGTGAACCCGCAGGGACTGAAGCAGATCGGCGAGAATCTCTATGTGCAGACCGAGGCCTCCGGGGACCCCATCGTCGGGAATCCGACCGAGGACAACCTCGGGACGATCCGCCAGGGGCTGCTCGAGGCATCAAACGTTGATCCGACTCGAGAGCTGGTCGAGCTGATCCGCACGCAGCGGGCGTTCGAGATGAACAGCCAGTCGATCCGTGCGGCGGACGACGTGCTCCAGCAGGTGGCGCAGCTGCGTCGCTCCTGATGTCGCCTGATGAGGTCACGCCGTGATGACGCGAATCCTCGCCATCCCGTTCCTCTGGCTCGCGAGCGTCGCGGGCGTTTCGAGCGCGGAGGGCACGGTCACGCTGCGGACGGTGGTGCGCGTGGAGGCCGGCGCGGCGCTCACGCTCGGGACCGTGGCGGTGCTGGAGGGTGCGGAAGCGACGGCGCTCGCGGGAGTGGTGATCGAGGGGCGCGCGGACGCGGTGACGATCGAAGAGGTGAGGGACGCGATCGACGGCACGGGGAGCGTGAACTGGGGGCGGCTGTCGCTGGTCGGGTCGCGATGCCGCGTGGTCCGGGTGGTTCCGAGCGTGCCGGCGCGAGCGGAGGGGCCGGGTCCGCGTCGACCGACGGCCGAAGCACGGGAGCACCGGGCGGGCAGCGTCGGCTCGCTGGTGTTGCCGCGGATCGCCGAGGCGCTCGAGATTCCCTCGGAGCGTCTTCGTCTGGATCTCGAGGAATCTGGCGCGGACGGATCGATCCTCGAGCTTGCGACGGCGGGTCGGACGATCGATATCCGCCCGGTTGGCGCGTCGGATCGTTTGCCGATCGGCATCACGGTGTACGAGGGTGATCGACTGATCGCCAGGGGCATGGTTCGTGCCCGCGCGATGGTGGAGCGCGAGGTCTGCGTTTCGCGCGGTCCGATCGCGCGCGGCGAGAGGATCGGTGCGGAGACGTTTGTGGCGGAGAGGCGGTGGCTGCCGCTTTCGGCGCGGGTGCTCGCGCCGGGCGAGGCGATCGGCAGGATCGCGCGATCGAGGATCGGGGCGGACGAGGTGATCTCGCTGCAGGACGCGGCGCTTCCCGTCGCGATCGGGAAGGGCGACCAGGCGGTGATCCACTGCATCAGCGGGAGCGTGATCCTGAAACTGCGCGCGCGGGCCATGTCGGACGGCGCTGCCGGTGACGTGATCGAGTTCACGGGACTGGACGGCAAGAAGGGCCGTGTGATCCGGGCGCGCGTTGAGGGGCCGGGAGTTGCAATCGCCACGACCGAGGGCGCCGACGGAGCGCCGTGACCAAGAGGAGATGTGAATGAACGGTCGACTGCTTGTCTCGCTCGCGTGTGTCGGCTCGGTCGCGCTGGGGTCGGCGGCGCAGTCGCTGTTCGTGACGCCCGTGGAAGTGCCGATCGACGCGAAGGGGGAGATGGACCCCGGTGCGCACCTCCGCGCGACGAGTCTCATGTACATCGAGCCGCCCAAGCCCCGCGAGTTTGCGGTCCATGATCTCGTGACGATCATCGTGGAAGAGACCACCAAGTCCGAGGCGTCGCAGACGCTCGAGACGAACAAGACGTACGACATCAACGCGGCGATGAACCAGTTCCCGTCGCTTCGACACCTGCTTGAGCTGCAGGTGCAGAATGGCGACACCCAGCGGACGGCGGACCTGGGCGTGAACTTCGACAGCGACTTCAAGGGTGAGGGCGACTACGAGCGGACGGATCGGTTCGTGGCGCGGATCACGGCCGAGGTCATCGATGTCAAGCCCAACGGGACCGTGGTCGTCGAGGCGCGCAAGCGGATCGACAAGGACGGGGAGATCCAGACGATCATCCTGAGCGGAACGTGCAGGCGTGAGGACGTGACGACGCAGAACACCTTGCTCTCGTCGCAGCTCGCGGACCTGACCGTGTCGATGAAGACCGAGGGCCAGGTCACGAAGGCGGGCAAGAAGGGGATCATCCCCCGGGCGCTCGAGGGCCTCTTCAACTTCTGATCCGGCCTCCCCTCCATTCATTCCCGCTTTCTCTTTGCTTGCATCGTGTTCGTTCTGGCCTTTCAGTTTCTTCCGCTTCCCTTTACAACTTGCTCTTTCTTCTCTGTGTTCTCTGGGCCTCTGTGGTGAGTCCCTTTCTTTGTCTTCCGCTATCCTGCCGCCATGCGCATCGCGATCGCCACAGGAAATCCCCACAAGGTCGAGGAGATGCGTCGGATCTTCGCCGATCCGGCGCTCGGACTTGCTCCGCTCGCGCTTGAGCTTGTCGGTCTTGCCGACCTTCCCGGCGCGCCGTTCGCAGAGCCGACCGAGTCCGGTTCGACGTTCGAACAGAACGCGACGATCAAGGCGCTCGCGTATGCCTCAGCGACGAACATGCTGTGCCTCGCGGACGACTCGGGGCTGGAGATCGATGCGCTCGACGGGCGTCCGGGCGTGATCAGCAGCCATTACTGCACAGATGGCGAAGAACGGGGCATGTCGCGCGGGGAGCGCGACCAGCGGAACATCGATCGCGTGCTGGCGGAGATGGCGGGTGTGCCGCCGGAGGCGCGGGGGGCCAGGTTTGTGTGCGTGATGGCGATGGCGGCGCCGGGCGAGGCGCTCATCCGTGTGAGGGGGGCGTTTGAGGGTCGGATCGGGCTGCCGGCGGGTGAGAGGGATGAAGCGCGGGCGAGTGTCGGGACCGGCGCATCCGTGCCTCGCGGCAGCAACGGCTTCGGGTACGACCCGATCTTTCTGCTGCCCGCGCCGGAGACACGTACGAGTGCGGAACTCTCGCCGATTGAGAAGGACGCGCGGAGCCATCGCGGTGCGGCGGCGCGGCTCATGGCGGCGCGGATGAAGATCCTCTTCGAGCGACGGGCCTGAGTTTCTAGAGCAACCCATCCTTCACTTCATCGCGATGCTTGCCACACTCCGGACAGGCGCCGTCGATCGTGCTGGCGTCGTAGCCCCACGAGGGACACTTGCCGGAGCCGATGGATTCGGCCCGCGCACGGACGATCGCAACGCACCACGCGAGAGAAGCGAGCCGGGGGACGCGCGACGTATGAGGGGCGAGCGAGTCTTGACTCATGTTCTATTGGAATCTCTGAACAATCGCGCAACCGCGTCGCGTGAATGATCGTACCGGAAGCGGGCCCTGAGCGGGCCGGTCTGGAGGCGATCATGGGCGTGCGGAAGAACGGGTCGATGGGGTTTGTGGATGCGGCGCTGGACGGCATGGGCGGGCCGCGGTCGGCGAAGCTGCTGGAGCGGCTCGACGCGGCGACGCCGTGGGAGAAGCTCGCGGCCCCGATCCGAAGGCTGCCCGAGTACAACACCCCCGGGGCCGGTCATCCGCCCTGGTGCCCGGTGCTCATGGTCAAGTGCCTGATGCTCCAGAAGTGGAACAACCTCAGCGATCCCGGGCTGGAAGAAGCCCTCAAGGACCGCATCAGCTTCCGCAAGTTCGTCGGCCTCTCGTTCACCGACAAGACGCCCGACGAGACGACGTTCGTGAAGTTCCGCGCCCGTCTGCGCGAGGCGGGGATCCACGACGCGATCTTCGACGCGGTGGTGGAGCACATCGAGGCCCGGGGGCTCCTGGTCAAGCAGGCCCCGCGTGGCCGGCCGCGGCCCGACGGCACGACCACCCGCGACCGGGACGCGTCGTTCACCAGCAAGCACGGCGTGCCGCACCACGGGTACAAGGGGCACATCGCGGCCGATCTCTCGGGGATCGTGACCGACTACCGCTTCGGCACCGCCAAGGAGCACGACTCCAACCACATCGACGATCTGACAATGCACGAGACGACGCTGGTGCTGGCCGACAGCGCGTACTCCAAGGAGGAGCGGCGGGCCGAACTGCGTGCCCGCGGGGTGATCGACGGCATCATCTACAAGCGGAACCGCGGTCAGAAGAAGCTGCACGACTGGCAGGAACGCTGGAACGCGATCGTCGCCCGGGACCGGGCCCGCGTCGAACATCCCACCGCGATGATGAAGCAGCAACTGGGCTACCGACGGGTGCGGTACCGAGGCAGAGAGAGGAACGAGTTCGACTTCGCCCTGACGACCACCGCCTGCAACATCAAGAGGAGCCTGAGCCTGCGGGCGGCGTGATCCGGCGCACCGGACCGCGCCCCGAGCCACGGCCCAGAGCCGGCGCAACGTTGAGGCGGCCCGGGCGGGCTTGGGCCATCGCGGCGACGTGGTGTCAGACCGCGTGGAGGTCATTGATCAGAGGTTCCTATTGTAAAGAACTTCCCACTCATGTAGAATGACGTCATGAGCAGGTCGCATTCATGTGGTGCGTTCTCGCTGGTCGAGGGGCTCGTTGTCGGCGCGATTCTCGTTGTTGTTGTCGCCGTCGCCGTTCCCGGTCTTGGCCACGCACGGATAGCGGCGGCTGAATCGCGTTGTGTTGCTTCTATCAGGTCCGCAGGCACTCTGGTCCACTCGTATGCGGCACAGTCGCAGGAACTCCCGCCGCACGGTGCGTATGTGCACGGGTCGCTGACTTCGGACGGCCCCATGGCTAGCGTGATGTACAAGGACCTAGGAGTCGAGGTGCCCTACTTTCGTATGGCATCACTCTGGGGCGAGATCATCGCGGATTGGCAAGGGGATTCCGTTGCAGCTGCTACATGTCCATCGTCCCCGCCCGAGAAGCGTCTTATCCGTCGCCCCATTGATTCAGCATCTAGTCATGGCGAGTCGACGTATTGGCTTTCAGCCGCTCTATTCGCCGCGCCGTCACTGTGGCAAGAGACGATCGATGCTCGCGAGTCGCACTTTAAGCCGCAGAGGTTCAGCGCGGTGCTGTATCCAAGCAATAAAGGGCTCTTGTACGAACAGCGAGTGCTGCACATAAACCGAGATGTTATTTCACCGCTTGCACCGACATGCGCATCTAGTACCGTGGGGTTCGTGGATGGTCACGCGGGAGCGAAGGACTTCAGGGGGATTGTGGCGGTTCGAACCCCGTTTGATGAGAACTCGCCGATGCCATTTTCTCACACGTATCGAGGCGTACTTGGTCGCGACATTGTGGAATAGTCACCGCTATTCTCAAAGGAGATCTCAAAGAAGTGCATTAGAACACCGACAGTTGATCTCAGCACTGCGATCGGCGCGTCAATACTCATTGCGACGATCCTGTTTGTTTACCCAGTACTCGGCAAGGAATCGTATAATTGCAAAACGTACTGTTCTGGTCAAGGCATATGGCTGGGTCCGCAAGTCTGCAACCCTCCGGGACCCATCTACTGCTGTATCAATGCCGTCTGTTCGACAGGACTCTGGGCAGGAGTGTGTTGCCACAACGCGCTCAACTGCGAGTCGGGATTCGATTCCGAAGGGAGTCCAACGATGGAGTGCATCGCTGATCCTTGAACATGAGATACGTAAACGGGCTTTGGGAGCGGCGGCATGAATAGACGAGTCATCAGCGCTGTGTGCATAATAGCTATCGCTGCAGTTATGAGTACTGTATTTGTTCGATCATGTAAGCAGAATCGGTCTCTAGCGTCTCCGAAACAGGGCCGTGTTACTTCGGTAGACGCCGACATTCAGCGTGCTCGCTCGCTTCTGCATGATCGCGTGGCAGCATTGTGGAGAAATGGTTCTGCGCTCCCCAATTCGCGTGATCTGACGCAGATTAGCGGCAATGTCATTGACGTCTGGGGCGATGACTTGACCGTTGATGCTTACGTCGATGAACTTATTGCACGCGGAATGCGTGTGAACGAGCAAGCAGTGGAGTTGGCGATACAGCGACGATCACAGTACTTGGACCAGTTTCCCGCCGATGCTGAATGGAACGCAGCTTCTCCCGAAGACAAGGTGAGGGCATATCTGCGATTCGCGTGGGCGGACCATTCTCCAGTCGCTTCATTTGTTGCGGACAGTGTTGAGACGTGGCAAGGCCAAGAGCGCGGCGCTCCCTTGGGATACTCTGGAGCACAGGGCATGCTCGCTCGCTTCTTGCCGCCGGATCTGACACTCGCGGACGTCCAGAACGCAGACCAGGTTGCGTGGCTTCGGGTGCGAGCGCGGATGCACGGTCATTCCAGTGAGCACGCGATCGATTTTCGGTTTATTTATGAACCCAAGACTCAACGCTGGTATCCCGCTGAAGTCCGGGTTTATGGTGAGAAGACTAACTTTCGGTGGGGCGTCTGACGACCTACGGCTTGAGTGGATTTCGCGGCGAACGCTGCGTTCATGGGAGCGGCATTCAGCACGTGTCGGAGATCGACCACTTCTTCCCATTGCGCGCGACCGGCCGATAGAGCGTGTCGCGCTCGACGGGCCGGAAGCCCGCTTCGCGGCAGGCCTTCTGGAGCGTGCCGACGTTGACTTCCTGGTGGGTGTTGCTGCCGCCGACGTGCGTGATGTCGTACCAGACAACGGTGCCATCGATGTCGTCCGCGCCGTTCTGGAGCATGAGCTGCGCCATCGGCAGTGTCTGCATGATCCAGAAGGCCTTGACGTGCGGGAAGTTGTCGAGCATGAGGCGCGCGATGGCGAGCGTGCGCAGGTTCTCAAGCCCTGTCGGGCCGGGGAGGTGCTCGAGTTCGCATCCGTCGGGGAAGAAGGGGAGGGGGATGATGGTCTGGTAGTAGCCGTGGGGAAGTGACGGAGTGACAGAGTGACGGAGTGACGGGTTGGAGGCAAAGGCAAGATGCTCGGGGAGGGGCGTGCCGGGCTTGGTGAGCGTGATGACGGGCGAGTCGTTCTCAGAAGCGGCTTGATAGCCGAGGTGGCCACCTGCCGCGTCTTCATGAATCCGCGACTCCGAAACTTCGTGACTCGCCGTCTTCGCGCCTGCGTACCCCATGCGCGCCAGCGCCTCATCCTGTGCGCGGCGGAGCATGTCCATGTGAACAAGCCGCTCGCGGCGTTGCTCGATGTGGCCGTAGAGAAGCGTCGCGTTGGTGTTCAGCCCGATCTCGTGGGCGACGCGATGGACGTCGAGCCAGACGTCGGATCGGATCTTGCCCTTGTAGGCCTCATCGTGGACGCGATCGTCGAAGACCTCCGCGCCGCCTCCGGGGAGGGAGCCGAGGCCGGCGTTCTTGAGCTCGGTGAGGACCCAGCGGATGCCCTCGCGCCGCGCGGCGCGGCCTTCTTCGCCGGGCGCGCTCGCGCCCTTGTACATCTTGGCGATGCGAGCCAGATGCACGACCTCAACAGCGGTGAAGGCCTTGACGTGGAGATCGGAGCCCTGCTTCTTCGCCTCGTCGCGGATGGTTGAGACGAGATCGGTGTAGTAGGAGAAAGGCAGCTGCGGGTGCAGGCCGCCGACGGAGTGCATCTCGGTCGCGCCGGACTCGACGGCCTTTCGGACCTCGTCACGGACGTAGTCCATGTCGCGGGTGTAGGCCTTGGCATCGCTGGCCTTGGCGTAGAACTCGCAGAACTTGCAGGAGAGGGCGCAGACGTTGGAGTAGTTCAGGTGGCGGTTGATGTTGTAGTAGGCGACGTCGCCGTGGAGCCGGCGGCGGACCAGGTCGGCCAGTTCGCAGACGGTCCAGATGTCGCGGGTGGTGAAGAGCAGGTCGCCATCGTCAAGGGTGAGGCGCTCGCCGCGCTCGACCTTGGCGCGGATCGCGTCGAGGCGCGGATCGCGGCGAGACGGAGGTCGCGCGCCGGGATGTACGGGTGCCGGTGCGGATCCATGCTCGGTCGCAAACGTCGTCATGGATGATACTACGGGCGAGGGGGCGAACTTTCAATATTTTGTGAAACATGTGTTCCGGATGTTTGGAACGAGTTCACGCGCGCCTGACGACCCAGACCGCCGGGCGAAGCTCCCGGCCAAGGAGCCGGTTGGCGAATCGCTGATTGCCCATGAACTGCAGGAGCGCGGGAGCAAGGTGGGGGTGCTTCAACCGGAGCAGGCGCGCGTTGGCGGCGAGCGATCGATAGAGGGACTTGTTGAGAGCTCGGAGACGGGCTGGGGCGAGAACATCCACGTCGATGACGCGATCACCGTCCTGCTCGAGGATCGAGAGCGACTCGGCGCGCGCGGGGATGTCGGCGAACTCGGGCTGCTGGGTCGTGAGGCGCTCATCGCGGAAGACGTCGTCGATGACGTACAGGCCGCGGGGTTTGACGAGGGGGCGTAGCGCTCGGCGCGCGACGGGAAGCGGCCAGAGGCCCATCATCAGGGCGGCATCGAAGCGATCGCGGCGGCGCTTCAAACGAGAGACAAAGACACGGAGGTCGGACTCGATGAAGGTGACGTGGCCCGCGACTCCGGCGCGACCGGCAGCGCGGCTGGCCTCGTCGATGAAGGGTGTGCAAGCGTCGACACCGGTTACGCGGCAGCCAAAGCGACGGGCGAGTGTGATCGCGAGTGTTCCCTTGCCGCACGCGAGGTCGAGGACCCGCGAGCGTGGTCCGATGCCGGCGCGTTCGAGCATGGAGGCGACGCGCCGGGGCTGGCTGCCGAGGTTGGGCATGCCACGGAAAAGCTCGCCGAAGACGGGAAGGAGCGACGGGGGCGCGTCGACGGAGCGGGCGACTTCGCGGCAGAGCGCCGCGGCTGGTCGTTGTGGCTTGCGGTGCGTGCCGCCCATGCGAAGCTCCTGGATCACATCATTCGCGAGGTTGGATGGCGAGCAACGGGCTTGCTGACGCCGGGGCTGCCTGTCTCGTGGCCGCACGCGTTCCGCTTCCCCGCGTACCCTAGTCACCCGTCATCGTTGTGGAGGCGTGGGCCGCCATGCAGGAGGCGCACCGTTCTGTCGAGCGGTGCGACGAGAGAGTGGAGCCAGACCCCGTTGCAGAGCTCTCCGACTTCAACTTCTGCGACGAGTTCGGGCGACCCGCCGCCGGGGCGTGAGGGTGGTTCGGGGCTTGGGGCGCAGCTCCAGAAGCTGATTCCCGTTCCGCACTACATGGCGCTGGCGTCGCTGGATGTCTGGGTGCGTTTGCTGTTCTCTCGTCGTGCGCCGGTTCAGGTGGCGTACCTGCCCCGGCTTGCGGTCAACCTGTTCACGTCCTACTTCGGAACGATCGTCGCGTTGCCCGAGCGATTGCTTCTGGGGCCGCTGCTTTTCTTCAAGTTCCGGTCGAAAGCACCCCGCGTGGAGCACGCGCCGGGGACGCTTGTGGTGCTCGGGTACTTCCGATCCGGGACGACGCATCTGCAGTATCTCCTGTCGTGCGATCCGAGGTTCAAGACGCCGATATGGGCGCAGTCGATCCTGCCGCACGGGTGGGGGCTTTGCTGGACGCTGGCGCGGTTCGCGCTGACGCCGTTCATCTCGAACAGCCGCCCGCAGGACGACGTGGCGCTCGGACCGGCGTGGCCGGCGGAGGACGACTTCGGCGTGTCGAACATGTGCCTCGCTTCGGCGATGCCCGGTCGCTTCATGATGCCCAGGCAGGAGGGGCATTACGCGAGGTTCCACACGCTCGAGGGGCTCACGGAGCGTGAGTTGGTGCGCTGGCGTCGGGCGCAGGCCTCGCTGCTGTGGAAGATCACTCGATTTGCGGGCGGGCGTGTTCTCCTGCTCAAGAGTCCGAGCCACACGGCGCGGGTGGCGGAGCTGCGGGCGATGCTGGGGGAGAACGTGAAGTTCGTGCACATCACGCGCGAGCCGCACGACGTCGTGAAGTCGAACGTCTCGATGTACGAGCGGCTGTCGATCTATCACATGCAGGACGCGCCGCCTCTCGAGGAGTCACGCGAGGGGATCATCCGGGAGTATCTGCGCACCGAGGAGAAGTTCCTCGAGGAGTCTGCGGATCTTCCGGCGGACCGGCTGTGCCGGATCAGGTACCAGGACCTGATCGCCGACCCTGAGGGGACGGTGCGAGCGATCTACGACCGGCTCGGAATGGAACTGACCGACGAGGCGCTCGACGCGATGCGCATGTACCTGCATCGTGTGCGGGCGTACAGAACGGCGTCGCAGAAGCAGCCGAAGGCGTCAACGCCGGGGCCACGGGACGCGCGTCTGGAGGCGTTGGCGGCAACATTCGATCACGCGCGCCCCGCGGTTGCGAAGGTGTTGCCGCAGGAGCCAAGAGACATCGGAACGAGCGAGCGGCGGCGGCGAGCCGCATGGCTGGTGGCGCCGGCCGTCACGGCGGCGGTGATGACGGCGTGGTTCCTGATCGCGGTCCAGACCCGCAATCGACTGGACTCTCTCTCATGGATCGCGGGAGCGATCATCGGGTGGAGCGCGATCCGCACGGCGGGCATCGGGACGCCCCGGCTCGGCATCTTCTGCGCCGCGTTGACGCTGGCCGCGCTGGTGGGTGTGAGCGGTCCGATCACGGTGCATGCCCTGCACTGGACCGGACCGGATTTCTGGCGGAGTCTGCGCGACGGGTTCGATGATCTCACGCCCTGGATGTACCTGACGTTCGGGATGTTCACGGCATACCGGTTCGCATCCCGAAAGCAGGTTCGTCCGCCGGGCCTCTAGATTCGCGTTCGGGGTTGAGGTGAGTCGGATCCGGTGGGGCTGCCAGATTGGCAGGGGCCGAGGTGGGCCCCGCCCACGATGGCCGCCGGAGGGCCTTTCCGAGGGCGTCGACAGGGGCCGCGGGGGTGCTTTGCGCGGCCTTCGGGCCATCGGCGTTGGGCCTGGGGTGAGGTGCTCGCTGGCACGGTCGTTGCAAACAGGCCGGTGTCTGATTGTCAATCACCAACACGTCCGGTCCGCTGAAGGGCCGACGGGAGCAGAACCATGTCCAAGATCATCGGAATCGACCTCGGCACGACGAACTCCTGCGTCGCGATCATGGAGGGCGGTAGCCCGAAGGTGCTCATCAACTCGTCCGGCAGCCGCATCACGCCGTCCGTTGTCGGCTTCACGGACAAGGGCGAGCGGTTGATCGGGCAGCCGGCCAAGCACCAGCAGGTGACCAACCCCAAGAACACGGTGTTCTCCGTGAAGCGGTTCATGGGGCGTCGTCGTGTGGAGGTCGGCGGCGGGGCTTCGGGGGTGTACGGCAAGTCCGGCGACGAGGAGTCGAAGGTCCCCTACGGGATCACGGGCGGGGCGGACGACTTCGTGAAGGTGAAAGTCAACCAGGGCGAGTTCACGCCCCAGCAGGTTTCGGCGTTCATTCTGCAGGACCTGAAGAAGACGGCCGAGGACTACCTCGGTGAGAAGGTGGACCGCGCGGTGATCACCGTGCCGGCCTACTTCAACGATGCGCAGCGTCAGGCGACCAAGGACGCGGGCGAGATCGCGGGGCTCAAGGTCGAGCGGATCATCAACGAGCCGACCGCCGCGGCGCTGGCGTACGGCCTCGACAAGAAGAAGAACCAGAAGATCGCGGTCTTCGACCTGGGCGGCGGCACGTTCGACGTGTCGATCCTGGACATCGGCGACGGCGTCTTCGAGGTGCTGAGCACGAACGGCGACACGCACCTTGGCGGCGACGACTGGGACCAGATGCTGATCGACCACATCGCCGAGGAGTTCAGGAAGAAGGAGGGGATCGACCTCCGGAAGGACGCGATGGCGCTCCAGCGGCTCAAGGAGTCGGCGGAGAAGGCGAAGATCGAGCTCTCGACGATGCAGGAGACGACCGTGAACCTTCCGTTCATCACGGCGGACCAGAACGGGCCGAAGCACCTGCAGGTCTCGATCACCAGGGCGAAGTTCGAGTCGCTGACCGACCCGCTCTTCCAGCGTCTGCGCGATCCGTGCATGAAGGCGCTCAAGGACGCGAAGATCGATACGAGCAAGATCGATGAGGTCGTGCTCGTCGGCGGCTCGACGCGCATGCCCAAGGCCCAGCAGATCGCCAAGGAGATCTTCGGGAAGGAGCCGAACCGGTCGGTCAACCCCGACGAGGTCGTGGCGATTGGCGCCGCGATCCAGGGCGGTGTGCTCGTCGGTGACGTGAAGGACGTGCTCCTGCTCGACGTGACGCCGCTGTCGCTGGGTGTCGAGACGCTCCACGGCGTCATGACCAAGCTGATCGAGCGGAACACGACGATTCCGACCTCCAAGAAGGAGGTGTTCTCCACGGCGGCGGACAACCAGACCAGCGTGCAGATCCACGTCCTGCAGGGCGAACGCGAGTTCGCGAGGGACAACCGGACGCTCGGTCAGTTCGAGTTGTCCGGCATCGCGCCGGCCCCGCGGGGCATGCCGCAGATCGAGGTCGAGTTCGCGCTTGACGCAAACGGCATCCTGACGGTGACGGCGACGGACAAGGGAACGGGCAAGAAGGCGGACATCAAGATCACGAACTCGGGCGGCCTCGACAAGGCCGAGATCGAGCGGATGAAGCGTGACGCGGAGGCGCACGCCGCGGAGGACAAGAAGCGCCGCGAGGTGATCGACCTGAAGAACCGTGCCGACTCGATGGTGCTCCAGACCAAGAAGGCGCTCGAGGAGCACGGTGGGAAGATCTCGCCCGAGGGCCGGTCCAAGGTTGAGAATGCGATCTCCGCGCTCGAGACCGCGATCAAGGGCGAGGAGAAGGAGGCGATCGAGCGGGCCTTGAAGGAGCTCGAGAGCGCGTCCATGGAGCTTGGCAAGGCCGTGTACGAGGCGGCGGCATCGGCCCAGGGCGCCGGAAGCGGCTCGGGCACCGGCGTTGGCGGCAGCGACTCGGGCAAGGCCAAGAGCGACGACGACGTGATCGACGCGGAGTTCAAGGTCAAGGAGTGAGCGGCCCACGCGGGCACGTATGAGTTGTGAGCGACGCCCCCGGACACGTGCCGGGGGCGTCTTTCGTTGGGGCACGCTCGCGAGCCGGGTTCGGTCGGGGTGGGGGGAAGTCCTCCGGGCGGCTGGCCGATATCCTGACGGCGGTTTGGAGGTGGATCGAGGTTGGCGAAGCGGGACCGGCATCGGGACAGGAGCGACACGTGCAGCAACTTGCGTCATTGATCCGCGAGGTGCCGGACTTTCCGAAGCCGGGGATCTCGTTCAAGGACTTCACGCCGCTGCTGGCGGACCCGGCGGGGCTGGCGCTGGCGGTGGAGCTGATGGCCAATCCGTTCCGCGGGCGGGGCGTGGAGCTGGTGGTGGGGGCGGAGTCGCGCGGGTTCATCTTCGGGATCGCGATCGCGCAGGCGCTCTCGGCGGGTTTCGTGCCGATCCGCAAGCCGGGAAAGCTGCCCAGGGAGATCAGGGGCGTCGACTACGCGCTGGAGTACGGCACCGATCGGCTGGAGATGCACGCCGATGCACTCAAGCCCGGGCAGCCGATCCTGATCGTGGACGACCTGATGGCGACGGGCGGGACCATGATCGCGGCGTGCCAGCTGGCGACACAGGCCAAGGCCCGCATCATCGCGTGCACGGTGCTGATCGAGCTGGAGTTCCTGAAGGGACGGGACAAGCTGCGCCCGCTCGCGGAGCTGCACTCGGTGATCAAGTATTGAGGGCGCGATCGAGACGCGCGGCCGCTGGATCGGGGGCGTCACCGGCGGCGGTGCGCGGCGAGGAGCATCAATCCGAGTGGCATCGCGGCCGCAGGCGTGGGGACGATGACCTGGAAGGGTCGGATGTCGAACTCGACGAGGTGATACGCGCCAGTGCTTATGGTCTCCGATGGACGGCTCATTGAACCGGCAGGAGGGTCATAGATGTTCATCGCACCGGCTCCCCGCACATAGCCGCTGACCAAAGGTGCGAGTGAGTAGTTGACTCTGGCTACGCCAGAGTCTGTGTACATGATCGTGCCGATCCACGTTTCCGATGAGAGTCCCGGCCATGGCTTTTGACCTCCCGCGAAGCCATAAAGTCCGGGACCAGACGGCAGGCCGTTGTTAACTTCGTTTGGGAACGAGGCGTCGTTGACATCGCCGGCGAGCGTGCCATTCCAGCTTCCGTAAACATCGAACTTCCATCGAGCGATCGCCAGGCCTCCCGTGACGCGCGAGTAGTCGATGTAGAGATCCATGATCATCGTGCCGCCGGAAGGAATAGATGCCGCACGGGGGATCATCCGGAAAACGGCGGTTCCCGCCGCGAGAGTGGGGGACGCGGCGAGGACGAGCGTTGCGAGGGAGAGGGTCGTGCGTCGCATGGTGGTCCTTCTCTGCGCAAGTATTCAGCGCCGACGGCGGATCGCGAGGAGGCAGGCGCCTCCGAGGATCTGTGCGACGCACGCGGGGGCAGGGACGACGGTGAACGAGGTGGAGATCTGGACGACCTCGTGTCCACCGCCGCCAATCGGGGGCGGTGTCGGGACGGACCGACTCTGCGAGCCGGCCCCGTTGATGTAGACATTCAGGGCGCCGGTTGGGTTTGCGTAGTCCGTGATGCTCAGGGTGACGGTGTAGTCGGTTGCGAGCATGGAGTCGGTGAACGCGAGCGTGCCGAGGAATGTCGAGGTGTTGCCGCCACCGAGGCTCAGTGGGAGCTGGCCGCCCGCGAAGTCGAGCAGGTCAGGGCCGGAGGGCGTGCCGTTGAGGACACCGTTGCGGAAGACCTCGTCGTTGACATCGCCGGTGAGCGTGCCATTGGTGTGGCCGAGGACGTCGAACTTCCAGCCGGCGATGGCCTGGCCGCTCGCGACGCCGGAGTAGTCGGCGATGAGGTCGATGAGCATGGTGCCGCCGGGCTCGAGCGTCGCGGCCCTGGGCGTGATGTATAGGCGAAGCGTTCCCGCGGCGAGGGTGGACTGAGCGAAGGTTGCGAGAGGGAGAGCGATCGCGAGTGCACCGATGGTTCGCATGCCTGGTCCTCGGTGAATAAGTGGATGAATGTGTCAGCGAGCCGAGGGGAGGGACAGAGCGCCCAGATTGAAAGATGGCTCGTATCCGAGGGGCCGCCAGCGAGTTTGGGAAGTTGAGTTGTGAAAAAACAACCAGCCCCGGACGAGCCGGGGCTGGTTGGGACTTTGTGACCAAGAGTGGCCTGACGCTGGCTCTATCGAGCCAGAGGGGCCGTCAGGATTCAGCGACGACGACGGCCAGCGACCAGACCGCCGAGGCCGAGGAGGGCCATGGAGGCGGGGGTCGGGATGATCACGTCGAAGGTGCCGCCCTCGAAACGAACGAGGTGGGAGGTGCCGGTGCTGCTCGTGAGGGAGGCGCGGCTCTGGGAGCCGGAGGAGCTGATGTAGACGTTGAGCGAGCCGGTGGTCGCGACGTAGTCGGTGATGACGAGGGAGACGGTGTAGTTGGAGACCGCGGTGCCGGCGTCGGTGAAGGAGACCGTGCCGAGGAAGCCGGTCGGGTTGCCGCCACCGAGGCCCGGGGGCAGCTGGCCACCGGAGTAGTTCAGCAGGTCGGCGCCGGAGGGCGTGCCGTTCAGGAGGCCGCTGGAGAAGACGGGGTTGACAGCGCCGGCGAGGGTGCCGTTGGCGTTGCCGAGGACGTCGAAGCGGAAGCCGGCCATGGACAGGCCGCCAGTGATGCCGCTGTAGTCGGCGAAGATGTCAACGACCATGGTGCCGCCCGGGCCGATCGAAGCGGCCTGGGGGACGAGCGTCACAACGAGGGTGCCAGCAGCGCTGGCGAAGCTGGCGGTGCCAGCGGCAAGGACCAAAGCGATAGCCTTCTTCATCTGATCATCTCCTCACTATGGGAAAAGGTGCTCTCTCTCTCGACAAATACACTTGGAACGGTGCACAGACGTGTCGTTCCTGACCCACAGGCAAGATACAAGGGGCGAAGAGCCAGTTCAAGGGGCTGAGGCGAGAATTGCGCGCCAAAAGCAAAAAAACCTCTCGACCGCACGTTGGCGGCCGAGAGGCGTGTAGATTATCCGATCATGTCCCTTACGGGATCATGGCTTAGCGGCGGCGACGGCCAGCGACCAGACCACCGAGGCCGAGGAGGGCCATGGAGGCGGGGGTCGGGATGATCACGTCGAACGGACGCACATCGAACTGGACGAGGTGGCTGGTGCCGGAGCTGCTCGTGAGGGACGAGCGGCTCTGAGAGCCGGAGCCGTTGGTGTAGACGTTGAGGGCGCCCGTCGTCGCGACGTAGTCGGTGATGGCGAGGGCGACGGAGTAGTTGCCGCCGGCGGTGCCGGAGTCGGTGTAGGAGACGGTGCCGAGGAAGCCGGTCGTCTTGCCGCCGCCGAGGTTCAGCGGGAGCTGGCCGCCGGCGTAGTCAAGAAGGTTGGCGCCGGAGACGGTGCCGTTGAGGACGCCGTTGGGGAAGTCGACGTTGTTGACGGCGCCGGCGAGGGTGCCGTTCGCGTTGCCCATGACATCGAACTTCCAGCCGGCGATGGACTGGCCGGAGGTGACGCCGGAGTAATCGGCGAAGATGTCGATGATCATCGTGCCGCCGCCAGCGATCGACGCAGCGCGGGGAACGAGGGACACGACGAGCGTACCGGCAGCGCTGGCGGCGCCAGCGAGACCAACGACAGCGAGCAGAGCGACGGTCTTCTTCATTTGAGGATCTCCTCACACGGTCTTGGGGTTACCCTTGCACAACCACAGGTTGGTCGGGACGAACAACTCGTTCACGATCCAGAGAACAAAGTGCCTCACGGTTCGGGAACGGCAACCAATCTGGGAGCACAAGTTGAGTTTTTTGCGTGATTCCCGCGCTTGACCGCGACGGGCGTGTGCAAATCGAGAGAATGCACCAAACAAAGAGCGATCAAAAGGTGTCATTGTGACGCCCGAATCGGTGCTCTGGCGAGATCCACCCGGCACGGCGGCGGCGGTTGAGTTGGAGACGTGGGGAGCTGGTTAAGCGCTGGCCGCGGGGCGGGTGTCAGGCGGCACCCCGGCCCCTTCGACCCTGCTGGAACCAGGGCGAGATGACCTCGTTGTTCGCTGAAGCCCGCGCGAGGGCGGCCAGGGCTCTTGCCAGCGAGGGGCCGACTTCTCGGAACCTGATGCCGATCTCGTGCCGCCGCCACCCCTTCCTGCGGATCCAGGCGACTTCCACGGGGGCGAGCATGGGCCCGTCGAGCGTCTGAATGGTCATTGTGAAACAGTCACCCGGGGAGAGGCGGCGTGGACCTCGAGCCGTGACGCGAAGTCCAGACGCCGACAGGTCGGCGACGGTGCCGAGGGTGCATCCAATATCCCTGCACTTCACGCGTCCGTGGCGCCGCTTGTTCTCGGGCGTCGATTCGGACGTCTGCCAGAGCATGTGCTTGGCGGGTTCCATGGCGATCGCGGGATCGGTCGGATGAGGGCGCCGGGCGCGACACAAACACGAATGCCGGACTTTGGATGAGAGACTGGTCGCGTCATGCGGGCTAGGGGGGCGGCGGCTGCTTATTCGGTCCTTCGGACGCCGGTCTTCATGGCGCGGGTGTGCTTCATGATGCCCGTATCGATTTGGACGTTGGCCCGCAGGTCCATCTTGAGGAGTTGGCCGCGTTCCGTGTCCCAGGTGTACGCCCCTTCGTAGTCCGCCTGAAGGATCTGGGCCCGCTCGGACTCGGGTGTGAGGACCCCCGCGATGTCGACGGATGCGGACTTTGCGGTCGAGGAACGGAGCTTGTGGTGGGTTCGGAGCGAGACGCCCAGGCCACTGATGATGTCCTTGTTGGTCCACTCCTCGCCTCTCTTGACCAAGCCGGTGGGGTGGCCGTGCGAGACGATCTGGTCGAGGGGAACGCCGACGGTGGAGGCGTGGGAGGGGGCGCTGCCCGCTGGAGTGCCGCTGAGAACGGCCGGGACAGCGGTCTGATCGAGGGATGCCGGGATGTTCAAGGCGGTGACCGTTCCGGTGGGGTCCATCCTGATCGTGACCTTTGAGCCGACCATGAGGTCGACCGCGGCCTGGAGGGCGCGGACCTGCATCTCCTCCTCGGTCGGCTCGCGCGTGGTCGGAGGGGGCCGTTTCGGTGGCGCGGCGCTGTCGTAGGCCACTCGTCCGTCGCTCGATTCGATCGTGACCGAGACGCTCTCGATGATCATCTCGAGCGTGGAGCCGGATTCGGGATCGGACTCGAGCACGCGCAGGAGGAGTCTCATGGTCTGCTGCGTGTGCGTTCGACTCGGCCGAGAGGGGCGTTCGGCGCTGTCGAGGGCTTCGAGCAGGCGCGGCGTGAAGCCGGACTCGTCGGTGGCGTCCGTCCGCATCTCGTATCGGATCTCCTGACCCTGCTCGAAGCGAGGACGGAGGTCGATCTCTCGCTTCGTCTGTGCGCGTGCGCTCAGTGCGACCAGGCAGAGCGTCAGTCCGAGCAGCGCATTCAGAGAGACCGGCGGGATCGGCATGGCGTGCATCCTTCGGGGGGCCGAGTTTGGGGCGAGGCGATCACTCCCCCAAGATACGGAATGACGCAGCAACTTGAGCGCGCGCGATCCCGATCGGGCCGAACCGTGGTCGGGATGGAATGGGATCGAGTCGGCCCTTCCCACCGGGAAGTTCGGGTGAGCGAGGGATTGGATGCGCGATCCGTGGTTGATCGCGGATTCTGGAAAGGGAACGGGGGCACGCTACGCCGCGCGCCCCCGTGGGGAGTTCCGGGCGCCGGCGTCACGGGTTCTCGGGGAGTCTTTCCTGACTCGTGACGCCGGCCGGGTTGGATGGTCTCTCTCTCCGCCTCCGGATCCCGGAGTTGCGTTCCCGATGTCTCTCGCGGCTCCCCCTTCCGGGGGCGCCCTCCTTGCTTCGGAACGCGTTCTACGGGCGGATTGCCGGGGTCGATCTCTCCTGTTCTCGGGGCGGACCCGGTTCGCTCTCACACACTCCGGGTCCGCCCATCCGTCTTCGACGCACGCCCTGGTGCGTCCACCTTGAATCCGCGGCGGCACGGTGCCTTCCCGAGTCTTGCGCACGGAGGACCTTGACGCCGGATGGTTCGGCGTCGCGTTTGAACGCACGCGCGTGTGTCGGGGTGGGGGCGTTCCGTGCCGCGCGGCCCTCTCTCGCGCGCGGCGTGACCGATCGGCTTCGTCAGGCCTTGCGCGCCTTGATGGGCTCCAGGAGCCCGAGTCGCGACATGAAGATTGAGGCCTGCTCGATCTCCCACCTTGTGAAGTCGCAGAGTCCCTTCGGCTGGTTCGGGAGGCCGAGGAGATCGACGGGCGGGATGGTGCCTCCCCGCGTGTCGATCTTGTACTCGTCGAGCGCGACGAGGATCGCATCGACGGCATCCGCGAGCCGTATGGCATCGATGTGCCCCGGATCGTTGCGCTTGGCGCTGCTCTCTCCGTGGCCCTGACCTTCTCTTCGTTCCGGATCTTCCCTACGCATGGTTCGGCCCTCCTGCGTTGAGCCACCACCTCGCGGGCGTGCGACACCCGAACTCACGCGGCGTACGCACGCCACAGAATCGTTCGGGCCTCGACGCTCGCGCTTTCGCCTGCCCACTCGCCCGGCCTCTTGCCGGGCACTCGCTCCGCGATTCGCCTTCTCACACACTCCTGCGGAGCCGCGTTCGAGGTCGTCTACCTATTCGATACGCGACGTCGGGGGATGCAGGTCCGCTAGGGAACACGCCCGAATTCTGCTCGATCTTTCGGATGGGGACTTGACCGGAATCGGCCGCGGATTTTGCGCTGGATGTCGCGTTGGGTGGAACCGCGCGCCGGCGTTGCGTGTGCGAACGCGAAGCGCACTCGCCTCAGGCGCGCTTCCAGTTGAAGTCCTTGTCACGCTCGAGCGAGCGAGCGCCGAGGTTGATGCAGCGGGCGCAGATGACCGAGGCCTTGACGGCCGGTGACTCCCACGCGGGATCATCGCGATGCTCAAGGCACATGGTGCACGACGAGTGGCTCGGCGCAAGCACGCCCTTCTCGAGGTTTGCGCAGGCGGCGCGGAGGCAGTGGCCGCAGATGATCGACCCCTGGTGTCCTTCGATAAGCGGGAGGTCGTCGGTCCACACGCGCTCGCAGAAGTTGCAGAGGACGTCGGACTGCTGGACGTTCTGTGGATCGGCGCCGGGCCTGAGCATGGGCGAGTGTAGAGCGCGGAAGAGCGTGTTGGGTGTGGCGTGCAGAGAGCGGCATTGGGCATTCGGCATGCGCGAATGCCGAACCACGCATGGCGAATGCCGTGGCACTGAGCGCTGCGTGCAAGTTTCTCACCCCACGTCGGCGAGGTCGATCTGCTCGCCGAAGGCGAGCTTCAGGCGTCGGACGAGCAGGGCTTCGGAGGGTGAGGAGAGCGTGGGAGATCGCTTGATCCACGCGGCCGCGTCGTGGCGGGCGAGGGAGAGAAGGTCGAGATCGCGAGCAAGGTCGGCGACCTTGAGGGGCATGGTCCCGGACTGGCGAGCGCCGAAGAGGTCGCCGGGGCCTCGGAGCAGGAAGTCGGTCTCGGCGAGCTTGAACCCGTCGGTGGTTGACGTGAGGGCGTTGAGCCGCTCGGCGGCGTCCTGGGTCGCGGGATCGGCGATGAGCATGCAGGCGCCGGGCTTCTTGCCGCGGCCGACGCGTCCGCGGAGCTGGTGGAGCTGCGCGAGCCCGAAGCGGTCGGCGTCCTCGATGGCGATGATGGTGGCGTTGGGGATGTCGACGCCGACCTCGATGACGGTGGTGGCGACGAGGGCGTGGATCGAGCCGGCGCGGTAGGCGTCCATGATGCGCTCACGCTCGGCGTGGGGAAGGCGGCCGTGGAGCGTCGCGAGGGTGAAGCCGGCGAGGGGGCTTTCAGGGCGAGAGAGTTCCTGCGTCAGCGTGTGCGCTGTCGTGGCGCCGGACTCGGGTTCGTCGGCGTTTGCACCCGCTGTCGCTTCGCCGATGGCCGGGACGACGATGAAGGCCTGCTCGCCCCGATCGAGGCGACGCTTTACCTGCTCGTAGACGAGCGATCGTTGGGCGCGGCCGAAGAGGGAGGTCTTGACGGGCTTGCGCCCGGGTGGGAGGGCGTCGATGGTGGAGACGTCAAGGTCGCCGAAGATGGTGATGGCGAGGGTGCGCGGGATGGGCGTCGCGGTCATGACGAGCACGTGCGGTGTGGAGGTCGCGTCCTCGGCCTTGGCGCGGAGGCGGGCACGCTGATGGACGCCGAAGCGGTGCTGCTCGTCGATGATGGCGACGGCGAGCGACTTGAAGCGGACGGTCTCGGTGAGCAGGGCGTGCGTGCCCACGAGCAGATCGACCCTGCCGGCTGCGAGGGACGCGAGGGTGGCGGCGCGCTCGGCGGCGGGCGTGGCGCCGGTGAGGAGCGCGAGCGTGACCTTCGAGCCGGCGAGCATGCGCGAGAGCGAATCGAAGTGCTGCTCGGCGAGGATCTCGGTGGGGACCATCATCGCGGCCTGGTGCCCGCTGGCGACGGCCATGAGCATGGCGTATGCCGCGACGACGGTCTTGCCGGAGCCGACGTCGCCCTGGATGAGTCGGTTGGTGGGCGTGGGCCGAGAGAGATCGGTCGCGACTTCCTTCACGACGCGGTCCTGCGCGTCGGTGAGCGTGAAGGGGATGCGGCGGCGGATGTGCTCGTCGACCTTTGCGTCGGCGCGGAGTGCGGGCGCGAGCAGGCCCTCGCGGAGTCGGGCGCGACGGATCTGCACGCCGAGCTGCAGGAGCAGGAGCTCGTCGTAGGCGAGGCGCCGGTGTGCCGCAGCGACCTCGGCGTCGGAGGTCGGTCTGTGGATCATCCGATACGCTTCGGCGAGGGGCGGGAGCTGACGCTCGGCGCGGTAGCGATCGGGGAGATGGTCCTCGATGAGCCGCAGCGCGGCGGGGAGCACGAGGTCGAGCGCTTTCTCGATGTGGCGCTGGTGGACGCCCTCGGCCAGCGGGTAGATGGGTCGCACGCGGGCCTCCCGGAGGGCGGGCTCGCCGCCGTTCTCGGGGATGACTTCGTAGAGGGGGTTGACCATCTGGAGGCCCAGCCCGCGGCGTTTGGTCTTCCCCTGCACGCGGACACGTGCGCCGGGATGGAGGCGGTTGGCGAGGTACGTCTGGTTGAACCAGACGAGATCGAGCCGGCCCGAATCGTCCTCGAGTGCGGCCTCGAATCGTGCGGGAGATCGCCCGCGTGCCCGAGCCACACGCGTTGCCGAGATCTCGCCCCGCGTGGCGCACAGTCGATCCGGTTCGAGCGAAGCGATCACGGACTCGCTCTCAAGAGACTCGTGGCGAAGGGGGAGGTGGGCGATGAGTCTGCCGACATTGGGGATCCCGAGGAGGGCGAGCGCGTCGATGTCGCGCTTGTTCAGCCCCGGCACCTTCGAGAGGGGTGTGCGGAGATCGATTGGTGGCGCTGGCTCCATCGCTGGCGTGAGGATAACCGGCCGTTGATCACGCGGGGCGAGGGGCTTCAGGCGGCGCTTGGGCGCCCGGCTGATTGGCGGGATCGATGCGACGGAGGTACTCCCAGGAGTAGATGCCGGTGGAGTGGCCGTCGGAGAAGCGGATGCGGATGGCGTAGTTGCCGATGAGCTCGGCGTCGACAGCGACGAGCGGGGCGTTCGAGCGTGCGGCGGGAAGCACCGTCAGCGGGTTCTTGGCCATCTCGTCGCGAAGGTGCTTCATGTCGGCGGACGGGGACATGCGCCGAAGGTACGCGATCGAGAAGTACGACGTGCGCCCATCGGCCCACTCGACGGTCAATCCACGGTCCTTCTTCAGATCCAGACGGGTCGGTGCGTTTGATCCCGCGATCGGGGAGGGACTCGAGTCCGGATCCGGTGGGCGGAAGTTTGGCGGGTCGGGGTTCGACGGCGGGGGGGGCATCGGCATATCTTGGCAACCATGTGCTCAGAGACCAGCGCGGGACGGCGGCCGTTTATCGATTTGCTCGTGGAACGCGTGGAGCGGGCGGGGTCCCCGATCTGCGTCGGCCTTGACCCCGTTCTCGAGAAGCTGCCCGACCGGGTGCGAGCGGAGCACTGGGAGCCGCCGGCGGCGATCGAGGCCTTCTCAACGGGGGTGATCGATGCCGTCGCGGGGATAGCGCCGGTCGTGAAGCTGCAGTCGGCGTGCTTCGAGCGGTATGGAGCCGCGGGCGTGCGTGTCCTGGAGCACGTCGCGGCCCACGCGCGAAAGCGGGGGGTGCTCGTGCTCCTGGACGCCAAGCGCGGGGACATCGGCATCAGCGCGGAGCACTACGCTCAGGCCGCGGTTGGGCTGCACGCGGACGCGTTGACCGTGAGCGGGTACATGGGACCCTCGACGATCGAGCCGTACCTGAAGGCGGGGCTGGGCGCATTCGTGCTTGTGCGGACCAGCAACCCGGACAGCGACGTGGTGCAGGGGGTGGAACTGCGTGACGGCCGGAGCGTCGCGGGGATGATGGGGGAGGTTGTGGCCACGCTGGGGGGGAGTTGGCGCGGCATCGGAGCGGGGAGGGGATTGAGTTCGGTTGGGGCCGTGGTGGGTGCGACGAAGGCCTCGGATGGCCGGATGCTCCGTGAGAGGATGCCGGATCAGGTGTTCCTCGTGCCCGGCTATGGAGCACAGGGCGGCACTGCGGACGACGTGCGGGCGCTGGTGAGGCCTGGCGCGAATGGGCCAGGAAACAGCGGGGTGCTCGTCAGTGCGAGCCGTAGCGTGATCTATCCAGGCGCCGGCGCGTCGGACGATGGATGGCCAGCGGCCGTACAGGCCGCGGCTTCGCGTTTGGCGAGCGAGATTGCGGCCGTTCTCAGGGGGTGACGCTAGCGAGCGTCGAACGCCGCGACGCGGGCGCGTCGAGCCGCAAAAAATGATCGGGGCTTGCGAGATCGCAAGCCCCGACGGACTTCATACCAAGATGTCAAACATGGGTCGGATTACCGACGGCGACGGGCGAGAGCCAAGCCACCGAGGCCGACGAGGGCCAAGGAGCCGGGGGTCGGAAGGATCTGGCCGTCGATCTGGGTCGGACGGTCGCGGAAGGTGCCGCCGAAGAACGAGCCGGGCTTGATGAAGAGACCGACGATGGCGCCGACCTCGTCGTTGATGTTGGTGACGGGGATGCCGAAGGAGCCGCCGTCCGGGCCGTTGAAGGCGGCGTCGGCGGACCCGTTGTCATTGAAGGAGACGCCGGAGAGCGAGCCGTTGAAGTAGACGTAGCCCGAGCCGCCGTTGATCCACATGCCGTCGATCGAGCCGGTGAGGGTGTCACCGTCGTCGTCGGTGATCTCGAACCAGCCGCTGCCGATGGCGGTCAGGCCGTTGTTCATGGAGACGTTGATCTCGAAGACCGCGTTGGCGAAGCCGGACCGGCTGGTGAAGCCGAAGGCGTACTCAGCGGTGGTGGTCGCGGAACCGATGCGAGTCACGTCACCAGAGGTGGCGTAGCTCGCGGTCTCGGTCGCGACGGCGCGGAAGACACCGGTGGCGGAGTCGTACGAGCCAGCGAGATCGGTGAAGCCGAAGGTCGCGACGACATCGGCATTCGCGGAAACGGCCAACAGGCCAGCGGACAGGACGGTCAAAGCTGTACGGCGCATCTGGGAGCCCTCCTCAGGACATCTCTCATGGGGTTTCAAGTTCACATCCCTGAACGAGTTCCCTTGCGGGTGCTCGCCCAGATCACAAAGTCCACGTGTCAAATACACCACCGTTTCGGGAATGCCAGCGAAGTTGGCAGATCAACCCGTTTTTTCTGCGCAATCCCACCAGGGCATCCAGACGGCCGCCTTACCGGACGCGATTCCGGCTCCGCAGTGCGGGTCTTGGGGTCGCAAGGCACTTCGCGCGACCGATCCGCGAGGGACACTGTGAAATGAAAGATCGCTGCCTTGGGCAGCGATGAGCGTGTCGAAACTGAGTTTGCTTCAGAAGTAGGGAACCCGGGTGACGCGTGGTGCCGAAGTCCCGGTGGATTCACCGGCTTCGGGACGTGCGGGTGGTCACATGGGCTTCTTGGCGACCGTGGCGTCGAAGACGCTCAGGAGCTTTTCCTTGTCGAAGACCATCTCCTGGCGTGAGAGCCCCACGACGTCATAGACGGGCGTGAGTTCGATGGCGTCGACGGGGCAGGCCTCTTCGCACATGCCGCAGAAAACGCAACGGAGCTCGTCGATCTCGAACTTGGCCGGGTACTTCTCGCGATCGTCCCACGGGCTCTCTGCGGCGACGATGTGGATGCACCGAGCGGGGCAGATCGTGGGGCACATCATGCAGGCGACGCACTTGACGCGTCCCTGCTCGTCTCGATTGAGCCGGTGGACGCCCCTGAAGTTGCTGGGTTCCTGGCCGCCTTCTTCGGGGCTGTAGTGCTCGCGTCGCTGCTCGGGGTATTGGATGGTGCGACTGGTCTTTCCCTGGCCGAAGGACGTGAAGAAGTGGCGCATCGTCGTGCCGAAACCCTTGACGATCTCGGGGATGTAGATGCTCTCCACTCGGTTCAGCGGTGGATTCTGGAGGTGCACGATGTCTTCGTCGCGGATGGCCATGGGCCGGATGATAGCGTTCGCCTCGTGGCGTGAGCGGGCCTGACAGGCCGATACAATGGGAGCATGGCGGGCGGAAAGTCGACGCAACCCCTGTTCGAGCTCCTGGCCAAGGGCCAGAGCGATGCGCTCACGCGCCAGGCGAAGAACTTCATTCCCGGCCGCGAAGGGGAGTCGAACCCGCCGGCGCCTGCGCCACCCGTTCGTCAAGAGTCCCCCTCTCGTCCGGCGGTCGTCGCAAGTCCCGATCCGGCGCGCCGGTCCGACCGAGAAATGGCGGAACGCCAGCCATCGCTGGCGCGGCGTCCGGGTGGACGAACCATCCAGGTGCCAATTCTGGGGGCTTATGTCGGTGCGGGTGTGCTCGTTGGCGTGCTCTTCATTGCGTGGTCGGTCGGATTCCACAGAGGGAAGGCGGCAGAGCGAGCAGAGTGGCAGGGATCGCTCGCCAGGGGAGGCGTCATCGGCGCGGACCCGTTGATCGACCCGTCTGCGGGGGCGGCTCCTGTTGGGGCCAGGACCGGCAGTGGGCGTGCAGCGGAGACCGGGACACAGCCCCAGGGAGGGGGTAAGGGTCCCTCCGGTACTTCGACCGATCGAAACCAGAACCTCGGGTCGTCGCTTCTCGGGGCTGGCCGCGCGGGAATTCTGACTTCTGGAGGTGTGCTTTCGGCGGATCCGCGTCAGCCAGGACGGAACTACCTCAAGCTGGCGACGCTCGGTCGGGCGGACGCCGAGCGATCGATCCAGTTCCTGGCGTCGGGCGGGGTGGAAGCGATCGGGGTGCCGGTTGTTGATCCGAAGGCCGGTGCGGCAAACAATCCTGCCCGGTACGAGGTCTTTGCAACGGTCGGGATCACGGGCGAGGAATACGCCAACAACCGCTCCGTGAGAACCGAGCTTGAAGCGAAGGTTGCTCGGATCGGGGAGCGGTTCAAGCGGGAGGCCAAGGGGCCGACCGACTTCTCGAAGCCGCTCTGGATGAAGCACAACCCTTGACGCTTCGGGCCGATCTCCCCGGGGCATTGGAGATGGCCATGAGTCTGGATCGTTCGCTGAAGACGGGTGGAAAGCTCTCCTCCAAGCGGAGCGTGATGAAGCGCGGCGAGCGGATCGCGAAGATGGTCGCGGATCGCAAGCTCGATCCTTCCAAGGACGGCGCGCTCGGTATCCCCAAGACGCTCGTGCCCAAGTCCTGAGTTGATCGCGAGTGGTCTGCGCGTGAGACGCGGCCTTGCT
>JAPKGU010000265.1 GCA_026647565.1 Phycisphaerales bacterium | reverse complement strand
TCGGCATCGACCCGAACCGCACCAACAACCTCGTCGGTCAGCAGATGACCTCGCAGCAGGCGGCGGCGTACGAGGCGCTGCATGACGATCTCGTGGATCGGTTCCTCGACGGGCTGGCTTCGCCGGACGTGCGCGTTATCGACCTGCCCTGCACGCAAACGCTCGTTGTGAACAGCGACTTCGAGGTCGTGACCGATCCGGAACTGACCATCGGGCATCAGGACGTCGAAGGCGAGGAGGAAATCGAGTACCGCGCGCTGCTGAAGTTTGACCTGAGTGATTCGCTGCCGCCCGGATTCCAGATCGGCGATGTAACATACGCGCAGATCGTCGTGGTCTTCGACAAGGACTCGCGAGCGTTCAACCCGAACAATCCGGATCCGGATTACGTTGAGTGGGACACCGATACGGGCCTGATCGAGGTGTTCCGGCAGACTTCGCTGTGGGCGACGAATCCGTGGAGCGGGCATGCCTCGACGCCGCTGGGGCAGTTCGATCCGCCGCCTCACATCATAGCGATTCCGTTCAGTGGATCGCCGCAGAACCGCGTTCGCGTT
This sequence comes from Phycisphaerales bacterium, assembly GCA_026647565.1. GTDB lineage: Bacteria > Planctomycetota > Phycisphaerae > Phycisphaerales > UBA1924 > JAHBWV01. The sequence goes on along the minus strand of JAPKGU010000265.1, from coordinate 1,133 downwards.
CTGCCGATGCCCTCGGGCACGCCGATCAGTTTCGCACCGTGGTGCAGGGCTGGCACAATCAAAGCATGGCGAACTACGGCGTGCTCCTCAAGGCACACCGCCTCGACCCGAGCGTCGGCGGCGACCTGCTCATCGGCGACCAGCACCTGCACTTCGCCCGCGACGCCGTGCTGCTCTCGTCCCTGGCCAGCGATCGGAAGTGGGCCCGCGGGCTCGGGGAGGCCGGTCACGAGCGGGTCCGTGCCCTCCGCTGGGAGCCCGTCGTCGATCGCCTGCTGGAGTCGGCGCGATGAGCGCACGCCTGCGGGTCGCCTGGTGGAGCCCGCTCCCGCCGGATCCCTCGGGCATCGCGGACTACGCCGACGAGCTGCTGCCGCACCTGGCGCGGTTCTGGGACATCGCTCTCTTTGCCGACGGCGAGGTCGCGCCGGCGTTGGCCGATCTCCATCCCGTCGTCGACGCTCGCGACGAGGAGGCGGCGATCGCCCGGCTCCCCGGGTACGACGCGGTCCTCTACCACCTGGGCAACAACCCGGCCCACCTGGGCGCGTATCGAGCGCTGCAGCGTCATCACGGTCTCGTGGTGCTGCACGACGCCTCGCTGGCGCATCTCGTGATCCACGCCACCCACCTCGCGGGCCGCACCGACCGTCTCTTCGCCGAGCTCCGCGCGTTGCACGGCGACCTGGCCGCGGAGGCCGTGCGACGCCACTTCTACCTGCACGAGCCGGCGCCGTGGGACGTGGAACCCCTGCGCTTTCCGCTGCTGGGACGCGCGCTCGGCGCCGCCCGCGCGGTGCTGGTGCACTCGCGATTCGCGGCCGAGCAGGTACGTCGCGCGATGCCCGGGCTTCCGGTCGAGGTCGTCGAGCACCATGCGCTGCCGCCGCCGACCCACGTCTCGTTCGCCTCGACTGCGCCCGGTGCCCCCGTCGTGTTCTGCACCGCAGGCTTTCTGACACCGGCAAAGCACATCGATCTCGTGCTGGCGGCACTGGCGAAGCTGCGCGGGCGCGTCGCGTTCCGGTATCGGCTGGTCGGCACCGTGGCGCCGGGGTTTCCGCTCTACGGGCAGGTCCGGGACCACGGCCTGCTCGATCACGTCGACCTGGTCGGCCACGTCTCGAAGGAGC
>JAPKGU010000264.1 GCA_026647565.1 Phycisphaerales bacterium | reverse complement strand
GTCCTGAATGCCGATCAGCAGGAAGACAATCGGGTCGTCCTTGTGCGCGGCGACGGTTCTCTGCAAAAGTGGCATGGAGTTGTTGGAGCACGGGCACCAAGACGCCATGCCGGTGGAGGCCGGGCCTGCCGGTGAGGGTGCGGGGGCGGAGTCCAGGTCGTCGAAGATGTCGCCGAGGAGGTCGCGTCGGTGGACGCGGACGAGCGTGGGCTCGGTGGTCTGGACGTGGACGCCCTGCGCGTCGATGGCGCCGACGTTTCCGACGGTGAGGGCCAAGTGCGGGAGGGGGTCGACGGGGGAGCGGAAGGCGATGAGGTTGAAGTTGCCTTCGGGGGTGCGAAGGGTCTGGCCGGCGCGGGGCTCGAGTCGCTCGACGAGGGGCGAAGCGGAGAGCCGGTGCTCGATGATCTGGGCGACGGAGCAGAGTTTGATGTTGTGGGCGCGGGCGAGGGCGACGAGGTCGGGGAGACGCGCCATCTCACCGTCGTCGCGCATGACCTCGATGATGCAGGCCGCGGGGTAGAGCCCGGCGAGTCGGCAGAGGTCGAGCGAGCCCTCGGTCTGTCCGACGCGGACGAGGACGCCCCCATCGCGTGAGCGGAGGGGGTTGATGTGGCCCGGACGGACGAAGTCGGCGGGGGTTGAGCGCGGATCGATGGCGAGGCGGATGGTTGTGGCGCGTTCGCGCGCGGAGACGCCGGTGGTGATGCCATGCTTCGGAGCGGCGTCGATGGAGACGGTGAAGGCGGTGCCGCGGAAGGTGGTGTTGACCGCGGCCTGCGGGTGGAGTTCGAGGCGGTCGCAGTCGGACTCGGTCATGGAGAGGCAGAGGTATCCCCTGGCGACGGAGAGCATGAAGGTGATGGCCTCGGGGGTGACGAACTGGGCGGGAAGGACGAGGTCGCCCTCGTTCTCGCGATGCTCGTCGTCGGTGAGGAGGACCATGCGCCCCGCGCGGAGGTCGGCGAGGACCTCGCCGGCTGCAAGCTGCCACCCCTTGCTGCAATCAAGGGTTCGCAAGGCAGCAAAGTCAGGTGGTAGACTCTCAGCCGGAATCTCTGGCAGTCTTCGCCGGAAAATGCAGACCGCTGGCAAGATACGTTTGGATGGGGGCAAAGCGAGCTGCGACGCGCCCGCTGTCGGCGAGGCAACAGGGGACTTCTCCTGGTGAATTTTGTGCGAAGATACGAGGCGATTCACCGAGAGAGAAGAGGGGATTTGTCGAGTGGACACATACGGACGACTATCGAGGCCCCCTTTGACGCGAGGATTCATCTCCCGAAGGCACGGGCGCCCGATCGATCGTGCTCCCGGAATCCCGGCACAGATCTGCGGATTCCCGGGAGAGTCTCACGACCGTGCTTCGAGCTATATTGTTGCCAGCGCCACGCATGGTGCGTCGCGCCTCAAACGAAGGAGATAGAAATCATGAGTACCCGAGCTGAAATCCTTGCCGCCAATCTTGAGAGGGGAGCCGCTGCCCTTGCGACGTTCGCCTCCAGCCTGACGCCGACGGAATGGGAGACGCGGCTGCCGCGAGACGGCCGCAAAGTC
>JAPKGU010000263.1 GCA_026647565.1 Phycisphaerales bacterium | reverse complement strand
GCCGTGAACGAAGTCATGGCCACGCGAGAGAAGAGTACATAACAGCATGAAACATAAGAACTTATCGATACTGGCGCTCGCGATGTCGTGTCTCGTCGTGCCGAGGGGTCTGGCCATCGGCCAGTCCCCCACTTCTGGAGCGGTGCCCACTCAGAGGGGGGACCCCGCGATTCCGGAATCGGCCGCGGGGAAGCAGTTGGCGTGGTTCCTCGGCGTGCTTTCCGCCGGGAGCAGCCGCGACGAGGTCGGGGCGCACATGGCCGAGTCATTCAAACAGTTCATTGAGCCGGGAAGACTGGCGACGCAGTTGGAGTACGTCGGCACCACGATTCTCGGTGGGGGCCCTGCCGTCATCGATCGATTGGACCCGGAGCCGAGTCCCAACCGCGTCTCGGGCCTGATTCGATCGGAGGCGAACGGCGTCGTGATGTCGTTCTGGATCACGGTGGAAGAGGAGACGGGATTGATCGACGGGCTTTCAAACCAGGTGCTCCATGGCGCCGGCGCGACGGCCCCGAAGACGTGGGAGGAACTGGACGCGCGGCTCGAGAAGCTGCCGGGCGAGGTCTACGTGTATGCAGCAGAGCTGGCGGACGACGGAACGCTGAGGCCGGTCCACGTGCGGAACGGGGGCGCTCGCCTCGGCACGGGCTCGACATTCAAGCTGTACGTGCTCGGTGCGCTGACGGAGATGGTCATGGAGGGCCGCGCGTCGTGGGAACAGCCGCTGGCGATCCGCGACGAGTGGAAGTCGCTGCCGAGCGGCGAGATGCATCTGCTCCCCGCCGGGACGGAGCGCCCGCTCTCTGAGTATGCGCTGAAGATGATCTCGATCAGCGACAACACGGCGACGGATCACCTTGTCATGTTCGTGGGTCGGGAGCGTGTCGAGGCGTACATGTCCCGCCTGCACGGAGAGCCGACGCTGAACATCCCGTTCCTGACCACGCGCGAACTGTTCACGATGAAGCTCGCACTGGATCGGACCATGGCCGAGCGCTACATCGCGGCGGACGTGCCGACGCGTCGCGCGATGCTCGCACCGGATGGCGACGTGGGGAAGACGGCGCCGAACATGCTTGCCGCGGCTTTCTGGAAGAAACCGGTCTGGATCGACTCGATCGAGTGGTTCTGCACGGGCGAGGAGTGCGCGCGGGCGATGGTCGAGGCGGACCGGCTGGCGGCATTGCCCGGGAACGAGCCCGCGATGAGGGCGCTGCGGACCAACCCTGGGATCGGGATGGACCGGATGGTGTGGAAGAAGCCGGCGTTCAAGGGCGGGAGCGAGGTCGGCGTGATCAACCTGACATGGCTGCTGGACCGGAAGGACGGTCGCCGATTCGTGCTGAGTTTCGGGTGGAACGACCCGAAGAGTCCGGTGAGCGACCAGGAGTCGGTGGAGTTCGCGGGCGCAGCGGTAGGCATCCTGGGACGGAACTAGGTGGATTCGCGGCGGGCACGCGTGCGCGGCCCGCCCTCACGGTGCCCGACCCCTCCCCCGGTTCTCTGTGCCCCGATCCGTTGGATTACCGATACATCCGTCAACGTGCGCTTCCGC
>JAPKGU010000262.1 GCA_026647565.1 Phycisphaerales bacterium | reverse complement strand
CTCCGGATTCCGGCAGAAAGCCCTTGAACTTCTTCCCGACCGTCGGCTTCATGTGTGCTGCCATGGGATTGCTCCGTAAAAGGCGGATGGGGCGCTTCGCATCGCCCGTAGCGATGGTTGGCCTCCATGCAATCTTCATGCACGTTCTCCCGGCAGGCAATCGGAGCCGGCGCGGTGATGGATGCGGTCTGTCGTCAGTATCCGGGATATCCCGGTTGACGCTTTGTCCACGACCTGTGGCATCGCTGGATCGACGCAGAGCCGCTCGTTCCCGAAGATGAGCGAGGGGGGCGGCCGGGGGTCGAGCGTGTCAGCAGCCGTTGCCGAAGGCGTCCATGAAGTCGAGGAAGTCGAGGATGTCGATAAGCGTGTCGCCGTTGAGGTCGGGGTTGCCGAAGTTGCCGCAGGGGGCGGGCTGCTGCTCGCAGATGCTGAAGTCGTCGATGAAGTCGAGGAAGTCGAGGATGTCGACCTCGGTATCTTGGTTGTAGTCCGCGCCGCAGGGGACGGAGACGAGGACGTTGTCGAAGCGCATTCTCGGGGAGCTGTTGTCGTAAAGCCCGACGCGGCCGCTCGGGAACGCGGCGGTGACGAGCGTTGTGGAGGGTGTGGGGGAGCCGTTGAGAAAGACCTCGTGGGTGTTTCCACGGACCTTCACGCGGATGCTGATGTCGGAGCCGAGGGTGAAGACGCTGCCGCTGCGTTGGAGCGCGAGCGAGAAGGCGCCCGAGGTGACGGTGTGCCAATAGAAGCCGGGGTATGTGCCGCTGTCGCCGGCGATGACGAGGAGGATGCCGTTGGCGCGTGTGGAATCGGAGTGGATCCAGATGCCGCCGTCGCCGACCTGGCGGACGTCAACGACGAAGTCGACATCGCCAACGACGTCGGGGAGGAGTGAGTACGTGGTCGGCATGTTGCCCGGGATGGAGGCGTAGTACTCGCCCGCCGGCGCGACCCAGTCGCCGAGCTGGTTGCCCCACGCGGGATCGGGTCCGTCCTCGAAATCGTCGAAGATGAGAACCTGGGCGGCGGCGTCGACGGATGCGATCGCGATGAGCAGCCCGAGCAATAGCGATTTCATGGACAACTCCCGAGTTGATGTGATCGTTCAAACTACGCAACGGCGGGCCGCTATGCAATGAGATTGTGGGGAGGGGCTTCGAACGGGACCGGCCATACGAGGTTGGCGGTACGGCGTCTGATCGTGGCGGCATGCCTGACGACCCCTGTTCGACCCGATCTCAATGAAGGCGACTCAAAGCGAGGGGAATGGATCGCACGTCGTGCGGGCGACGCAGGCCATACTGAGTGAGGACTGGCCGCGATCCGGGGCGAGGGGTGAACGGGCATCAGTTCCGCCTCGGGGACTCGGCGGGAACTGTTGGCGCCCGGGACAGGCATGCCTGCGCGGGGGTGGGGGCCGGAAAGAAAGAACCCACGGCGCCGGGCCGTGGGTTCGGAGGAACGCAGAGGTCCGCTCGCTGACGCTTGCAGTTCGGGAGAGCGCGAGCAACCGATGATGGCACTGGCTGGCAAGCAGCCAGTGGCACGGCCGGACCCCGGACACCGCTCTGGAGAGCGGTGCCACC
>JAPKGU010000261.1 GCA_026647565.1 Phycisphaerales bacterium | reverse complement strand
AACGCCTTGAACCAGTACACGGCCGTGGGCGGGACGTCGTGGACGCACGACGCCAACGGCAACGTGACCAACAACGGGACGCTCAAGTTCGAGTACGACTACCGCAACCAGATCGTGCGCGTGAAGGACGCGAGCACGAACGCGGTGGTGGCGACGTACCGCTACGACGCGCTGGGGCGTCGGGTCGAGAAGGACGTGTCGGGCGGGGTGTTCGAGCGGTACGTGTACTCGGGCCTCGAGACGGTGGCCGTCTACGGCCCCAGCGACGCGTGGAAGCAGAACTTCGTGTTCGGGCAGGGGATCGACGACGTGCTGATGCTCGAGCAGGCCGACGTGCTCGACCAGGACGGGGACTCGAACACCTCCGAGATCACGCGGAGCTACTACCACAAGAACGCGCTGGGCTCGGTGCTGGAGATCACGACGGCGAGCCAGACGGAGGCGGCGAGCTACCGCTACACGCCCTACGGCGAGGTGACGATCACCAAGGGCGGGTCAGTGCAGTCGAGCGACCCGCTCGGCCAGCACTGGGGGTACACCGCGCGCTTCCACGACGCCGAGACGGGGCTGACGTACTTCCGCGCGCGGTACCAGGATCCCGTGACGGGGAGGTTCGTGCAGAGGGATCCGGTGGGATACCGGGCTGGTCCAAGCCTCTACGCCTACGCAAACCTCTCCCCGATACGCTATCGCGATGCCCGCGGTACCAAACCAGGCGAGCCCGAGCCGACTGCGTCGAAGGACCCGTGCGTCGAACTCAAGGCCAAGATGGACGACGCGCAGAAGAAGATGGAGAGGGCTCGGCACCTTACGACGGAGGCCGGCCAAGCGGAGCTCAAGGCGGCCCTGCAGGAGGCGGCGACCGCTGCAGAACAGGCGCAGGACTCAATCGCCCACTTTGAAGATAGGGCGGCCGCCGCGAAGGCGAGACTCGAGCGCGCCAAGAGCGGAACCGCTAGCTCACTGGAGACCGCGGTCGGCCAAGGCGACGTGAGCGCAGCGGAGGCAGGGTCCCGTCGTGCAGACGCGGACCTCGCCGCCGTGAAGGAGGCGCTGGACGCCGCCAACGCTTCGCTGTCTGAGCTAACGCCTCTGGCTGCGATGTCGCCCGCCGCTCTGGAGGATGCACTCAAGGAGGCGACCCTCGCGTACAGGGAAGCTCGGAATGACTGGTTGGCGTGCATGATCACCAACAACGTCCGCGACTTCGGAGACGGCTACTACGGTCGAGGCGGGATGCGGCTCTACCTCGACGAGGAGGACGAGGAGGGAATCGGTCGACGTCTCGGCGGTAGGAGGCGTGGGCGGCCGCAGCCCGATGGCGGACTGGAGCCCCAAGGGGGGTGTGGCGGACGATGAGCCGACTTGGACGGAAAACCCACCGAACCGCGGCTCTCGTTAGCGTAACCGCGGTCGTCTGCCTAGGATTGGCGCTTCTCGGCGCGCATCTCTGGGTAGAGGCCACCGGTCGCGAGGACGCGCATTGTCGCTCGGACTCGCTATCGGCGGACGTGGTGCTCCCGGAACTCGCTCTGTCGTCTTCCGCGGCCGACTTCCGCCCTCCATGGGATGTTCTTGCAGCACCTCCCACCTTCTTCGACGAGTGCCTGAGGCGAGTCCTGACTCGGAGTGCTGAGGCGCTCGTGGTGGATCGCACCGCCTTCGATCGGGACCTGTTGACAGCCGAGTTCGTCCTCGTGATC
>JAPKGU010000260.1 GCA_026647565.1 Phycisphaerales bacterium | reverse complement strand
CCCCGCCGCGTGATGCTGTACGGCACGCACGGCATCGGCAAGAGCACGTTCGGCGCGATGGCCGAGAGCCCCATCTTCATCCCGACCGAGGACGGCCTCGGCGACATCGAGTGCGAGTCGTTCCCGCTGGCCAAGTCGCTCGGCGATGTGATGGCGGCGCTGGAGTCGCTGTACTCCGGCGAGCACGGGTACAGGACCGTCGTCATCGACTCGCTCGATTGGCTGGAGCGCCTCATCTGGAATGAGGTCTGCGAGGACGAGCAGGCCGAGAGCATCGAGAAGATCGGGTACGCGAAGGGGTACGCGTTCGCCATCGAGAAGTGGCGGACGGTGCTCAGGGCGCTGGACGCCCTTCGCGGCGATCGCGGCATGACGGTGATCCTGATCGCGCACGCCAAGATCGAGAAGTTCGAGAACCCCGAGACGGTGCCGTACGACCGCTACAGCCCCCGCCTGCACAAGCTCGCCTCCGCGCTGGTGCAAGAGTGGGCCGACGAGGTGCTCTTCGCCACGTACAAGGTGCTCACCGTCAAGGTCGACGAGGGGTTCAACAAGGCCAAGCACAACGGCGTGGGCACCGGCGAGCGGATCGTCCGCACCGTCGAGCGCCCGGCGCACGTCGCCAAGAACCGTCTGAACCTGCCCGAGGAGCTGCCCCTCGACTACCGCGTCTTCGCGGAGCACGTCGCCGCCTCGCGCGGCGAGGTCGGCAGCACCACCACCCCACTCACCCAGAACACCGACGCCGCGCCCAGCGAGGGCGCGGCCGCCACCAACTGAAAGGACTCTGACCAATGGCAAACCTGAACAACTTCGATGCGAACAACGTGGACCCCTCCGTCGCTCTCGACCCGATCCCCGCGGGCAAGTACATCGCCGTCATCACCGAGACGGAGATGAAGCCGACGAAGACCGGCGGCGGGAAGTACCTCCAGCTCACGTTTCAGATTCTCGATGGTGAGTACAAGGGCCGCCTCGTCTGGGCGCGGCTCAACTTGGAGAACAAGTCCGAAATGACGGTCAAGATCGCGCGGGGCGAGCTCTCGGCGATCTGCCGCGCCGTCGGCGTCATGGCCCCGAAGGACTCGATCGAGCTTCACAACGTCCCGCTGGAGATCAACGTCGGGCTGAAGAAGCGCGACGACAACGGCGAGTTCACCAATGTGATCAAGGGATACGCCAAGAAGGGCGGGAACGGGGGCGGTGGCGCTGCGGGCGCTCGCGTGCCCGCGGGCGTGGGCCCGGGGAGCACGCCGCCGTGGAAGCGGGGTTGAACCACCCGGTGTAGCCGTGGTGCGCTGAGCCGGCGCGATGATCCGCGACGCATGCGAGGGATTCAGTTCCTACGGGCACCGGTTCCACGGCCCAAAAGCGTCCCGGCCCTATCCCCGCGATGGGGAGCACGGCAACACCTGTCCCGGCCAGCGGAGACGCCGGTCGGGGCATTACGAAGGAGACCGCATGATCACCCTCTCGCTCCCTTGGCCGCCGAGCGTGAACCACTACTACAGGCGCGTTGGCAACGCGACACTCATCAGCCGCGAGGGCCGACGCTACCGCGATCACGTCGCTCGTGAAGTGCTGAAGGCGGGTTCACCGCACGTCAGCGGCCGGTTAGCGGTACGGATCGGAGGTGATGTCGTCGAAGATCAATTCTTCGGCGGCGCGCCCGCCCAGCGCCATGGCGAGCGTGGCGAGCATCTTCTTGCGCG
>JAPKGU010000026.1 GCA_026647565.1 Phycisphaerales bacterium | reverse complement strand
CTTTATCTCTGATCCTAAAAGTCACTTTTGTGCTGGCCAGGTTGGTCGCTATATAATTCAACTGTCCGATAAGGGAGAACTTCGCTTTAGCAGGATTGAGGAGCAGTGTTTTGAAAGAGGCGGCGCTGTAGGCATGGGACGTTTTTTCCAATGGATCCATGAACACGGTCCCCTGCGCCCCAGCGACTCTATACCTTCAGTGCAGCCAAAACTTCGTCGACATGCCCCGGGACCTTCACTTTTCTAAACAGGGCCTTGATACGGCCCTCGGCATCGATCACAAAGGTACTCCGTTCGATGCCCCAATATTTCCTGCCGTACATGCTTTTTTCTTTATAGACGCCATAGGCCTTGGAGGTCGACGCATCCTCGTCGCTCAGCAAGGCAAAGGGCAGCCCGTACTTGGCGATGAATTTCTGGTGTGAGGCCTTGCCGTCCATGCTGACCCCCAAGACCATCGCCCCGGCTTTCTTGATCGGCGCCAGGTTGTCGCGAAAATCGCAGGCTTCCTTGGTGCATCCGGACGTATCGTCTTTGGGGTAGAAGTACAACACCACCTGCTTTCCCTTGAAGCTCTTCAACGAGACGGACGTGCCGTCCTGATCGGGCAAGGAAAAATCCGGGGTAAACCTGGAGGGGGTCTTTCATTTTTGGCATCGGATCTCGTGCACCGCTGTTCGCACACGTGCTTCGCGGTTCATGCGTGAACGATCGGCAGTCTGATTTCGTAGACTGCTCGAGCTCTGTGACGCCGTTCATCGAAGGAGGCCCAATGTCCGAATCCCCACGCCTGTACGACGGCGATGCCGACCACCTGATGCGGTCCGACACCGCGCCCGACCGGCTCACGCTCCTTCCCGGTGCGTCGGGCAAGATCCGCCCCGGCCAACGCCTCCGCGTCATGTGGGGGCAGGACATGCTCCGCGATATCCTCGACGGGCGCTACCGCACCATCGTCTGCGGCGTGAACGACGTGGACAACTCCCACGGCATCATCGCCCAGCTCTGCGAACTCGTCGCCACCAGCCAGTGGGCCTCCAAGAGCGTGACCAGTTACGCCAAGATGTTCCACGAGTCCGTGGGCGTGCACGCGGCGCACGATCGCGAGCCGTACGTCCTCAAGTTCGACCTCGATTCGATCCTCATCCTCGCCCTCCTCCGCCCCCGCGGGAGAGACCACTTCACGCTCGACGATCTCTCCCGCGGCTTCATGACCGTCAGCAAGATGCTGAACGAGAGGCGTGAGCGATTGCCCGTCGCAGCGGTGTCGTTTCTGAACGCGCGGGCCAACCGTCTGCAGGACACCGGCGGCAAGGAGCCCTCCTTCGAGTCCGTCCTGAAGACCATTTACCACGCCGGCTTCCGGGGCGATGTCTACCCCGCGCCCGCCATGTGGAACATCGGCCAGATCGGTGTCTTCCCCAACTACCCGTTCCCCGAAGGGCTTGACCGCATGAGGCAGGGAAGCTCGTAAGGCAGGCGCGGAGGCGACAGGCACAAGTCAAAGGAGTCACGGTGTCAGGCAGTGGGGGAGGAGGCGGCTCGATGGCGGACACGGCCACCATCAGTCTGGAACCCATCGTGGACCGCATGGCGCGGTACCCCGCGGCGCTCCGCGCCGCAGTCGAAGTCGTCTCCGACGCCGACGTGAGATGGAAGCCGACACCGAAGGACTGGTCGATTCTTGAGATCGTGTGCCACCTGCTCGATGAGGAACGCGAAGACTTCCGTGTGCGACTGCGCTCGACGCTTGAAGATGCCGCGAAGCCGTGGACGCCGCTCGATCTCGACGGCGTCGCTGAGAGACGCGGGTACAACGCGTGCGACGTGGGGCCGACGCTTGACGCGTTCAGGCATGAGCGGGCGGCTTCGGTGGCCTGGCTGAGGTCGCTCGGCGTGAGGGAATGGTCGGTCGCCTACCAGCATCCGAAGGTCGGGCCTGTGAAGGCCGGCGACCTGCTCGTGAGCTGGGCGGCACACGACGCGCTCCACCTCCGCCAGATCAGCAAGCGGCTGTACCAGTTGGCGTTGCGGGATGCCCCGGGAATGGACGCGGCCTACGCCGGGCAGTGGTGAGCCCTATCCGCTCACGGCTTCCAGCGCTGCGCGATCGGCCAGCGCCGCCCGGAACCGAACGCCACGCTCGTGACCTTCAGCCCGACGGCGGCCTGCTTCCGCTTGTACTCGGAAAGATCGATCAGGCGCACGATTCGCGCGACGAGCGCCGCATCCAGCCCCGTCTCCTTCGCGATGCGGTCGGGGCGCTGGTGTCGCTCGACGTATCGCTCGATGATCGCGTCGAGATCGTCGTACGGCGGCAGCGAGTCCTGGTCGGTCTGATTCGGACGAAGCTCCGCGCTCGGGGGCTTGGTGATGCTCGACTCTGGGATCGGCGGGCGATCGAAGCGACTCCACGGCGCGAGCGACGCGTGGTTCGCGTTGATATGGCGAGCGAGGGCATAGACCGAGTTCTTGGTGACGTCCGACAGGACGGCAAGGCCACCGTTCATGTCGCCGTAGAGCGTGCAGTAACCGACGGCCATCTCGCTCTTGTTCCCGGTGGTCAGTACGATCGCGCCAGTGCGGTTGGACAGCGCCATGATCATCGTCCCCCGCAGGCGCGACTGGAGGTTCTCCTCCGTGAGGTCGGGGAGCCTCTCGCCGAGTTCGGGGAGCGCGGTCTGATCGAATGCGTCGTTCAGGGTCGCGCCCGAGGCGTGGAACGCAGGCCCGATGGGAACCGTCAGCATCTCGATGCCAAGGCGCGAGCAGAGATCGCGCGCGTCGCTCAGGGCATGGCCCGATGAGTACGGCCCGGGCATAGCGACGCCCCGGATGCGTCCGGCGCCCAGCGCCAGCACACCCAGTGTTGCGACCAGCGCCGAGTCGATGCCGCCCGAGACGCCCAGGATCGCAGCCGTGAAACCCGTCTTGCGGCAGTAGTCGCGGATGCCCAGGACGAGCGCGTCGAGAAGCATGGACTCGCGCGGTCGCGAACACTCGGGATCGATGGCTCCGCCCGAATCAGCCGCATCCTTCCCCACGTCAGCGATCAGCAGGTCTGTCTGGAACCCGGGAGACGCCGCGACGAGCTTGCCTCCCGGCGACAGAACCGCAGAGTGCCCGTCGAAGATCAGATCGTCATTGCCGCCGACCTGATTGATGCTTGCAACGAACACGCCGTGGCGAGTGGCGTGGCGAGCGAGGATCTCGCGATGGCGGGCGCCCTTGCCGAGAACGAACGGGCTGGCGGAGGGGACAAGGAGCACGCGCGCGCCCGACCTCGACAGGTCGTCGACCGGATCGGGCACGCTCGCATAGCGGCTGCTGAACCCCGCGTCCTGCCCCTTCCACAGGTCCTCGCAGATCGCAAGACCGACCCGGACGGATCCGCCGGCCCGGATCGGAACGTCGATCACGACCGCGCGCGCGCCCGGTTCGAAGTAGCGATCCTCGTCGAAAACGTCGTACGTTGGAAGCAGGCGCTTGTCGTACTCGGCGATGCAGACACCGTCACGAAAGGCAAGCAGCGAGTTGGCGATCGCTCCGTGCGCCCGGGCGACAGGCGTCCCGATGACAAGCGTGATCCCCCGGGAGTGCGCGGCACCGATCCCGCGAGCCGCTTGCTCGCACGAGGCGACGAATCCCTCCATCAGGAGCAGGTCCTTTGGGGGGTACCCGGAGATGGACAGCTCCGGAGTGGCAACAAGGTCCGCGCCCGCGCCACGCGAGCGCTCGACCGCATCGACGACCAGCGCCGCATTGCCCGCGATGTCACCGATCGTCGGATTGATTTGGGCCAGAGCCAGACGCATCGGGAGAGGATAGTGGGGCGGGGGCCCCCGCGGAAGGGGCGCCCGACGAGGCCTCCTCGCTCGCGATCCGGGCCACCTCCTTCACCATCAGACGCATCGGACGGAGGTACACCGCCCCGATCGTGGCGAGAATGATCGTCACAAGCGCCTCGGTCGCGCTCACGAGCAACACGACCGCAGCGATCGCATCCGCGTCCGGGATGCTTAGGGCGTCCGCAAGCCCCGCGGCACCGGCCTCGCGAGTGCCGAGCATCCCGAAAGGGCTGACGATGCCGATCCCGAAGTAGGTCGCGGCAAGCAGGAACGCCTTGTCGAACTGCAGCGCCACGCCCAGGATCCCCGCCGCGACGACGAAACGCGCCGACTGGGCGGCAACATCGGCAAGGCGAAGCACGACGCCCGAACCGACAGCTACCGGGCTGGCCATCATGCGCAGACCGTCAAGCACGTGCGGTTCCATCGATGACGCAAGGAATCGGCGCCCGGGACGCGTGCGCATGGTGACCGATCGCGAGACGCGCCGGACGGTCTGCGTGAGACAGAGCCGCGCCCCGAGAACAATCCCGCCAATGGCGACGACCATCGCCCCCGAGACAAGCGCGAACCACGTTGAGTCGATCATCGGCCGCTTCAGAGAGATCGCGACCATCGGTCCGAGCGTGGCGACGAGAATGATGATCACGGTGCCAAGCCAGCCGCCGATCGTCAGCAGCGGGACGCCGTCGTGGCGGCTGTGGATGAGGATGCGTGAGAGCATGCTGAGCTTGAAGGGAACGTAGTTGAGAGCCGTGGCGATGGCGTTGGTCGCCATGACGCTGCCGATAGGCACGCGTTTCACCGGCCGCACCGCGGACCAGAAGATCAAGCCATTGAGCACAATGGAGCAGACGGAAAGACCGCACAGCAGCGCGATCGCGAGCGGGCTTGCGTCGGCCAGACGCGTGAGCTGCTCCCGGTTCTCAGGAGAGAGCGCACGAGAGACGCACCACCCCAGCAGCGCGATGCCCCCGGCGTAGCCCACGAGCTGGATGATCACCCGGCGCGTCGTCAACGCCCGCCCTCCGCGCCCGGCGGCGGCTTGAGCAGAAAGAGCGTGCGACCCACCTCCGGCCAATCGCGAATGCGAGTGGCGTACCCGTCGAGGAATGTCGCAGCGCGATCAGGACTCACGTCCGGATCGTACCAGTTCGAGCGCTCGTGCAGCCGCTTGAGTTCCCAGTGATTCAGCAGGACGTGGCGAACGCCCAGGTTCCAGAGTCCGGCCGCCCAGGCATCCGGATCGTGCGGATGCGCCCGGATGAGCTCGCCCAGAGGAGAGCGGTCGTAGGTGGAGTGGTAAAGAATCGGCGCCGTGAAGTAGAGCGGTGCCGAGTCGCCGAGCATGTACGTGGTCCCTCCTCGCGACGCGGTCACGAGATTCACGTAGGCCTCGGACGACAGATCCGACTCAAGCCGCAGGCGCTCGGGCTCGGTCGCTCCGGCCCATTCGGCGCGGAAGGACTCGCCGCTGAGCACCGCCGGCGTGAGTGCCGTCGGCGGCGAACCGGGGCCGACGAGAAACTGGTTCGGCTGCCCTCGCCCCTGCTGCGCGAAGAGCATGACGAGCCACACGCCCTGCGCGAGAAGCCCCGCGTCGATCGCGCCGGCAAGCAGGGCACGTCGGATGCTGATGGATCGGCGGCGGGGCGTCGGATCGGTCGTCGAGGCCTTGTGGAGTGAGCGCTCGCTCGAGGCCATCGCCGCCGCGAGCGCAAGCAACGGCACCCCAGTCAGCAGCACCGGGATCAGGAAGCGTGACTGCTGATGCGTCAGAAAGGTCCACGCCAGGAGCTGGGCGACAAGCCCGAGCGACATCACGATCGCCGGCGCAGCAAGCCGTCTCCGCCAGCGCGAAAGGGTGATGCCGATCAACGAGAGAAGCACGAGCCATGGAAGCGCAAAGAACTGGGCATGAAGCAGGCCACGCTGGACCGTGGCACCGGGCGCCGAGGGGTCGCCCTTCGCCGGAAGAACAAGCAGCGAGAACCGCTCCAGAAGCGTGCCGGATCCGTGGTGCGCCGCGGCGTACCTCGCGACCTGCTCCAAAGACCAGTGCGCGGCACCGAACATCGAAGTGAAGTGCGGGAAGAACGGGTTGCCGCCGTGCGCCCAGTTGCGGACGAGCCACGGTGTGAGCGTGAGAACACCGGCCACGCCGCAAGCGCCGAACGCGACGAGCCAATGCCGGAAGTTCGTGCGGGCAACGAGGCAGATGCCCACGACCGGCGCCACCATGAAGATCGCGGTCGGCTTGCACGAGCACGCAACACCGACGAGGAATCCGGTCAGCACACCGCGTCTGAGCGCCGAGAGCGGGCGGCTGATGGCGACGAGCATCGCCGCGGCACCGAGCGCCACGACGCCCATCTCGTTGTACGCGAGTGACCCTGTCACGATCGTCCACGGTGTCGCGAGTGTGGCGGCCCAGCCCGTCATCCGTGCCGCGCGCCGGGCGCGATCGCCCAGGTGCGACCACGCCGCGCACGCGTCGCACACACGTCCGATCAGGCCCGCACCGAGCAGCGTGACCGCGGCGTGCAGCAGCTGGCAGGCGATCAGCGCGTCCCCGGCGCCGGCGAACATATCCGGACGCCCGTTCACGATCGAGCGCCCGATCGGTGCGCCGATCGCACCAAGATGCGCATACGCAGACTCGAGGTACGAGGGAAGGTACGAGTAGACATTGTGCTCGAGCGGCTCGATACGCCCTCGCGCAAGCCACTCCTTGGGGAGCTCGAGGTGGTACGCGAAGCAATCGAAGCCCCGGAACTCGCTCTCCCAGAGAAGTCCGGGGGTGCTGCAGGCCGCGACCACAAGCACCGATGCGCCGATGGTGGACGCGACGGTCGAGAAACGCAGGCGCGGAAGCGTCCGGCGCGCAGGACCAAGAACGCCGCCCGACCGGATCCCCTTCGCCCACCAGAGCGCGAGCACGCCGATGCCCAACAGGATGGGCGCGAAGGTGGCCGCCCTTCCGAGCGCGGACGCCGTCAAGAGACCCGCCCAGCCGATCGCGTGGCTCAGCGTGAGCATGACGGCAAGACCGATCGCCAGCGCAAGCCAGCAGACGTCCGCGTCTGCGTCGGACGCCCACGCGCGTTGGCGCCCGCCGAGCAGCCACGAACACGCCACGCCGAACCCGGCGCAGGCCAACGCGTACAGGATCACCGGCCCCGCGGCACCCATGAGCACGCCCAGAAGCGCGCTAAGGCCGACCACCGGGCCGTGGCCCGGCCCGATGCCGGAGAGAAGTCCGGTCGCCAGGAGCATCCCGACAGCGACAAGCAGCCAGCGAGTCGCCCAGCCCCGAGGGGAAGAGGTCGAGGCGACATCCGTGGTGGGGGCCGTTCCGGTCATGCGCTCTGTCTATTGAACGCGCGCGGACGCTACCATTCTCGGCAATGCCCCTGAAGCCCCTGACAAAATCTGACGGCGGCGCTACAAGTCTCGCGGATGCTCAGATCATCGAACCCTTGTGCGCCGTCTTCCGGCGGGCGCTCAAGGGTGAGGGGCTGAAGTACACGCCCGAGCGTGCAAGGGTGCTCGACACGATCATCCGAATCGACGGCCTATTCGAGGCCGAGCGCCTGATCGAGGAACTGCGCTCGGGCGGGCACCGCGTCTCGAAGGCGACGGTCTACCGCACGCTGAAGCTGATGGTCGAGGCAGGCATCATCCAGCGTGTCCCCCTGGACACGGACCAGGCGCACTACCAGCTGGTGTTCGGACGAGAGCCGACCGAGATGATCGTCTGCGTCGACTCGAATCGCGTCGAGACGATCTCGGTCCCGGAACTGGCCGGAATCCGCGATCGATTGTGCGCCGAGCGGGGGCTGGAGCCCAAGAGCCACCGCTTCACCATCTTCGCGACCACGCGAGGCCGACCGTAAGACCGCTCAACGCAGCGACGCGTCGCGCACGCCCGCACGCTGCAGCGCCGCCATGACGTCCACCACGCTCTGGTAAGGAACGCCGGGCCACGGCTCGACGACCACCGGGATGCCCGCGTCGCGAAGTTCGCCCGCACGCGCCTCGATCCGCGCGAGCAGATCCGGGATCGGCCGGTCCGTCAGGCCCAGGCCCCGCGCGACCGCGCCCTCGCCGGAGCCGGAGAGACGGATCACAAGCGCCGCCGGCGCGATCAGGGGCGCACCGGAGGCTGGCGCAGAGTCCGGCGCCACCCTCGCACGCATCAGCACCTCGTGCCCGACCAGCGCGCTCGAAGCCATGAAAAAGATCAGGATCACCATCACCACATCGACCATCGGCGTCATGTCCGGGAGCGTGTGCGAGCCCGTCAGCCGCCGCCCACCGACACGCGAAGCCAGCGGTCTCACGGCGACCCCTCCCCGGCTCCCGCCGGGCCGCCCGTCGCGGCCAGACGCACCGTCGTCACGCCCGCAGCGCGGCATGCCCGCACCACCGGCTCGACTGAGGCATAGTCGAGCGAGCGATCGGCGCGGATCCGCACCACTACCCCGGGATGCAGCGACCGCTCACGCGTGAGCGCCTCGCCGAGCCGCTCGGTCGTCACCACCTGACCCCTGAGAATCAGCGAGCCGTCGCCTGCGACGTTGATGATGAGGGTGTCGGAGTCGGGCGCGCCCGATGTCGCGATCGCGTCCGGAAGGTCGATGGGGCTGCGCTCGTCCGCCGCGAGCTTCCCGACGATGAGAAAGAACACGATCATCACCATCACGACATCGATGAGCGGCGTGACGTTGACACGCAACTCATCAGCGTCCCGTGCATTCCGGGCGAGCGGCCTCACCTCCCGGCTCCAGTGGAAGCTCCAGCCTCGTTGCGAGAATCGCCGGCCGCGACGCGATCGATGACGGTCGAGCACGCGCCGATCGCTCGTCCGGTCGCGCGCTCGATCCGCGCGCGGAAGAGGGCGACGAACGCCAGCGCGGGGATCGCGAGCACCAGTCCAAGAAGCGTGTGCATCAGCGCCTTCGAGATGCCCAGGGAGAGTTCAGTCGGCGACGCTCGCCCTCCCGCCGCCGAGAGCGACGCGAACGCGAGGATCATCCCCCACACCGTCCCCGCCAGGCCCACGAGCGGGGCGAGATTGCCGATGATCGCCAGCGGCTCGACGCGGCGCGACCAGTGCGCGTGCGCCTCGCTCGCGCCGATGTTCGCCGCCTCGTGCATCGCGTCGCGCCCCGAGGCGCGAGCCGCAAGCGCCGGGCCGAGCGTCTGGCCGATGAACGTGCGGTCGTCGGCGACCGCATGCTCAAGCTCCGGCCAACGCTGATGCTTCGAGAGATCGAGCACGCGGTCCAGCGCGGCACGGGGCGCGATCACCCCCGAGCGGACGTCGAAGAGATTGCGCACGATGATCGCCACGGCAGCGACCGAACCCGCCAGCAGCACGATCGTAAAGAGGTCGAATGACTGCGTGAAGAGGGGCCACAGACCCATCACGATCGATTGGCCCGATGAGGCGGCATCGGTCTGTGCGAGCGTTGAGAATGATGCGTCCATGCGCCGGGCATCGTACCGCAATCCGATCCGGCGCGCCGGCCAAGCGCCTTAGTCGCCCGCGAGGTCGTCGGCGTCGATCGGCCGGGAAATGGCATGCCCTCCCGTGAACCACTTGTTCAGGTCGGCCATGCGGGCCTGCTCGCTCGCGAACGGGTAGGTCGGGGCATCGGGCGCAACCGGAACGCCCGTGATCGGGCAGCGTGTCTCGGCTCGCATCGCGCGGACCAGCGCCGGGAACTCGGGGCGGACGAGCCACTCGCCCGGGACCTCGATGGTCAAGAGACGCGATTCGGCCCCGCCCCGCGCCGGACCGTGCTCAAGGCGGACCCGCAGGGGTTCCAAAGGAATGGCTCCGCCGCCGACGCCACCGACCCGCTCCGGCCACTCGATCGCCACGATCCATGTCCCGTCCGTGAGCAGGTCCCATCCGATCGAGTCAAGCTCCTCAGGCCCGGAGAGCCGGTAGCAATCAACGTGCGCAAGCCGCGGCCCGCGCCGGTTCGGGTACTGGTTCGCGATGACGTAGGTCGGGCTGGAGACCAGGCCGATCTCGATCCCCAATGCCCCGGCAACGGCGCGGACAAACGTCGTCTTGCCGGAACCGAGGTCTCCTTCCAGCGCGATCACATCCCCGGCCCGCAGCAGCGGCGCCAATGCGCGCGCGACGGACTCCGTCGCTTCAAGGGAGTTGAGTGTCCGCCCGAGTCTCACGGGAGATTATTGGATGAGTCTGGATCCGTCGAAGGCCACGGTAGTGGGGGGTGGTCGCGGGGGGCGGGGCTCTGCGATCCAAAGCCCATCAGGCGTGGTCCCATCCCATCTCGGAGGCGTCGATCACCGTGCCATCCGGCAAGTGCACGACGCACGCACCAGTCGAGCGGTCCGAACCCACCGCGACCACGCGTCCAACCCGTGTGACGGGAGTTCCGCAGGGCGAGCGGGCCGGAGATCCGAGCGATCGTCGGACGGTGAACAGCAACTCATAGTCCTCGCCGTCGCCAACCGCGTCTTGCCATCCGGCCGTTCCCGCATGAAGGGGGAGTGATGCGGCATCCACCCGGACGATCACGCCGGAGGCGACGGCAATGCGCGCACCGTCGCGCCCCAGGCCGTCCGACAGATCGATCATCGATGTCAGGTCCGTGCCCAGCGTCGCACGAAGCCACAGCGCGTCCGCCACCCGCGGCTCGAACGCAAGGTGACGCCCCGACGCAAGCGACCCGCCCAGTGCGCCCGTCACATAGACCTCGTCGCCCGCTCTCGCGCCCGCACGCGTGACCGGCGGCTCATCCTCGCGCAGTCCACCCAGCGCCGTGACCGTGAGAGAGAGAGGCGTGCCGGCGGGCGACGTGGCAATGTCCCCACCGACGATCGGGCACGACCAGTGGTTCGCCCAGTGGTGCAATCGCTCGGTCAACTCACGCGCGTGCCGATACCCCGAGGGCAGAAGGCCTGTCGCCAGCGCACACACCGGGCGGCACGCCATCGCCGCAAGATCAGAGATCGAGCGTGCAACCGCCTTCCGCGCAACCAGATCGATCGGTGTGCCGGGCGAGAAGTGGCGCCCCTCGACAACCTGATCGACTGTCAGAACACTCCGCGAGTCCGTTCGGATAACCGCGCAATCATCACCGGGCCCCAGGAGCACGCGCGGGAATGAACCCGACATCCCCGCCGTCAACTCCCTGATGTGCGCATGTAAATCGGACTCCAGCATGGTTGAAGCGTAGGAACTCGCACCTTCAGATCCGACGATACCCTTTCCCTCCCATTGCCCATTGTCATGCCCAGGCCCCCCACACCATCTTCCACTCCCCCCGTGCCCCGCAAGGGCGCGCGACGCATGGCGGATGTGGACGCGAGGACGCTCAAGGCACTGAACGCGGGCGAGGTCGAGGCAGCAACTCTGGCGGAGATCCTCTCGGTTGACTTCGCCAAGTTGTGCCGCGTGGTCTCGCCGGAAGCCGCCAGAAACCTCCCCCGCACCCTCGCCGGAGGTGAAGGAGGGCTTGGCATCACCAAACGCATGGAGATGGTCGCCCACGCGCTGCTCGACGCGCACGGGCATGACGCGATCGACATGTGCATCGCCCACCCCTCCGACTCCGTCCGTGGCTGGGCGTGCTACGCGATCGGTGCCGCCGACGGCCTCACCCTCAGGAAGCGCCTTTCCCTTATCAAGCCCCTCGCTGATGATCCGAACTCGGGCGTTCGCGAGTGGGCATGGATCGGCCTCCGCCCCCGCATCGCCGCCTCACTCGACGAATCCCTCGACCTCCTCCTCCCATGGACCGCGTCAAAGTCCCCCAACATCCGGCGTTACGCCAGCGAGATCACCCGCCCGCGAGGCGTCTGGTGCGCCCACCTCGACACGCTCAAACGCAACCCAGCGCCCGGCCTCCCCATCCTTCAACCTCTGAACGCCGATCCCACCAAGTACGTGCAGGACTCCGTCGCCAACTGGCTCAACGACGCGTCCAAGTCCAACCCCGAATGGGTCAGGACAGTCTGTGCGGCGTGGCTCAAGCAGAGCCCGACGCGCCAGACCGAACGCATCTGCCGGCGCGCGATGCGGACCATCGAGGCGTGATTCACTCGGGCTTCGTCGCGATCTTCACGATCTCCGCAATCGTCTCCGACGCATCGATCTCTCCCGCGGCATACCGACCCCACGCCGGCAGCACCGCCTCCGTCGCCCGGGGAACCTTGGCGTAATACCCGCCGGTCTCGCCATACGCAACGTGCTTGGGATCGACAACCTCCCGCGTCACCTCAGCCGCCGCCGCGAAGATCAGCGTGTGCGCCACATCCCGCATCCGCGCTTCTGTCGCCGCGACCCCGGCATCCGCCAGCGCCTTCCGCAACGCCTGCAGCACCGTCAGTGGCTCCTGTTGCCTCGTGTGCTCATCCAACGCGTGGATCGCCTCGTGCAGCGTCGCCTCCACAAGCGTCGAGCCCCGATGCATGTCGACCGACACGATGCACAGAGCCTTGTACAACTCCGATCGAGCGGTGAATCCACCCGGAGCCGGTGCGACGGTGACGAGATAGACCGGTATCACGACTCTCGGATCAACAATCCCCAGCCACTCACAAATGCGCGACATACAGGTCGATCCTTGCGCATCACGTGCCGCTTCCAAGCCCGCCTTGGCCTCATTGATCGCGGCTTCTTGCTGAGGCCAGATCTCGGCTCGAAAGGCGGGCTCGACCGAAACAAGGGCCTCGGCGTATGCGACAAGCGCTTCGCCGACCTCACCTTGGAGTCGAAGCGCATACGTCTCCAGGACGAGCCGAATCTCCTCGGGAGAACTCTCGCTGGCAAAGATGCCGTCGAACATCCCCCACACTCTGTCGTCAGCTGCTCTCACCGCCTCGACCGCGGGACGAACGGACTCGGGCACCTCGGCTCCCGCTGCGCCCGCACGCACCAGCATGTGCAGCGACAGCATTGCACTTGATCGGAACTCGATGTGGGAACGGCCAGTCGGCGAGCGAGCACCCCTGGCTCGCGACGGAGCCGCATCCTGAGCACTCACATGGGGCGCCACGAGGAACATCACAATCGCGATCACGACACTCGATCGAAACACCCCGCCGCAGCCGGGCCGCTTCGTGTGCCTCATGTCTGATTCCCTCCGGACAGCAGGAGCTTGATCCCACCGGATGACGTCTCGGACCAATCCCGTCACGCACCCCGTTCCACCATTTCCGCCACTTCCTCCGCACACCCCCGCGCGATGGTGTACCCCGAACCCCCGTGCCCGTAGTTGTGGATGATCCGGGCATCCCCCGCGTCACGCTCCACCCGAACCGTCGTCCGATACGGACGAAGCCCCGCAACAACCCTCAGAATCCCCCGGGGCACAACCCCGTATCGCGCCGCGCGGTCCAGCAGCACCTCGGTCAGGTTCGGATCCGGCGCAGGAAGCGTGCCGTCCGCAACCGGCCCATCCCACTCCGCCGTGCATCCGCCGATGATCACCTCATCCCGCCGCGGGATCACATAGAACACCGCCTTCGGATCGCGCTCATCCGCCATCGACGAACCCGGATCGAACGTGCCGGGCGTGCAGACGACGACCTGGCCGAAGAGCGGGCGGATCGCGCTGTCCTGCAAGAGCGTGCGAGAGGCCAGCCCGGTGCAGTTCACGACGATGTCCGGACGCGTCGGGCCTCGTTCGATCGCTTCCCTGAGTGACGCGATCGCCAGTCGCTCGACCGGCGCGCGGAGGCACGCCTCAAGCCACGGGAGGTGGTGCCGCGGATCGACGCGGGGCGCGGCGAATCGCCACCCGAACGGCGCACCGTTCCAAACGCTCGCGTCGACGCCCCGATCCGTCGCCCGAGTGAGCACGAGGTCCTCGATCTCTGCTCCCCACCACGGCACGCGGTCCTGATCGTCGAGCTCGAGCATGCGCAGCATGTCAACGCCGGCGCGCGCATCCGCTCGGGCCAGCCCCGTGAGCCAGCGGCGCGTCACGCTCGCCCACTTCGACACCCGCTCACGCGGCTCGGCCCAGAACGGGAACCAGATCGCACCCGCAACAGAAGACGTGATGCCCGCACCCGTCGCCGCGGCAACGACGCGGACCTGATGCCCACGCTCCTGGAGCGTGATTGCCGTCGTCAACCCGATGACGCCAGCCCCGATGACCGTGATCTGCGACATCGAACGCCCGTTCCTCCCGCTTCAGTTCGTGCTCTCGACTGTTGCCGGCTCGCCCGCCTCCGTCTCAACTCCCCCCGCCGTCAACGACTCGAACATCGCAACAAGCCCCGGGGGATAGATCGTGTGGGGCATCCCCTTCACGATCTTCACCTCCGCGTCACTCCCCAGCCCCTTCAACGATTCGGCGAGCAGCACCGTCGCACCCTCCAGGTAGAACGTGTCCATCTCGCCCGCGTACACATGGATCTTCCCCGCGACCTTCGGGCCGAGCGTCTCCCAGTTCCGCTCCATCACCAGCCGGATGTCAAACGCCTCCCACAACCGCGCCACCTCCGTATCCACCGCGCCGGTCACGCGATCAAACAGCGCTCGGGGTCTGCCGTCCTCCCCACGCGCCGAGAACGTCGCCTCGAACGATCCGATCTGCCCGCCCGGTCCCATCAGCGACTCCATCGCCACAAAGTCCCTGTACAACAGAACCACACGATCGCCGTCGCGCGCCAAGGGCCGCGCCGCTCCCGTCTCATCCACGTACATGTTCGCGCCCGGCTCGTACAGGTTGATCCGCTGAAAGTCCCGGAAGTCGACCGGGTCCGGGCAGTGCGACCAGCACGATCCGAACGCATCCGGATACGTGACCTGAAGCCACAACGCCGCCCACCCGCCCGAGGAGCCGCCCGTCACCGCACGCCCCTCCGCACCCCCCGCCCCGCGATACGCCTCCTCAATCGCCGGGATCAGCTCCTCCACGAGCGCACGCCCTCGCGGCCCGTTCGTCGCCGAGTCCACGAACACGCTGTGGCCCCAGTAGCAACTCGCATCCGGAACAATGATCAGGCACTCATCCGCCCCCTTCACCCGCGAGAACGCCCGCTCCATGTCGTGGATCTCGCCGTGATCGCCCCCAAAGCCCGTGATCCAGTACACCGTCGGATAGGACGTCCCCTCGTCTTGCTTCCAGTCCTTCGGCAGCCGCACCCCCGCACGCATGACCACCTCGCGCCCGTGAAATGCCGAAAGCAGAGGCGACACCATCTCGAACATCTTGACTCGGTCGGTCTCCTCAAACGCTTCCGCCGGCACACGCCTGTCGAGCGTCAGCGCAACATCAAGCCCCTCTTGCGTGATCTCCACCTTCACCGGCTCCGAGATCGGGTCCCCCTCGCCACGCCCCGGATCCGGCGAGTCCGGATTCAGGCGCGCGAACGCCTGCGCTGTGTAGGTCCCCGGAGGAAGAGCGCCCAGCGGCTCCGGGTGCGACAGCGCATCGGCGCCGATCGTGGCCTGCGCGCCGGGAGCGAGACCGTCGACGTCGATCGCGAACATGTAGGGAGGATCGAACCAGTTTCCGGCTTCCTCGCGAGGCTCCACTTCCCGGTTGTCACCCTCGATGAGCACAACGTACAGCCGCCCCGTGTACGGCGCCGTGAACGTGGCGGCATCCAGCGTGAGGCGGAACGACGGGCCTTGGGCGAGCGCCCTCTCGGCCGAGGCGATCAGTGCCACGACGCACCACGTCACGCGTGCAAGGGTGCCGAGGCCGAGTCGATCACGCATCATGCGGGGTCCTTGCCGCGTCGCGGCGCGAAACGGGCGTCAGCGCGTGCCTGCGCCGACGCCCGGGTGTGTCAAAGTCCGTTGACGGGCTCACACCGGGCTTAGCGTCCCGGCTCGGTCATGCTGCGGACGGCGATGAGCTCCAGCTCGATCGTGAGCGGCACGCTGGAGGGCAGCGGCGCGAGGTACATGCCCGGTTGCTGCTGGTTCATGGACGCGGGGATGACGAGCGTCCGCTTGCCGCCCACCTTCATGCCGTCCAGCGCGAACTGGAACGACGGGAACTCGTTGGGGAACCAGATGTAGGGGTTCGTGGCGTCTCGCGTCTCAAGGACCTTCCCGTCGGCGTCCTTGATCACGTGGGTCGTGACCGGGACGGACTGGAACGACGCGGCTGCGCCCGTGCCCTCAGAAGTGTCGGTCGACTGCACCGCGTCAATGACCTGGATCACGAAGACCATGTCGGAGTTGGCCGGGATCTTCGGATCGGGGCTCTGCTCGCCGTACGCAAGTGCCGCCGGGATCGTGAGGCGACGGACGCCCCCGACCTTCATGCCGGGGACGCCGATGCCCCAGCCCTTGATGACGCCATTCAGCGGGAAGGGCACCGGCTCGCCCCGCTCGAAAGAGGAGTCGAACACGGTGCCGTCGGCCTTGAGCGTGCCGTGGTAGTGGGCCAGAACCACGTTCGACGCCTTGATCTCATACCCCTCGCCGATCTTGATGTCCTCGATCAGCACGCCCTCCCGCTCCTCCTTGGCGACAACCTCTCCCTCGGGAACCGGAATCGGCTGCGCCGCGGGCTGGCCTTGGCCCGCCATCTGGGCCTGGATCGCGGCCTGGATTTGCTGCATCTGTTCCTCGGTCAGCTCCGGAGGAGCAGACTCCTGAGCATTGGCCGCAGGGGCAGAGATGGCGATGGAAAGCGAGGCGAGCAGAGCGAGCGTGATGCGCATGGGTTTCCTCGTGGATGCGGGCCCTTCACGCGGGCCCGTTGATTGCTGGAGAATCAAGCGGAAAGCGTAGGTAACCAGTCCGCCATCGGCAGGTACTGACCTTTCAGAGATGTTTCTCGTGGATGAGCCGCAGGAGGCGATCACCGCGCCATGCCGCGTGCTGCGGCGAGGATCCCCTCGGCGACCTCGCGCTCGGTCGCGTACGCAAGGGAGGATTCGGCGATGGCGAGCGATTCCGCGTAACGAGCGGGGTGGTTCTCCACCACGCAGGCGCGGGCGTAGTTTCCGTAGAACGCGGCGCGGCGCTTGTGCCCGTCGGGCGCGAGCTCGTCGCGGGCGTCCCACACCAGGTCGAGCACCTGGGTTCGCCCGAGCTGGACGCCCGCCTGAGCGCCCCGCGCGATCACGGTGTCGATGACCCCGGGGAGATTCGAGAGTTCTTGCGCGTGGGCGAGCATCAAGCGTCCCTTGACCGAGTGCAGGCCCCAGTGAACGAACTCCTTCTCGTGGCCGGGCCAGAGCGTGTAGAGGCCGCGCAGCGAGTGGATCCGCTGCTCCGTCGCCCAGTCGAACTCCGGCGCCAGCTCAACGTGCATCTCGTACGCGCGGAGAAGGAGCGTCTCTGACTCTGCGAATCGACCCGCCTTCCCCAGAACGAACCCCTCCGTCGCCGCTGTCTGAGCGCGGGAGGGGTGTCCCGGCGGGTAGTGGGCCTCCATGGCCTGAGAGAGGCCGACGACGATCGCTGCGGCCTCCTGCACGCGGTCGGCCTTGACGAGCCCCAAGGCGAGGTTGGCGCGGAGGAGGATCGCTTCGCGGTGGTCCGGCCCATGTCGAGAGACCACGACGTCCAGCAGACGCTTCCTGATGTCGAGCGCCGCGCCGAAGTTGCCGGAGATGTCCTCGCACGCCGCGAGCCAGTTGAGCATCTGCGTGTAGGGTGCTGGGTATCGATCGGGGTCTTTCTCGGCGATGGCCAGCCCGGTTCGAAGGACCTCGCGAGCTTCCTCGGTCTGGTTGAGGGTGATCAGTGCGCCGCTCAGGTTCACCATGGCGTGGAGCGTGTAGACGTTCTCGGGACCGAGCGACCTGAGAGCCCTTTCCAGGGTGATCCGGCTCCAGCGAAGCCACTCGTCGTTCTCTGCCAGGTCCTGGAGCGCCGTGCAGAGGGAGTTGAGGGCCATGATGGTGTCGAGATGGTCGGGGCCGCGCGAGGTCTCGAGCAGCGGGATCGCGGCCAGGTACTCCGCCTTGCTCTGCTCAATCTTGCCAATCTGGTTCAGAACGCGCCCGAGGTCGGCCCGGATGCTCCCTTCGACGTCCGGGCTCTCGGCGAATCGCTCGTGCAGCCCTTCGGACGCTGTGGTCAGCACGTCGAGCATCTTCACCTCGTACCCCATGCGGTCGGGGTGAGCCGCCAGGAGCAGGTGGTCGATCATGTAGCCGCGCACCGCGGTCGCCAGGCGTTCCTTGGCGTCGGCCTGCCTGCGTGCTTCGACGGCTCGCACGAGCAGCACGGTGCTCACAATGGCGCCCGCGACGAGCGCGACCGACGCCGCGGCGATCCCCGCGACCAGCCCCTTGTTCCGACGCGCGAACTTTGAGAGCTGGTACGTGGCCGACGGTGGGCGCGCCAGGATCGGCTCGTCCCGCAGCGCACGGCGCAGATCCTCCGACAGCGCCGCGGCGGTCGGGTACCGGCGCTCGCGGTCCTTCTCGGTCGCGTGCCGGATGATGGTCTGAATGTCCGCCTGGAGCGAGCGATCGAGCCCAGGTACAACACCGATCGGCGCCGGCTCGACATCGCGCACGATGCGAGCGGCCTCGGCGATGGGCTTCCCGCGCAGATCGAACGGCATCCGGCCCGTGAGAAGCTCATACAGCATCACGCCCAGCGCGTAGATGTCCGAGCGAGCGTCGACGGCATGGATGTCGCCCGCAAGCTGCTCCGGGCTCATGTAGCCGATGGTGCCGATCACCAGCCCCGCCTCCGTCACGGCGGTGTGGACCGTGTCCGGCTCCAGAAGCCGCGCAACGCCGAAGTCGAGGATCTTGGGCTGCGGCCCCGCGGCCCGCGTTGTGCCGGACTCACGGCCCCCCGCGACCATCGACTGATCGGACGATTCGCTGACAAGAATGTTCGCGGGCTTCAGATCCCGATGGATCACGCCCTTCCCGTGCGCATGCTGCACCGCGTCGGCGATGCGGGCGACAAGCTCGATGCGCGTGCGGGCATCCAGCGCTCGCACCTCCTCGTCACTGAGGCGCGGCCCACGCACAAACTCCATCGCGAAATAGGCGACCGGCCCGTCTGGCGTCGTCGCGGTGCCCGCCTCGTAGATGCGGGTGATGCCCGGATGTTCCAGGCGCCCGAGCACGCGGATCTCGCGCTCGAATCGCGTGCGAGCACCGGTCGATCCCATGCCGCGCCGTACGATCTTCAGCGCGACCTCGCGCTCCGGATTGCCCTGGCGAGCGAGATAGACCACGCCCATGCCGCCGTGCCCGATCTCGCGCTGGACTCGGTACGGACCTATCTGCGCCGGCACCTCCGGCCCCCCGGAGACCCTGAGGATCCTTGTTCCCAGCGCGTCCTCGGCCGGCTCGTCACTCGCCTCGACCCTCTCATGGGCTTCGATCAGTTCCAGTACCTGGCGGGCGACGGGGGAGTCCTTGCCGCAGGCGGACTCGATGTACGCGCGTCGATCGGCCAAAGGCATGTCGCAGGCGGCGGCGAAGACCTCCCAGACTTTCTCAAAGGTCTCCGGCGAAACGCCGCGTGCCTGGTCCGCTGTTGGTTCGTCGGCATTGTTCACGCGCCCAGTTCCTTCTGAAGCCATGCGCGGATGAGCTTGGTGTCGATCTCGATCGTGCGCTCGGAGACGCCCAGCAGGTCGGCCGTCTGGGCGACGCTCAGCCCCGCGAGGAACCGGAGCTCGACAACGCGTCCGAGGCGTTCGTTTGCCTGTGCGAGGCGCGTGAGTGTCTCATCCAGAGCGACGACGTCATATCCGCCGCCGCCCCTTGCGGCGGGCGCGGAGCCCGGATCGAGCGTCACCGTCGCGGCCCCACCCCCGCGCTTCTCCGCACGCTTGGCCCGCGCATGGTCGGTGAGCAGGTTCCGCATCGCCGTTGCCGCCGCACGGATGAAGTGCTTGCGGTCGCTCCAGTCAGAACTCTCCTTGTCGAGTAATCGCACGCACAACTCGTTCACCAAGGCCGTTGGCTGGAGCGTGTGATCCCCGGACTGGCCCTTGAAGAGGTTGCCCGCGATGGCGCGGAGTTCCTTGTACGCGGCGTCGAGCAGCAATGGCAGCGCGCCCTCATCCCCCGCGCTCACGCGCCGGACGAGCTGCGTCACGTCCCGTTCACCGGACTCACCCACGAACCGGCTCCTGTCCGCCGCCGCTGCGGCCACTGGAACGCACCCGGCCGTCGACGCACCTCACGTCCCAACGCACCGCAGGGCTGGTGCTCGACGAGTTCGAGGGCCGTGCGTGTGGAAAGTCTACCGAGTCTCGCTCGTCATGTGCAGTCGGAACCCGGGATTTCCCCCGATCGACGCCGCCCACCTCGGATCTCGCGGGGCGGCCACGCGATTGCCCAGATTGATGCCCAGATTGATGCCCAGCTTGATGCCCAGCTTGGTGCCCAGCTTGATGCCCAGCTTCAGGCCCAGCAGCGGGAGACGTGGCCAGGCCGAGGCCGGGGGTTTGCTCAGGGGGACGCGGATGGCAGGGTGATCGCGAGTGTCGTCCCGCCGGGTTTCAGCGGGTGCGACGAACCATCCGGCATGATCGCTCTCGCACGCACACCCTCCGGCACGGTGCAGGTCAGTGTGAACGTTTCACCGTCGAGCGACCACTTGGAGGTGATGGTGCCGCGCGGGCTGTCGAAGGAGGCGTCGCAGGCGCGGATGGATTCGGGATTGGATTCGAGGAGGTCGCGGGGCGGGATCTGCGGTGCGATGACGATGTCGGTCCAGCCGACGGAGCCGGGTTGCTGGCGGATACCGGCGACGCAGGCGTAGTGCCACTCCATGAGGTGTCCGAGCATGAAGTGGTTGAGACTGTCGCCGGTGCCGCGCCGGGCGTCCCAGGATTCCGGGAGCGTGGTGAGCCCGGACTTGACCATGTGTCCGTACGACGGGATGTCGTCGCGGGAGTAGATGCGATGGAGGATGTCGGCACGCCCGGCATCGGCGAGGGCGCGGATGAGGAAGATCTGGAGGACCTCGCCGGGGGTCTGCTTCCAGCCGCGAGACTCGACGTCGGCGATCACGGCGTCGAGGCAGGCGGCGCGATCGGCTTCGGGGACAAGTCCGATGCAGAGCGCGGCTGAGTTTGCCGCCTGACACGAACCCTTGTTTGTGACCGTCTTCGTCGTGGCGTCGTAGAAGTGACGCTGGAAGTCGGAACGGATCTGGTTGAAGAGGGCGTCGAACTTCGCGGCGTCGTCGGGTTTGCCGAGCACTCGCGCGGCATCGGCCATGGTCTTGGCGCCGTAGGCCCAGATCGCGGTGGCGCTCACTTCGTTCGGGGTCCACTGCGAGGGGCCGTTGCCCTTGCCGTGGCCGAAGTCGTACCAGTCGCCGAGGTTGCTGGTGATGATGCCGTCCTTGGCGGTGGAGGCGAGGTAAGCGATGTAGCGAGCCGCGGAGTCGTAGCTCGCGGCGAGAGTCTCCTTGTCGCCGTACCACTCGTAGAGATGCCACGGGAGGAGGACGCCCGCGATGCCCCACTCCGGTGCGTTGTTCCAGAAGCCATGGGGCGGCACGCCAACGAGGTAGTTCGGGCAGTTGGTGGGGATGTGGCCGTCGGGCTGCTGCGTGTCGCCGATGTCGGCGCAGGTCTTGGCGAACCACGCGTTCACGTCGTAGGTGTAGGAGATGGAGCGGGCCATGTGCCACGTCTGCTCGATCCAGCCGTTCTTCTCGCGGTGGGGGCAGTCGGTCGGCACGTGCGCCATGTTGGAGCCGATCGCCCAGTCGATGATCGCGTGCGCCGCGTTCTGGATCGGGCTGGAGGATGTGAAGGAGCCGACGACCGGGCACGCGGCACGGACGAAGAGCTGCTCAAGCGACTCGATGACGGGGAGGTTGTCCGGGTTGGGGTCGCCCTTGGGGACCGCGCCCTCGACCTCGACGAACTGGGCGCCGACGTAGCAGAACAGGGTCTGGTGCGACTCCTCGCCGGTGGTCGCCTTGGTGTAGTCGTGCCAGATGTCCTTGCCCGTGCCCCAGGTGTACGTGAACTTGACCTTGCCCTTGTCGTCCATGTACTCGCAGGGGCGGAAGCGCACGCGGCTGCCGGGCTTGCCGCCGCTGAGTGTGAAGCGGAGGAGCGCGGAGCAGTTCTGCGGGAAGACGTAGGTGAAGCGGCCGGGCTCGGGGCGTTTGATCTCGGTGGGCTGGAAGGCCTCGAAGATCTGCATGGTGGGTGAGACGAGGGGGCGGATCTCGGCTTTCGGGGCGAGGGCGATGGCGACGGCGCGCCACGTGGAAGCGCCGGCGTCAGGCGTGAAGCCGGGTGTGTCCCAGCCGGGCTGGATGAGGCGTGCGTCGTAGTCCTCGCCGGCGTAGATGTGGGAGAAGGTGAGCGGACTGTCTGCCCACGTCCACGATTCGTCGGAGACGACGCGGACGATGCCGCTGGGCGTGGTGATGCTGGCGTCGAGCCAGAGCAGGTGGGGCTGGCCTTCGGAGAAGTCGGGCATCGCGTCGGTCTTGGCGAAGCGGCCGGAGTCGTTGGGGGCATCGACGCGCCAGAAGGAGTTGCCGAGCGTGACGGCGAGGACGTTCTGACCAACCTGTAGATAAGGACGGAGATCGAACTCCTGCCAGTAGATCGCGGCGTCGTACTCCGACCACGCCTGGTTGATGACGGAGTCGCCGACGACCTGGCCGTTGCAGCGGAGCTCGTAGTGGCCGAGGCCGATGATGCGGACCGATGCGGCAGAGGGCGAGGCTGTGTTGTTGGTTGGATCGGGGAGTGCGTCGAGCGTGAACGTGCGCCGGAGCATCGGGCACGGCGCGGGTGCGTAGAAGGCCGATGGGCTGAGGGACCAGGGGGCGATGGAGGCGGGGCCGAGGACGATGGGTTCGAACAGGCGCATGCTTACAGGGGCGTCAGGTCGAAAGGAATCTCTCGGTCCGACTATGCCTGTCCAATCGGCATCGGAGACGATGTATTGCGTCGCTCCGTTGTCGAGGGTCATCTCCAGTCTCGCGATTACGCCGCCGGGGTTTCGTTGCCCGACACTCGTCGATGGTCCGTTCGTCGCTTCGATGATGATCGAGTTGAGGCCGGGCTTGATCGTGACCGGCGCCGAGACCGGCGAGGACCAACTTGTCGTCTTGAGCGGAGGGGAGTCGTTGACCCATCCGGTTGCTTCGTTGTCCGCGGCGAGAGCGAGCCGCGCAGAGACCACGTTATTCGGAGCTGCAAACGTACGAAAGATGCAAACCGTGCCTGCATCGGCGTTGTCGGTTGTTGGCTTCGGGCGATCAGAAACTGCGACCCAGACCCATTTGGGTTCGGGGGCTTGTTGCGAGGCGCGCGCGGGGGCGATCCACTTGGGCTCGTCGGCGCGAGCGGTGGATGGCCATGCGAGAGCGGTCGCGAGCGCGATGGCAGCGCATGCGATGAGGGCGAAGCGGGTCGAAA
This sequence comes from Phycisphaerales bacterium, assembly GCA_026647565.1. GTDB lineage: Bacteria > Planctomycetota > Phycisphaerae > Phycisphaerales > UBA1924 > JAHBWV01. The sequence continues at coordinate 7,223 of JAPKGU010000026.1, read as the reverse complement.
CGAGTTTGGATCGGCGCATGCCGCAGCGTATCAGGCGGCGCCGAGGCGGCGAAGCGCCACGACGCAGAAGGCAGAAACACCGAATACAAAGCGACACCGCTCTGGAGAGCGGTGCCACCAAGAGCGGTGCTGCCAAAGACATTGTGCGTACGGACGAGTTACTTGTCCCGCCGGTGGTTCTTGCCCTTGTCGCGGGCCTTGCTCTTCTGGCTGCGGCGCTGGGCGCCGGTCTTGGAGCCGAACGTGTCGAAGCCGGCGCCCTGGGCCTTGCCGAGCCCGCCGCCGCCCTGGCCGAGTTTCAGCGTCGGGACCTTGGCCTTGCCCGCGGCACGGCTCGCGCCATCGGTGATCAGGAGGTCCATGCGACGCTGGGCGAGATCGACGGCGGCGATCGTGACGTGGACCGTGTCGCCCATGTTGAAGGAGCGGCCGGAGTTGATGTCCACGAGCGCGCCGGTGCGGGAATCGATCCGCCAGTTGGGCTGCGCATTGGAGCGGGTGACATCGCCGGGGAGATCGCTCGTCTTGATCATGCCATCGGCGAGGTACTTGTCGAGCTGGACGTAGATCCCTCGCGGCGAGACGCCCGTGACGACGCCCTGGTAGCTCTCGCCGACGTGATCGGCCAGGAGCTGCATCACAAGGAAGGAGCGGAGCTGGTTCTCGGCGTCCTCGGCGTTCTGTTCCTTCTGCGTGCAGTGGCGCCCGACCTCCATGAGGTCCTGGACGTGCGGGCACATGGGGCTGGACATCATGCGTTTGCCGAGGGCGACCTTCTCGTTGTCGCTCTGCGGCTTGGTGCGGGCGTTGTCGGTGAGGCGGAGGTACTCGGCGAGGGCACGGTGGACGGTGAGGTCCGGGTAGCGCCGGATGGGACTGGTGAAGTGGGCGTACGCGCTGGAGGCAAGGGCGAAGTGGCCGATGAGCGCCGGTGAGTACTCGGCCTTGGTGAGCGTGCGGAGCACGGCCATGTGCACGGCCCGCGCGGCGGATGTGCCGCGGGTCGCGTCGAGGAGGCCCTGGAGCTCCTTTCGCGTCGGGTTCTTTGGGATCTTGAAGCCCGCGACGGTGGCGGTCTTGCGGAGGTCCTCGGTGTTGCCGGGCGTGGGCTCGGGGTGGATGCGCCGGAGGAGCGGGACCTGGAGCCCCTCGAAGAGTCGAGCAAGGACCTCGTTGGCCTCGACCATGAACATCTCGATCAGCGTGTGCGTGAACGCGTCGTCCTCGCGCTCGGCGTCGATGACGCGCCCGTTCTCGTCATAGATCAGGACGACATCGGGGAGCTCGAGGGAGATCATGCCGTTGCGCTGGCGCTTGCCCTGGATCGCGCGGGCGCATTCGTTCATCTCCTTGAGCGTCGCGAGGAGCTGCTCGGTGTAGTTCGGCTCGGTCTTGGCGTGCTTCTTCGCCTCGGTGAGGTCGCCGTCGATGAGGGCCTGGGCCTCAAGGTACGTGAGGCGCTTGGCGCTCTTGATGAGCACGCTGCCCGCGCCCTCGCGCTTCACGTTGCCGTGCCTGTCATAAACCATGAACGCCGACTTGCAGTACCGGTGCACGCCCTCCTGGAGCGAGCAGATGCCGTTGGAGAGAATCTCCGGGAGCATCGGGATAACCAGGCGCGGCAGGTACACCGAGTTGCCCCGGTCCGCGGCCTCGACATCCAGCGGGCTGCCGGGCTCGATGAAGTGGGCAACGTCGGCGATGTGGACGCCGAGTTCCCACCCTTCGGCGGTCCGCTTGATGGAGATCGCGTCGTCGTAATCCTTCGCGTCGGGCGGGTCGATGGTGATGATGTAGTCGCCGGTCAGGTCGCGCCGGCCCTTGAGGGCTTTCTCACCGTGCTTGACAAAATCGGCGATCTCCTCGTCGAAGCGCGAAGCGGCGTCACGGGCCTGTTGCATGCACGCTTCGGGAAACTCAAGCTCCGGCAGCGCAAACGCGGCGATGACGGCCTGGGTCTCGATATCGGGGCGTCCGGCCTCGCCGAGCACGCGCGAGATGACGCCCTCGGCCAGCGCGTCGCCGTCGGGGTACTCGACGATCTCGACGACGACCTTGTCGCCGGGCTTGACGTTCTTGGAAGCGGCGTCGCGCACGACGATCGGCTTGGTCATCTCGCGCCCGTCGGGCTGCACGAGCCAGAGCTGTCCCTGCTTGAAGATGTTGCCCGTGAACGCGGCGCGCTTGCGCTTCAGGACCTCGACCACCTCGCCGACGAAGCCCTGCTCATCGCCGCGCCGGCGCTCGCGCGCGACCAGCACGCGGACGCGATCGCCCGAGAGCGCCCCGCCGGTGGCGTCGGGCGGGATGAAGACGTCGCCTTCCTTGTAAGAGTCCTCGGGGCGGACGAAGCCGAACCCCTTGGGGTTGCCCTTGAAGATGCCCGTGACCTCGCCGCCGGATGAAGAGAGCGAGGGGAGCGAGACCTTTCCGGACGCGCTGACCATCACCACGCCGTCCCTGGCCAGCTGCTTGATGGCCTGCTCGAAGTCGGCGGGGTCTTCGACGCGGAGGTCCGCCGCGAGCTCGGCGACGGTCTGCGGCTGATAGGTGTCGTGCGCCAGGTGCTGCTTGAGCCGCGCCTCGTAGCGGAGTGTCATCCGTGGTTCCTTCCGAGCTTGGAGGCCCGGGCGTGGGAGCGATTTCCCTCGCTCAGTCCGTCGTGCTTCGTTCGCGGCCTGGACGCCTCGTCACGGCGCGGCTCGGCCGAATCCGGTTCAGACCATCGTCGAGGCATACGAGGCCATGGTGTCGCGGAAGGGACGAGGGTTGAAGTCCAGGTGCTGGCTCGCTTTGGCGGACTCGGCGAGCGAGTCGCGCATGCCCATGATCGCCATGCCGTCGTCGAAGGGAAGGAGGCCATCAAGACCGACCGCCTTCATGGCGCGGGCTTTGGCGACGGCGAGCGGCGCCGGGATGCCGACGATGGGAAGTCCCTTCTTGCCGAGCGGGACGTGGTCGCGGATGTACGCGAGGAACTCGTCCCACGCGAGAACCTCGGGCCCGACGAGATTGAAGACCTCGCCGATCGCCTGCTCGCGTGAGAGCGACTCGCCCACCGCCCACGCCACGTCGCCGACATAGACCGGTGCGAGCTTCGCCGGCTCGGTCTTGCCCGGCACCATCGACATCGATCCGTCGGTGCGGCGCGCAAAGTAGGGGATGAAGAGGAAGGGGGCGGCGCGACCAGTCGCCCAGCCCTTGGCCATGCCCATGAACTCACCGTCTGCGCCGTGGATCATGCCCGGTCGCAGGATGGTCCATGCCAAACCGCTGCGCCGAACGACCATCTCTCCCTCGAACTTGGACTTCTGGTACCCGGTCGCGCCGCCGGGGCGTGAGTCCTCGTCCGTCACGCCGAGCGCAGAGATCTGGATGAACCGAGCGCTGTCTGCGGCAACGCCCCGAGACTTGCATTCGTCTCTGAACGCCTCGACCAGCTTCCTGGGAACATCCACGTGCGCCTGCTCGAACGGCTGGCCTCCTCGCGTCTCGCGGATGATGCCGACGCAGTTCACGACGGCGTCGGCACCCTTGACCAGTGCCGCGGCTCCGACGGAGGTGTGCGCCTGCCCCTCAACGATGGTGAGGTCCGGGTGCGGGGCGAGCTTGCTGCCGGCCTTCTTCAGATCGCGCGCCAGAGCTCGGACGCGATGGCCGCGCGCGAGCAACTCTGCGACGACGTGACGGCCGACAAAGCCGGTCGAGCCCGCAACGGCGACTACCTTCTGAGACATTGAGCAACCGTCCTTCCGATTCCTCCTCGGGGGAGGGGGCGACCCTTGGTCCCGGGCGGGTGGATTCGAGGGGGCGAATCGTCCGGGAGATTCCCGGACGGGCACCGAGTTTATGGCCCCCGGCGGATTTCGCCAAACCCGGGCGATCTCGGCGGGCCGGGGTTCACGTACCATCCTCCGGTGACGATCGCGTGCGACAGCGTCGACTTCGCGTTCTCGGCCGGGACTCCCGTGCTTCGAGGCGTCACCTGCTCGGCGCGAGCCGGTCGCACGCTGGTCATCGTCGGACCGAACGGGGCGGGGAAGTCCACCCTGCTGCGGCTCATGGCGGGGCTGATCGAACCGACGGAGGGGCGGGTCGTTCTGGTGGCTCCCGACGGATCGGGGCGAAGCGTCGCTTCGATCGAGCCGCCGGATCGGGCGAGGCACGTGGCCTATGTCGCCCAGCGATCATCGCTCGCCTTTGGCTTTCCGGCACGACGGGTTGTGGGCATGGGACGCCATGCTGTTGGCGCCGATTCGGACGCCGTTGGTGAGGCGATGCGGATGATGGACGTGGAGGCGTTGGCCGATCGCCCATTTCACACCCTCTCGGCCGGGCAGCAGCAGCGGGTCTCGATCGCACGGGCGATCGCCCAGTTGATCGGACGTGGTTCGGACGCCCGGTGCCCCCGTTTCCTGCTTGCCGACGAGCCGCTTGCGGCGCTCGATCCGCGCCACGCGCTCCGGACGCTCGACGCGTTTCGAGGTCTTGCTGAGAGGGGTGTGGGAGTCGTGGTCGTGATGCACGACCTGACGGCGTCGCTCCGGCTCGGGGACGATGCGATCGCTATCGACGAGCGAGGACGCATCCGGAATCAGGGTGACGCGTCGGAGGTGCTGGGCCCGGGGACGCTGGAGGGCGTCTTCGGCGTGGTGTTTGAGAGTGTCGGCCTGGGCGGCGGGTCACCAGCGATCGTGCCCCGGCGCGCCGTGGACGTGAATAGGATTAGGCCGTGAAGTACATCGAGATCATCCTGATCCTCATGGTGGTCGGCTCATCGGTCGCCTCATGGATCGTCAAGACGCTGAAGGAGCAGTCCGAGGCCCGACGCGCGCAGGCAAGCGTGGAGCGGGCGCGTGAGAGCGCGCTGCGGACGGGGCGGAACCTGGAGGCGCTGGAGGACCAGCCGGTCGCGACCCCCGCGAGCGATCGGAAGAACGCCGAAGAGCGTCTGCGGGAGATCATGATCGAGCGTCAGCGGCGCATCGACGAGCTGCGCCGGCGTGCACAAGCCGAGGCCCAGGCGCGGGCTCGGTCGCAGCCCCCCGGCCCGGGGCGGCGCGCGGGGTCCGTGGCATCGAGGCCCGCGCCACCGACGCAATCCGGTCCCCCGGGGCAGGGCGATGTGGTGATCATCGGGCCGGACGGCGAGCCGCGCCGAGTGCGCGGACAGGCGCCTGCGGCACCGGCCGCTCGCCAGCGTATGGGCGGCGGGGCCGCTGCGGATGAACGCGTTCGTCAGGAGCGGCAGGCACGTCAGCGCGCAGAGCAGGATCGTGCGCGTGATGCCGCGAGGGCGAAGGAAGACGCGGAGCAGGCGGTGCTCGAGCGTCAGACGGCGGCTTCGATGGCGGCCGAAGCGCGGCGCGCGGTGGTTATCCCCGGCGGGATCGCCAAGAGCGGCCCGCAGCGTGAAGGCGTTCTGCCGCTGAGCGGCGTGGTCAGCCCTTCGGAGCTTCGTCGCGCGATCGTCTTGAACGAGGTGCTGTCGGCGCCTCGGGCGCTCCGCGCCGATCAGTGAGTTCACATATACTCGTCACTCATGTCGATCCGCGTGACATTCCGACGAAGCGTGGGGCTGGTCCTGGGTCTGACCGGGGCGATCTGCTCGACCCTTGCGGGCGGGTGTGACACGGTCGACGGGGTGTTCTCGGGTATCGAGCCGGGATCCGAGGGGATTCTGCAGGACCTGTTCAAGCAGCCGTCGCCGACGGACGCCGTCGAGATGTCCGTGGACAGGTACGACTCCGACAAGCGGTATCGGGGCACGAATCTCCTGGCCAATGCGCCGTTCGCGGGCGAGCCGGTCTACATCGACCTCTTCATCGCCAACGCGTCGGATGAGGACGGGGCCGTGCGTTCGGCCGCGATCCGAGGGCTTGCCAACCACGGGGGGCCGGAGCACGTGCCGTTGCTGGCCGAGCGCCTGCGAGACCCTGATCGCCTGGTCCGGATCGAGGCCGCCCGGGCGTTGCAGCGCATCCACAACCCCGTCGCCGTGGAGACCCTGCTGCTCGCGGTGCGTGAGGGGGAGCTCGACGCGAACGCGGAGCCGGATCCCCAGGTCCGGGCGCACGCGGCGGACGCGCTGGGCCAGTACGCGGAGAATCGCGTGGTTCGTGCGTTGATCGCCACGCTGACGGACTCGAACTTCCTCGTGATCAGCCGCGCGAGGCAGTCGCTGCGGACGCTCACGGGACAGGATTACGGCTTCGACAGCCGCGCATGGACGGCGTGGGAAGGCGACACGCAGGACCTGTTCGCGGCGCGGAGTATCTACCGGTTCCCCGGCTACGAGCGAGATCGGAAGTTCGTGGAGTATCTTCCGTTCGTGCCCCAGCCGCCGAGTCAGCAGGGGTCGGTGCCGATCGGGATGCCGCCACCGGGGACACGGTGAGGTCCGTAGAGGGTTCTTGTAGGGGAAAGTGCGGTTCCGGCTTGATCATGGTGGTGATCGGGTCGATGACCCGATGTGCGCGCGCTCATATGTGCCGACGGACAGCTCGTTCTCGATCCTCGTGCTCCGGAGCCGGAGGTGGCTCCGGGTGCGGCACTGGTGCGAATGCTGCGCGCCGGGATCTCGCCGATCGACGTCGCAGTCGCACGCGGTGCCATCGCGCACAAGGGCGTGATGGGGCACGAGTTCGTCGGCGTTGTGGAGCGCGTGGAGGGAGAGGCCGGGACATCGCTGGTCGGCCGCCGCGTGGTGGGACAGCCGGAGATTGTGTGCGCGACGTGCGACCTCTGCCGGACGGGGTTGAGCAGGCACTGTCGATCCAGACGAACGCTCGGGGTGGGCGGCACGCCGGGCTGCATCGCGGAACGGTTTGCGATCCCGGTGCGGAATCTCGTCGCGCTCCCCGAGACGGTGGACCTTGATTCGGCGGCGCTGGCGGGGCCTCTGGCGAGCGCGCTGCACGCGGCCCAGATCGTGCGGATCGTCGGCAAGACGTACGTGACGGTGCTGGGAGACGACGCGCACGCGTTGCTGGCGGCGCAGGTGATGGCGAGGCAGAACGCGAGCGTGAGGGTGCTCGGGCAGCAGCCGGAGCGGTTCGCGATCGCCGAGAAGTGGGGCGTGAAGCACCGGCACGCATCGGAGGCGGGCCGGCGATCGGATCAGGACGTGGTGCTGTGCGCCGCACCGGACGCCCGCTCGCTGAGCGACGCGATGGGCATGGTCCGTCCGCGGGGGAAGATCGTCCTGCGGGGCGCGGATGCCC
>JAPKGU010000259.1 GCA_026647565.1 Phycisphaerales bacterium | reverse complement strand
CGGCAATGGAGCTGACCGGCCGCGGTCGGCAGCGTGCGGGGGCGCGTGGCCGCCGGCCGCCGCATTTGGGTGGTTGACACGGCGGCGCCCGGCGGTCGAGACTGCGGGGGATGCGGCGTTAGTGCATCATCTCTTCTGTAACTCAACCTGGTGTAGGGTTGAGATGGCGGGCCGATCTCGCTCTCCTTTGGGTTGTGAGACGCAACAAAGGAGGGAGACGAGATGGCCCACCACGAGGGCGAGGCTACAGCGGCGGAGCGGGCGATGGAAGTGCTGAGTGGAGTTGCCTGAGTTTCGTGGACACCTTCACACTTGGGAGCGAAGGAGTCCAGAATGCCGAAGAGTCATCCCCCGTACCCCCCGGAGCTACGCCGCAGGCTGGTCGATTTGGTCCGTGCCGGACGGAGCCCGGTCGAGCTGGCCGAGGAGTACGAGCCCTCGGAGCAGTGCATCCGCAATTGGGTGAAGCAGGCGGACCGCGATCATGGAAAGCGTCTGGATGGCCTGACGACCCAGGAGAAGGAAGAGCTCGCTCGGCTTCGCCGAGAGAACCGCAATCTCCGTGAGGAGCGGGCGATCCTTTCAAAAGCCGCGGCCTGGTTCGCGCGGGAGACCGGGAAGATCCCGTCCGGATCTTCGAATTCGTGAGCGCTCACCAGGCCCAACACCGAATTGCCACGATGTGCCGCGTGCTGGAGGTCTCCACCAGCGGCTACTACGCGTGGTGCAAGCGATCGCCTTCGGCGCGGGCGCAGGAGGATGCCGCGCTGCTGCGGAAGATCCGGGCGATCCATGTGGCGTCGCGCGAATCGTACGGCGTGGTGCGGGTCCACTGGGAGCTCGTGGACCAGGGCGTTTCGGTCGGCCGCGACCGGGTGGCCCGGCTCATGCGGCAGGCGGGGCTGCGGGGCATTACGCGGCGGCGGTTCGTCGTCACGACGCAGCGGGACGAGAAGGCTCGGCCGGCGCCGGACCTCGTGGAGCGCCGGTTCGAGGCCACGGGACCGAACCAGCTTTGGGTCGCGGACGCGACGTACATCCCGACCGTGGCGGGGTTCCTCTTCCTCGCCATGGTGCTCGACGTCTTCAGCCGCAAGGTCGTGGGATGGGCGATGGCGACGCGGCTGCGCACGGAGCTCATGCTCGCGGCGCTCGAGATGGCGGCCCTGCAGCGCAAGCCCAAGACGGTGATCCATCACTCGGACCAAGGTTGCCAGTACACCTCGCTCGCCTTCGGCCGTCGCTGCGAGGAGCTCGGGGTGCGGCCGTCGATGGGCAGCGTCGGCGATGCCTATGACAACGCGATGGCCGAGAGCTTCTTCGCCACGCTCGAGTGCGAGCTACTGGATCGAACACGCTTCCAGACACCGGCCGAGGCGGAGCCTGCGGTCTTCTCCTGGATCGAGGCATGGTATAACACCAAGAGGCGACACTCCTCGATCGGGTATCTCTCGCCGAACGAGTTCGAGCGCCGCCATGCGGAGGGGGTACCCCAGCCTCGGGTCGAGCGGAGATCGCCGATCCTGGGGCAACCTCGCGAGTCGATCTCGCGCGACGCGGCCACGGGAGGCGGGGGCTCCGCCCCCGCACCCCCGGGACGAGAGAAGGAGCGTGGGACAGGACAAGAGTCGAGCCGCCTACGGGAAACTCCCGAAAGCGCATAACCGTCCACGGAACCCAGGGCACCTCAATCGCGGTTCCCTCCCCGCGCCAACGCGCGTGAGATTCATCCGGTTTTCCCCGGTTCGATCGGTAACGATCTAGC
>JAPKGU010000258.1 GCA_026647565.1 Phycisphaerales bacterium | reverse complement strand
GCTGGCCGGATCGCCGAATGATCACGGGTTGGCTGCGGCTCAACGCGTTGACGATCGCGCCGCGATTCATCGGCATCAAGTTGTCGATCCGAATCCTCGCCTTGCCCGTCCGGTTGGAGGCTTCATACGTGAACTGGTTGCTTTGCAACACGCTCATCGTGCTGGGGCGGTTCTTTCGAGGGCTTCGAGCGAGGTCGGGCTGAACGAGCGAGAACGACCCATTGATCGGCTCGACGAGAATCTCGGGCGTCTCGGGTTCGGCCTGGAAGGCCATAAGCACCGTGCAGGGAATGAAAATGCTCTTCACGGCGCGCGCTGTGACATAAACGAACCCGCCATGAACGGCCGGGCCGCCCTTGAACCGCAGTCCGGCGAGCTTGGTCGCCGGGAACGGGATCAGTTTTTCGACCGGGTCTGTATCGCCGATCGTCTCCGCATAGGTCACCGCTGCCGCCTGGTTGAGCGCGATCTCGTGCTGGGGATACAGGTCGAACCGATTGATCATTCGGAACGAGCCTCTGCCGTCCTCTTTGAACGCGTAGTACGTGCCCCCGTCGTGCCCGTTCGGGTCGGAGGTATTCGTCGGATCAGCCGCGACGACGTGGATCGTCCCTTGCGGCGACAACGCGATGTTGTCGAGGATCACGCGGCGATGGTTGTTGTCGTCGGGCAAGAACAACTGCCCGCGGATGATCTGGCCTTGGATTGCCGGGATGCCCGTGCCCCAGTCGAGCGTGTAGTCAAGTCGAATCGACATCCCCACAGGCAGCACGGCCGAGCCCTTGAGTCCGAAGTTGAGAATGCCGCCGGCCTCCGTCAGCGTTCCCGAAAGCAGGTCGTTCATCGCCGCGGCGTCGAGCGGATTGCCGCTTCCGTCGATGATCGACAATTTCACGCCAAGGTGGCTGGGTCCGGAAGGCACGTAAATGCGGAGCCCTTGAAGCGAGGCCCGCGTCACCACCACGAGTTGGTTGCCGACCCGCGACCAGGAACTCGGTTTTTCGCCCTTCACGCCGAGCCAAATGCTGGTGATTCCGGCGTTGACGGCCGGCCCGGCGAACCCCGTCCCTTTCGTCGGGACGTACACCGTGCGATCGACCCCGCCTGAATTGTCGAGGATCGGGATGTAACCGACGGTCGGGCTCCCGGTCAGAGGCGGGATGTTCGAGACGCCGGCCCCACCGACGGCCCAGTCCGCGCTCGTCGAGACGATCGTCGCCGTAAACGCATCGGCTACCCAGACTCGCCCCACGGTGTTGACTCCGACCGTCGCCTGGTCACCCACCAAGTAGAGCCCGTCGTGATAGGTCGGCGCGAGGGGAGGCCCGCCTGCGGAGAACCCGGAAGGAGGCGCCACAGTAGCCACGGGCGCCATGCCCATCGCTGGAGCGGCAGGAAAAGCGTCGAAGATGAGGAGTCGGCCGCTCGCGTCCACGACCGCCACTTGGTTCTCAGCGACGGCTCCGGGAACGTCGGCGCAGGTCGGGGGCGAGACGGGTCCGGGCAGGTTGGTGCTCGACCAAACCAGATCATAAGGCGAGCCCAAAAGGTAATCGACCACCCCATCGTCCGAATTGCCGTCCCCGTTCAGGTCCCTCACGGGGTTCGCGTCGTAGGCGCGGATCACATCGCCCGAAGACACGATCACGAGCCCCTTGTACACCGCGACCGGACGGCTTTCGGCGACCGCTTGCGTCAGCGGAAACGCCGCATCGAACTTCTGCAACAGAGGCGCGCCGAGATCGATCGGTCCGCCCCCGCCGGGCTATTCCGGCACGCCGGCGTACGGCCAGGCGGCGGTCGTAGAAAATCTCGCGCAGATGCCTGACGCCGATGAC
>JAPKGU010000257.1 GCA_026647565.1 Phycisphaerales bacterium | reverse complement strand
ATCGGACTCACCACAGAGACACAGAGGGCACGGAGAGGGAAGGGCGGAAGGCATGGATGAGAGGCCGCCGCGATGGGCGAAGGGGGCGGCCAGAGGCGAGAGCGGGGAGCGCGGCGCAGGGGGCACAGCCCCCTGCGACCCCCGACGGAGAGAGGCGGGGGCCTCCGCCCCGCTCCACCAAGGAAGCCGCTGCGCGGGAGCATCTATACCGGTGGTGTCGTTCGGGCGGGACGCCCTCGCTCCACCACCGGCTACTTTCGTGCAGGGCTTCGCCCTGCTCAAAGAAGCTTTGTTGAACTGCGCCGCTGCGATCTGGTTCAGGGTTCCAGTGAAGAACGCCGTCGTTCACACTCGGGCTGGTTGCTCCGCGGCCCGTGTGTTGAGTGTGTTCTCCGTCGGGCATCGTAAGTCACGTTCAAGGTTGTTCGAGTCGTTTCAGTGCCCACGCCGCGGATTCGCGAACCCAGAGCACGCGTGAGTGTGCGGCACGTTGGACGTGCGGTATCGCTTCCTTTGCGCCGGGAGAGGCAAGGGCGCGAATGATGTCGCCCCGGAGCAATCCGCGAGAGCTCGGGAGATTCAAAAGCAGAAGCGGAATCGCGGCGGGGTCGCCGATGTTGCCGAGCGCCCGGGCGATGTGGCGTCGATTGCCGGGCGTTTCGAGTGGGAGCCTGCGGCAGAGTTCTGCGACGGCGCGTGCGTTACGAGCCTTGGAGCATGCGATGATCGCGCTGCGACGAGCCGCTTCTGTTCCCCGTGAGAGGTCGCCGGTTCGATACGAACTTGATGTCGAGCGATCGGGCATGGAAGGAAGATACAGGGTTTCGAGCTCCGTGGCCCTCAGTGGCCCTCCGTGGTGAAGCACCGCTGAGCTTGCGCTCGGGCTCCCTTCAGGAGCCCTTCTCTCATCCCTTGATCTCGTCGTACAGAGCGCCCATCGCCATCTCGCGCAGGTGCTCAAACCCGCGGCTCTCTTCGCCGGGCACCGTCATCTGCACGATCTCCTCGCGCGTCTTCTTCTGCCTGATCTGCCTCTCGACGAAGTCGAGGGACTTCTCAAGGAACTTCTCCATCGCATCGATGCCGGAGGCGTCGGTGATGTCGCCGTGTCCGGGGATCACGATGGTGCCGGGGCGGCAAAGACGCTTGGCGTACTTGAGCGACCTGATCCAGCCCCGCACCGTCGCGCCGCCGTCGCGATCAATGAATGGATAGAGGTTGTGGAAGACCAGGTCGCCCATGTGCAGCATCTTCAGCTGCGGGACGTGCACGATCACGTCGTTGTCCGTGTGCCCCGGCCCCACCTGGTGCAGATCGATGGGCAGCGATCCGAGCGACTCCGAGCCGACCCGCCCCGAAAAGGCGCGCGTCGGGGTCCAGCGTGCCGCGTCCATCGCGTCGGCCTGGGCCGCGAGGGCCTCCACCTCGGCGCGGGCGCTCTCGATGTTGGCGTTCTCGGAGTTCTCGATCGCGCGGACGCCGCTCCGAAGCATCTGCCGGAGGCGATCGACCTGGGTCGCGACGCGGGCCCGCGCGTTCTCGTGGGCCACGACGCGCACGTCCGGGGTGAACGCGAGATTGCCGCCGATGTGGTCGGCGTGATGGTGGGTGTTGATCACCAGTTCGATCTTGCCGCCCTTGGCCTCGGCCTCGCGCCGGAGGGTGGACGCGATGTACGGCATCTTTGCATCGACGAGCGCCGAGCCGGCCCCCTTGGCCCCGAGGATCAGCAGCGCGTTCCCGCCGTCGCCCTTGACCACGAGCGCACGCTCGGCCAGCGTCTCCCAAGTGAAGTACGGGGCCGCAGCAGCGGGCGCGCCCGGCTCGGCGGGGGCGTCGGGGGCAGCAGGCG
>JAPKGU010000256.1 GCA_026647565.1 Phycisphaerales bacterium | reverse complement strand
GATGTCGCATGTCGCCGTTACGGGCATTTCGCGCAGGTTCGCTCGCCGGGATGTTGTGCTGTTCGCCGCACGGTCCTCGCCGAGCGTGGCGAGGTGGGACATGGCGCGGAGCGCGTACTCAATTGTCTGCGAGATCATGCGTGATCGCTCCAGATAGGGCGGAACGCCTCCGGCTCATTCGCGTGAGTGTATGTGCTCGGGCGTCGGGCACAAGCACGCGTGTGGGCTGTCCGACGGCGCACGGGCTGTTCGCTCAGCCTCGGTCCGGATGCCCGCGGGAAAGAGGGCGTTGTTCTCCTTGTGGATGTGAACCTTGGTGTCCTCGTCGAGTTCGCGGAGCGCCGAGAGCAGGGCCGCGTAACTGGCGCACGCGTCCGCGGGGGTCGTGTAGCCCGAGAGAGCGTCGCGGATGCGTGCGAGCGCGGCGGCGGCATCGTCGTGGTCGTGCACCATGCACGAGATCGGGCGCGAGACGCTCCATGGCGGCCCGATGTGGACGGCGCCGGGCGTCTGGAGCCGGCGGAGCCACGGGAAGAGCACACGCTCCTCGCGGATCATGTGGTCGAAGAGGTCCTCACGGAACCGCGCAAACGTCTCGGCGACGGCGCGGAGCTCGGGGTGAGCGTCACCGTGGGCGCCGAGGACACGAGGCAGCAACGCGTCGATGCGGGCGATGAGGTCGCGGGCGCGGACGTGGTGCACGCGCTCGATGTGGTCGGCCAGGTCGGTCATTCCCATCGAGTGCCAGTCTTCTCTTTCCCCGTCCCCGACGCGGTTCGTCGCATCGCGGATCTCGGCGAGGATCGCGTCGGGGTCCAGGCCCGCGGCCTCGCACGCCTGCTGCAGGGTGCGCCGCCCGCCGCAGCAGAAGTCCAGGCCGTGACGAGCAAAGACGGAGACGGACTCCGGTCTGGACACGGCGATGGAGCCGATGGTCTCACGGATCGCGCCGTTCTTCATCAGTGGTCTCCTCGGGCTGAGCTGGGGTGTGGAGGGAGGCACGCCACGCGCGTCGCGCAGCGGCGAGGCCGTCGAAGTCGGCGGTGCTCCCTCCGATCGTGGTCATGGCGTGGTCGGCGTCATTCTGCTTTGCGAAGGCGATGTAGCCGGAACCCATGGGTGTCATAAGACGGGCCGTGTCGGCGAGAACGAAGCGGGCGTCATTCACGTCGAGCCATGTGCCGTCGCCGTGGTCGACTGCAAACGCGCGGAGTTCCTTCATATCGGCGTGGCCCTGATCGCGGAAGTCGATCAGGCAGCCAAGGTCGTCGAAGAGCCGGTGCTCGCGTCGTCCGGCGATCTCGACGAGCACGGCGGCACAGGCCCGATCGTCCATGATGATCATGCCGCACTCGGCGCACTCGTCTCGCCCGGCTCGAAGATCCGGCGGACCGTCGAGCGGGGGCCCGCCGCACGCGCCTGGGAGGGCGAGTGCCAGCAGGGCGAGGACGCGGAGGGGAACGGCGTTCATGAGGCGCCCTTTCGCGAGAAGAGAACGCAGGCGAGCGCGAGCGGAAGGAGGATCCACAGGCCCAGGCAGAGCGCGAACAGGCCGTGCAGCCCGTTGCCGTGCTCCTCAACCGCATACAGCGCGGCGGGGCCCAGCACGTCGAGGGTCGAGTCGATGGCGTGCAGCGACCACATCTTGAAGACCTGCAGCGGGTTGATCAGACTGAGTGCGAAGAGCTCCTCGATGCGGAGGCGGAACGTGAGCGTGCCCGCCATCAGCGCAAGGTCCGTGCCGAACACGAGCGCGAGCCACAGGAACACCGCCGTACCGGTTGCGACGGAGGCGCGCCGGGTGACAACCGAGATCAGCATGCCCGTGGCGAGCATCCCGAGTGCGAGCAGGAGCGAGAGTCCCGCCAGCCAGATGATGCTCGAAGCGTCCAGCGAGCCGCCCCTGGAGCCGACCACGATGCCGCACAGGCCCAGCCCGAGCAGGATGC
>JAPKGU010000255.1 GCA_026647565.1 Phycisphaerales bacterium | reverse complement strand
AGCTGGTGATTTTGTCATTCAAAATGGCAAAAAAGCCATAAACCACCACCAGCGCCACCAGCGGGCCGAATTTGTTGAAGTAGTGCCATTTGCCCGTTGCGCTGGGCGGCGTTGCCGACTTCATCGCGTGCACAGTTGTCACCTCAATTCCAGTCTGATTGTCCGGTGGCTGCCAGCAGCAATTGGTGTTCATCGACCTCCGCGACGGGGCGCGGCGCGCTGAGTTTGCCGCGTGCCATCACTGCCACGCGATCGCATATTCCGCGCAGTTCCGGCAGGTAGCTGCTGACCATGAGCACGGCCTTGGTCTGGGGATGATTCGCCGAAACCAGTTGATCGATGACTTCATAGATCTTGGCTTTGGCGGCCACGTCGATGCCGCGCGTGGGTTCGTCCAGCAAGAGAATGTCGACGTCATGGTGCAGCAGGCGGCTGAGCGCCACTTTTTGCTGATTGCCGCCGGAAAGATCCGCGACTCTTTGTTGCGCCTCGCGGCAGCGAATGCCCATTGCGGCAATCCATTTGTTCGCGGCGGCAGCTTGCTGCTTGGGCAGAATCAATCCCCACGGACCCAGGCCCGCAAGCTGCGAAAGCGTGACATTGTCGGAGGCGCCGTCTCGCGGGCCGGATGGCGCCGCCCTCCCAGTCGACGGCAAAGCCGCGGTCGGTCTCGATCCTCACGAGCATGAGATCCACGAAGACGCCGGTTCCGCCGCCGCAGTCGGACGTCAGCAGGACGTGGACGCCCGAGGTCGTCGTGCCCACGTGCTCGTAGCCGAACATCGCCCGGCCGTCGCGCGTGTAGACGAAGGACGCGCCCCCGGGGCCTTCCCTCGTCAGGATGTCGCCGTGGTAGCGGTTGCTCCCCTGCGCGTCGAGCAGGTTGATGGCGACGACCTGGTCCCCGCCGTCGGAGAGCCACGTCGACAGGTCCTCGATGATCCTCGGGTGGACGTAGGGCGGAGCCGAGAAGCTCCACGGCATGTCGGGCGAGCCGCCTCGCGCGGAGCAGCAGGCGAGCGCCAGTCCGCACGCGAGGATGGCCCCCGGGAGGGGCGGGGCGGGAGTCTTCATCGGTTCCTGCTCGCGGCGGCCGCGGCACAGTGTACTGCGCCGCGCCGCGCGGTAGAGTGCCGCCGTGGCGAGCGCAACCCCTCCTGCCCCCGGAGCCCCCGGACCTCCCCCGCGGCGGCGGCGCCCGCTCTACCCGCAGGGGCTCCGCGGCCTCAAGCCCGGCGCATCGCCCGGCATCGAGCCCCAGCGCCTCCCCGAGCGCCCGCCGGAGGGCGAGCGCGCGACGATCACTTGCATCGACTACTGCAAGGACCGCGCGGAGGTGCGCCGGATCGACGACCTCGACGCCTTCCTCGCTGCGCACCGCCCCGACTGGACGTCGGTCCGCTGGATCAACGTCGACGGCACGCGCGACTCGACCGCCGTGAAGGCGCTCGCGACGAAGTACGGGCTCCACCCGCTCGCGGTCGAGGATCTCATGCAGACGGGCCAGCGCCCGAAGGCGGAGACCTACCCCGCGGTCGGCGAGCACCACGCGCGCGTCTTCGTGCTGATCCGCATGCTCGAGCTCAAGGATGGCCGCGTCCACGGGGAGCAGGTGAGCATCTTCCTCGGCCGCCGCACGGTCCTCTCCTTCCAGGAGACGCCCGGCGACGTGTGGGACCCGATCCGCGCACGGCTCCAGGCGGAGGGGTCGCGCACGCGCACGCAGGACGCGAGCTACCTCGTCTACGCGCTCCTCGACGCGATCGTCGACCACTGCTTCCCGATCCTCGAGCACTACGGCGACCGCCTCGCCGACCTCGAGGAGGAGATCGTCGAGAGGCCGGGCAAGCACCTCGTCCGCAAACATTCAAGTCCGTCGCCCCCGCCGACCCCGCGATCAGGCAAAACGCTGCCGTCATCATCACTCGTTTCATGCTCGTTCTCCCGTTTCCCCCGAAGCTCCCGGGCGTA
>JAPKGU010000254.1 GCA_026647565.1 Phycisphaerales bacterium | reverse complement strand
CCCCCCCCCCCCCCCCCCCCCCCTTCTTTGCAAGTCGCGTGCCTCTGCCCGCCCCGTCCGCAATCCGTTGGGGTTCTACGCACACCGTCTACCATTGCCGCCATGTCCACCGAGCCACACCGCGTCGAACTCGACCCCACCCTGACCACCACGCCCCAGGGCGAGGGCCTCCTCCCCGAGCAGCCCGCCCACAAGCGCGCCGACTCACCTGAGATCGCCTCCAAGATCGACGAGCTCATCCAGGCCGTGGGCGGCAACCCCGCCACCATGCACGGCCGACTCGTCAAGGACCTCCTCACCACCGGCCTCAAGCTCATCCCCGACAAGCGCGACACCGGCGAGCTCAAACTGATGACCGCCGCCGTCAAGGAACTCCGCTACGCCTACCGCATCTTCGCGCAGTACGCCGCCCCCCACAAGGTCACCATCTTCGGCTCGGCTCGCACCCCGCCCGATCACCCGGACTACGCCGCCGCCCGCGACTTCGGCAAGCTCATGGCCGACGCGGGCTGGATGGCGATCACAGGCGCCGGCGACGGCATCATGAAGGCGGGCCACGAAGGCCCCGGGCGCGAGGCCTCCTTCGGCGTCGCCATCCGCCTCCCCTTCGAGACCACCGCCAACACCGTCATCGCCGGCGACGAGAAGCTCATCCACTTCCGCTACTTCTTCACACGCAAGCTCATGTTCCTCTCGCAGGCCGAGGCCGTCGCCTGCTTCCCCGGCGGGTTTGGCACGATGGACGAGGCCTACGAGACCCTCACCCTCGTCCAGACCGGCAAGGCCTCCATGATCCCCATCGTCCTCGTCGAGGGCGCGGGCAACGACTACTGGCCCTCCTTCCTCCGCTTCGTCCGCGAGACCCTCATCCCGAAGAAGCTCATCAGCCCCGAGGACGAGAACCTCTACTACCTCGCCAAGGACCCGCAGGAAGCCGTCGACCACATCCTCCGCTTCTACCGCAACTACCACTCCTCCCGCTACGTCAGGGACACCCTCGTCATCCGCCTCCACCGGCGTCTCAAGGACGCCGACGTCGCACGCCTCAGCACCGAGTTCGCCAAGCTCATCAAGTCCGGCACCATCGAGCAGCGCGCCGCCCTCGACCAGGAGGAGGACCACCGCGACCTCCCGCGCCTCTGCTTCGTCCACACCCGCCACAACTTCGGCCTCGTCCGAAAGCTCATCGACCGCATCAACGAGTGCGACCCCGCCTGACAGCCCCAATCCGGCACCCCGCCCCCACACACCTCCCGCCCATACCTCCATTCCAGTATCCTGTAATCCACTCCGGAGGCCTCGATCATGAACCGCACCCGCGCCGCACTCGTCCTGGTTCCCGTGCTCGCCCTCGCGTCCTGCGCGTCCCGCTCGCACCAGGTCGTCAAGCCCGCCACCGACGCCCAGCGCGCCGCCCTCCTCGACACCGTCAAGTCCCTCGAAGGGACCTGGACCATGGTCGACGACAAGGGCCAGACCATCACCGCCTCCGTCTTCACCGTCTCCTCCAGCGGCTCCGTCGTCCGCGAGGTCATGTTCCCCGGACAGCCCCACGAGATGACCAACGTCTACCACATGGACGGCCCGACCCTCGTCGTCACCCACTACTGCGCCGTCGGCAACCAGCCCCGCATGCGCGCCACGCCCGGACCAGACCCCAGCGTCATCGCCTTCGAGTTCGACAGCGTGACCAACCTCACCGCCGAGGACCAGCACCGCATGGGCAACCTCGTCCTGAACCTCAAGGACTCGGACCACGTGGTCGCCAAGTGGACCTCCTTTGTCGGCGACAAGACCGAGGGCACCGTCGAGTTCGAGATGACCCGCGCTCGCTGACCCCGACTGGCGCGCATCGCCGGCAGGATGTACGCGAGGTGTTTGTCGATCGCCGCCGGCCCTTCGGACAGCACGCGCTTGTCGATGCCGCCCAGGATCGTCAGCCACGGAAAGCGCGCGCCGATCTTTACCACGTCGCTGCCCGAGGCCACTTCAAAGGGACTCATCACGTCCATGCCCACGGTCTCGCGGTACAGTTCGATCACCGACTCGGCGTTGCCGTCGGTATCGATCTGCACGA
>JAPKGU010000253.1 GCA_026647565.1 Phycisphaerales bacterium | reverse complement strand
CGTAGATCGCGCCGATGCCGGGATGGTTCAGCGACGCCAGCACCTTGGCCTCACGCTGGAAGCGCGCCAGCCGATCCGCATCCTGCCCCACGTGCGCAGGCAACGCCTTGATCGCTACCTGTCGGTCAAGCCGCGTATCGCGGGCGAGATACACCTCACCCATGCCCCCGCGGCCGAGTTCTCGTTCAATCTTGAATGGACCGATGGTGGGTGGGTGCATGGTGTCTGCTTATGAAACTCGGTGATCACTTAGGGACAGAAGGAGCTCCCACAGACTCCTGTCGCCAGTCGCTCACCACGATGAGCCGCGGATCCTCGCGCGGCTCATCCTCCACCGCGATCAGGAACCGTTTGCTCGCGATGTGGAAGTCGAGCAGCTCGACCTGAGCGTCCAGCGGCTTGCCGTCGAACATCGGCTTGGGAGCGCCGACATCGATGCGGCCGTCTTTCACCTCGATGGTCGCGCTCCACACCCGCCTCGCCACATCCGTCCAGGCCAGTTCATTCTGGTCGATCCAGTAGAAAGACTCGCCCGCCACTTGTGTGGGCGAGACCTGAATCGATGCCTTCGGCGTGGGAAACGGCACGACCTTGAGGGTTGCGCCCGGATCATCTTCAGGCCGTACGACATATGCGACAACGTCTCCCGCGGGCGAAAGCAGGGGCTTCGACTCACCCTCGGGAGTCTGCATGAAGCGTGTAGCAGGGCCCGATCCGTCGATGTCAACGGAAAAGATGTCCGGGATCTTGTCGCGCAGCGACTGCTGAACAAACAACACCGCCTGTCCGTCAGGCGTGATGGACGACGCGCTGATCTCAACTCCAGACTCTGCTTGAAAGAAAGGTGTCCCGGGGCCTCCGGCGATCGGGAAGCTGATCAGGTTGCGCTTGTCGTCTCGATCCTCGCTCGTGATGATGCTCTGGCCTTCCGGTCCCCAGAGCAAGCCGAACGTAAAGGTCACCGCGGGGTCGCTGAGAATCGTCCGAATGCCGCGTTCCAGGTCAACGACCGCGACCCACTGCTCCTCTCGTCCTCCGAAGATCGAGATGGCAGCGCGCCGACCGTCCGTCGACACGCGGGCCTCAAGATCCGCGATCGCCTCTGGCTCCACCGGCAGATTCGTGCGCTCGCCACGAAGGTCCATCCACGCCAGCTTGTATCGCTTCGGCGGCGTGATCAGCTGATAGATCAAGCCGCCGCGGGACGTGGCGCCGCCGTTGATGTACCCGCGCACCTTCGAGTAATACACGCCCGCGGCGATCGGCCTGGGCGTGCTCGAAAGCTCCATCTTCTCCGGGTCGAACGGCTGTGCCAGGAGGTTGTCGTCGCGCACGAATATGAGCGTGCCCGGCTCAAGAAAGAACGCCTCCCCCCACCCCGGCAGCACCAGCCGGGTTTCCTTGGTCGCAGGGTCGAACGCATAGACCCCATCGGCGGCGGTGTTCTGGACGTAGTACAGAAGTCGCTCACCGTCCGGCATCAGCTGCGGCAGCCGGTGCGATTCGCCGGGAGTCTTGGTCGACGTGATCGGGGAAGGAGTGCCGCCCGAGTCGCTGACGATCATGAGGCCGCCGCCGGCGCTCGGCGCAAACACGATCGTGCCCTTGCTGCTCCAGGATCCTCCGCGCCCGGCCGGAGCGTCGCAGAGCACCCGGACAATGCCGTCGCTCAGGTCGAGCCGCTTCAGCTTGCGGTCCGCAAAGAACGCGATCGACTTGCCATCGGGTGACCAGAACGGAAACGTCGCCCCGTCCGTTCCGGGCAAAGGCCGGAACTCCAGCCGCGAGAGGTCACGCACATACAGCGATTGTGACTCCACGCCCGCTTTCGGCTTCAGGAGCACCGCCACTTGCGTGCCGTGGGGCGACACGGCAACCGCCCGAACCGCGTCGGGCAATGTCAGCCCTTCTGGAAATGAAAGGTGCGCGCGGACTGGCGTTGCCGGACTCGGCAAAGTCGGTTGAGAGTCCCCGCGAAGGAGGGCGGCCGCCGCGAGCGACACCGCCGCAATCGTCGCGAGTGAAGCCACCGCAACACCCCCCGCCGATCGCCACCAGGGGCCAACTGCCGCCGCCCCGGAACGTTGATCGGGCTC
>JAPKGU010000252.1 GCA_026647565.1 Phycisphaerales bacterium | reverse complement strand
GGGCGGCGACGCGACCCTGCCAGATCACGCCGCCGACTCCGCCGGCACACCCGAGGAGGGCGACGGTCGCTGCCGCGACAAGCGGCTTGTGACGCTTGGCGAACTTCCGAGCGAGATAGATGGAACTCGGCGGGCGAGCGAGGATGGGTTCGTCGCGGATGTATCGATGGATGTCATCGGCGAGATCACCGGCCGACTGGTAGCGACGGTTTTTCTCTCTCTCGAGCGACTTGGCCACGATGGTGTCGAGGTCGCTGGATGCGTCCGGCTCGTACTCGGAGACTCGCGGCACTTGCTCCTGCGAGAGGATGCGGATCGCCTCCGTGACCGCCTTCTGCCGCACATCGAGCGGCAGGCGGCCGGTGAGCAGCTCGAAGAGCACAACACCGAGCGAGTACACGTCCGAGCGTGTGTCCAGCTCTGCGGGATCACCGGACACCTGCTCCGGGCTCATGTAGGGGAGGGTGCCCACGAGCTGTCCGACATCGGTGTGGAGGGTGACGGCCTGGAGATCGTGATTCGTTGCTCGCGCGACGCCGAAGTCGAGGATTTTGGGCTGCCCGCCGTCCTCGACGAGGATGTTGCCTGGCTTGAGGTCCCTGTGGATGACGCCCTTGTGGTGGGCGTGCTGCACGGCCTCGCACACGCGAGCGAAGAGCGAGAGACGATCCAGGGTGCTCAGGTGCGACCTCGCGGCATACTCGCCGATCGGGAGGCCCTTGACGAGTTCCATGGCGAAATAGGGCAGCGGGCGCCCGGTCGACTCGTCGACTCCGGCGTCGTAGATCTGCGCGATGCCGTGGTGTCTCAGAATTCCGAGAACACCCACCTCGTGCTGGAATCGCTTGAGCAGGCCATCCGTGCCTGGCCCTTGCCGGATCACCTTCAGGGCGACCGTGCGGCGGGGCGTCTCCTGCTCGGCGAGGTAGACCCTGCCCATGCCACCAGCACCGAGCACACTCAGCACGCGATAACCGCCGATTCGCTCGGGCACATCGCGGAGCGAGGGGCTGGTCCAGAGATCGGCCGATGCGGGGCACGTGAAGTCCCCCGGCGCGGTGTTGGAGGTGCCGCACCCGTCGGGATCGTGCTGGGGGAAGGGCTCGGTCATGAGCATGCAGACCGAAGAGAGACGAGAGCGGGTGTGCCGTGCGCGCCGGGGCGTTTGGTTTCCGTCGGGAGTGCCCGCGCGAGACGACGTGTGTCGTCGGCGCGTTGGGGCTGGTGGGACGCGAGAGGGGGCCGGAATCGGACGTGAATGGCCCCGCCCGGATTCGAACCGGGGACCAAGCGATTATGAGTCGCCTGCTCTGAACCGCTGAGCTACAGGGCCTTGAAACAATGCGGCCCGGGAGCGGGCGCCCCCGGGCCGCGACGCATCGTGGTCAGGATATCACTTCAACAGGAGCATCTCTCGGTAGGTGGGCAGCGGCCAGATGTCCGCGCTGGTGCGTCGCTCAAGTTCGTCGGCCAGGTCCCGGATGGTCGCCATCGCGGGCCGGATCTTGGTCTTGATGTACACGGCGTGCTTGTGCGGATCTTCGCCATGCGGTTCGGCGAGAAGACGCTCGAGTTCGATGATGGCCAGGCGGAAGCGGCCGAGGAGGTCGGCGTAGATCTCAAGCATCTCACGAAGACTGGACGCTGAGACGTCGGCGGCCTCGGTCGCGCTGACGGACTCGGCGAACTCGGTCTGCTGGCGGACCACGGCGGGCAGGATCTGGGTGCGGGCGATCTGGGCGATCATCTCCGCCTCGATCGTGACCTGCTTGACAAACTTCTCGACGAAGATGTGATGCCGGCTCTCGAGCTCGGTCTTGGTGAGCACGCCGTAGCGCTTCAAGACGTCGGTCGCCTTCTTCGATCGCAGGGCGGGGAGAGCGTCGACCGTGTCCCGGAGGTTCGGCAGCCCGCGGCGTGCCGCCTCCTGGTGCCACGCCTCGGAGTACCCGTCGCCGTTGAAGATCACGCGCTGGTGCTGGCGGACGATCTTCTGGAGGAGCGATCGAGTTGCCTGGAGGAGGCGGGCCTCGGTCGGGCGAGGACCGGCATCCCGCTCGAGTTGCGTCGCGACGTAGTCCAGGGACTCGGCGACGATCGTGTTC
>JAPKGU010000251.1 GCA_026647565.1 Phycisphaerales bacterium | reverse complement strand
CTCGACGATTCCCGCGCTCGTCGTCGCCTACGCGCTCTACTTCTTCGCCCCGGGATTCCTGAGCTAGCGCCCCCGCAAGCGAGTTGTCTCCGACCCGCGCGGATTCCCGCGTTGCCCATGCGAATGTGGCCGTTGCACAGAGGCCGCAGACTCTGTTCGGAATCAGGCGGATTCGCCTTGCCTGTCCGCGGATGTCATGGCTCTATGTGTCACAACGCGGGGCGGAACCCCGCGACGGAGAACCACGAGATGAAGACCAGCACGAAAAACGCCATCGGGATCGCCAGCGCCCTGGGCCGCCGGGGTTTCACCGTCGCCAGCGTCGAGGTCCACACCCCCGACGGCCGCACATGGGCGATTGACACCACGAACACCGGCGGCTTCCGCCTCTTCGAGATCGACCCCGACGGACGCGACGGCCCGAACGAGCACGACGCGGTCGAGGGCGACACATGGGACGCCGGAGACCTGATCGACTACCTGAAGGCGGTTGGCGAACCCAAAGCGCCGCCGACCGGCGACGGCAAGAGCCACCCGACCCCGTGAAGCCCGCGACATGCGGGCTTCGCTGTTTACCAGAGCACCACGCAAAGGAGCACGGCCATGACGAAGCGCAAGACCACCAAGTCGGAACCGACAGCCGCCGAGATGTACGCCGCGAGGCGAAATGACATCGCCCGCCTGCTCGACGTGCTGGGTATGCACCTCGACATCAACGACAAGGAGCACGCCGCCGCTCCGGGCAACTGGGGCCTCGTCGGCAACCTCGGCAAGGTCCGTGAGGACCTCGTCAGCCTCGTCGGGTTCATGGCCAACATGGACCCCGAGCACGTCGAGGAGTTCCTCAAGGGCGAATGAGCCGCACGCGGCGGCGCGGGGAACCGCGCCGGACGCGCTTTGCCGCCGCGATGTGCGACGGCGTTCCGCAACCGCAAATTGGAGACCAAGATGAGCACGAAGAACAAGAAGCCTCGCACCCCCAAGATGTCCAAGAGCGCCGCCCGCGCTGAGGGAGCGGCCAAGACGGATCGCCTCCGCAAGGCCGCGCTCGCCGAGATCAAGGACCGCTTGGACGCGAAGCCCGCAACGCCGGTGAAGGGCAAGGCCGCGAAGCCGCCCAAGGCGGCGAAGGCCCCGAAGCCCGCGAAGGAGGCCAAGCCGAAGCGCGTCAGCGCCCTCGACGCCGCTGCGCAGGTGCTCGCCGCGTCCGAGGTGCCGATGCGGGCCAAGGAGATGATCGCCCAGATGGAGGCGAAGGGCCTGTGGAAGAGCCCCGGCGGCAAGACCCCGGAAGCCACCCTCTACGCGGCGATCATCCGGGAGATCGCCGCAAAGGGGACGGCTGCCCGCTTCAAGAAGCACGAGCGCGGCGTGTTCGTCGCTGGGAAG
The DNA here is from genome assembly GCA_026647565.1 of Phycisphaerales bacterium. Classification (GTDB taxonomy): domain Bacteria; phylum Planctomycetota; class Phycisphaerae; order Phycisphaerales; family UBA1924; genus JAHBWV01. The sequence continues at coordinate 1,957 of JAPKGU010000251.1, read as the reverse complement.
GGAGCTTGAACCATGTCCGCCACGCACCCCAGCGAAGCGCGACTCGAAGCCGTCCTCCAGGCCGCCTTGTACCTGCTCGGCGCGCGGCAGGACCAGATGCTCACCATCGAGGAGTGGACGGATCTCGCCCGGGCGGTCGCCACATGTCAGGAGCGGAAGACCGCCGATTACCTGACCGACCACGATCTTGAGGACATCGCCGAGCGCTACGCCCTCGAATGGGACGAAGCGACGGACGGGGCGCTGCCCAACCTCGACGAGGAGTAGATCACACATCACGCCTTGCCTCCAGCCGCGACCTTCTTCCGGGTCGCGGCTTTCTCTTCGGCCACACCCTTCGCCGGGAATCGTTCCGCCTTGCGGCCAGTGAACTTCTCCCAGCGCTGCACGATCACATCGCAGTAGAGCGCGTCGAGCTCCATGAGAAACGCCCGCCGCCCGGTCATCTCCGCGCCGATGAGTGTGGAGCCGCTGCCGCCGAAGAGGTCGAGCACGTTCTCGCCGGGGCGAGACGAGAACTCAATCGCCCGTCGCGCGAGCTCGACACTTTCTTGATCGACCACGTATCCGGCACGTTCGCGGGGCCGAAGAAGCGGTGCGCTGCGCCCTCCTTCCAGCCGTAGAAGCACCACTCGTGGTTGCCCATGAAGTCCTTGCGTGTCAGGACCGGATGCTCCTTGATCCAAATGATCGCCTGCGCGAAGTAGAGCTCGCAGCGCTTGAGCACCGGCGGGTAGTTGCCGCAGTTGGCGTAGCCGCCCCAGATGTAGAACGTGCCGCCGGGGATCAGCACGCGGGTGATGTTCCCAAACCACGCCGCGAGCAGGCGGTCGAACTCGTCGTCCGACACGAAGTCGTTCGCCAGCGGCCGGTCCTTGGCCCGGAGCTTCTTGTGCGTGGCCCTGCTCTTCTCGGGGTAACGGTTGAGATCTGCGCTCTGCTGGTCGTGCTGGTCGGCCTTGCCCGGCAGCGCGAACGAGCTCAGGCCGGCGACGATCGCGTTATTCGACCGGGGCTCGACCTTCACGTTGTACGGCGGGTCCGTGTTCACGAGGTGGATCGGCTGGCCATCAAGCAGCCGGTCCAGGTCTTCAGCCTTCGATGAGTCGCCGCACATGAGACGGTGGTTGCCGAGCACCCAGATGTCGCCGGGGACCGTCGTTGCCGCGTCGGGGGCTCCGGGCACATCGTCGGGATTCGTCAGACCCTCGTTGCCCGCGGGAGCCATGATCGCGATGAGGTCCTCGGCGCTGAAGCCGAGCACGGCGAGGTCGAAGTCCACGCCCTTGAGGTCAGCCAGCTCGATGGGGAGCAGTTCCATGTCCCACGATGTCAGCGACGCGACCTTGTTGTCGGCGATGCGCAGCGCCTTGACCTGGTCCGGCGTCAGGTCCGCCGCGCGGATCGTCGGCACTTCCTTCAGCCTGAGCTTCCGCGCGGCGCGGAGCCGCGTGTGGCCGGCGATGATCACACCGTCGGCGTCGATCAAGATCGGCACCTTGAAGCCGAAGGCCTCGATGCTCTTGGCGACCGCATCGATCGCGGCGTCGTTGATGGTGCGGGGGTTGCGGTCGTATTCCTTGACCGCGCCGATGGGAAGCATCTCGATGTTCATAGCGATCTCCGTCGTGGGCACCGGCGAGGGCGCGGCGCATGGGCGTCGTGGTGGCCCGCCGCGCACGCGGCAGGTCATGGATCGCTGGATCGCTGGCTGGTTGGTTCGCTGAATCGCTCGGGCGTCAGGCCCGTCCGGGGTGCGGCACACCGCCCCGATCCCCGCCCGTTACGGGCCGCGCCGGTTCGCCACGGGTCCGCCCACGTTGGCCCACGTCGCGTTCCCGGCGGGGCGGCGTACCAACCCCGCCACCGGGCGTTTGGCTGATGCTAGTTGAACGGTAACAAACAATTAGGAGGGAAACCGATGAATAAAGGACGCGTTACAGCGATAATGGGTCCA
>JAPKGU010000250.1 GCA_026647565.1 Phycisphaerales bacterium | reverse complement strand
CAGCTCGCCCACGTTCGTCCTCGAGCTCCGGTCGAGGATCGACTTGCCCGTCGCGAACACCGTGTTCTGCTTCTTGAGCCCCCACATCGCGTGGATCGAGATGTTGCACTGGGGGAAGAGCGCATAGATCATGAAGCGGTTGCCCGCGTAGATGGTCTCCTCGCCGCGCAGCTCGAGCACCACGAGGTTACCGTGCACGGTCGCGCAGCGCGTGATCTGCTCCCGGAATTTCGGCTCGTGCTCGCGGTAGAGATCGACGCGCTCCTTCACGTCGGGCAGCGCGAGGATCTCTTCGACGGGCAGGCGGATGCACGCGTCGATGAGCTGCATCATGAGGTCGTAATTCGAGATGCGGAAGTCGCGGAACCGGCCGAGCCCGGTGCGCGCGTCCATCAGGTAGTTGAGCAGCACCCAGCCCTTCGGATCCAGGATCTCCTCCCTCGAGAACTGGGCGGAGTCGGCCTTGTCGACGGCCGCCATCATGTCCTCCGGCACGTCCGGGAAGCGCTCGGCGCCGCCGTAATGGCGGTAGACGACGCGGGCCGCGGAGGCGGCCTCGGGATCGATGACGTGGTTGTCGCGCTTGCCCACGCGGACCGTCTCGCTGCTGTGGTGATCGAATGCGAGGTGGACGCCCTCCACGTAGGGGAGGTTCGTCGAGATGTCGCGATCGGTGATCGGGACCTTGCCGTCCTGCATGTCCTTGGGATGGACGAACTTGATGTCGTCGATCATGTCGAGCTTCTTGAGCAGCATCGTCGCGATCCCGCTCGCGGCGGGCGTGCTCGCGCCGTGGGGCGTGCTGCTCACTCCGGCGGTCGGCGCGGTGCTGATGTCGCTGAGCACGATCATCGTGGCGGTCAATGCGCAGCTCCTGCGGCGCGTGCGGCTGTGAACGACTCAACGCGACGCGTTTTCGGCAACGGCACGCAGCGTGCAAGTAACCAGGAAGGCATAGACGACACATGAGCACCGACGAAACGAAACCCATCCATTTCAATCCTCTCGAGCTCGGCGGATGGCGCCTCGCGCAGGCCGCGACGGAGTACGCCGTCGACGCCTGGCAGCGCGGCGCGCTGTACGCCGACGTGATGCGCCGGCGCGGCAACCAGTACCAGGAGCACCTCCGCGAGGCGGTGCCGCACGTACTCGACTTCCCCTTCGAGCCGGTCATGTCGGGACGCGATCTCGAGCGGCCGGTCAACTACTGGCTGGTCCGCATCCTGCTCTCCGAGGACGTGACCACCGATCCGCGCAAGCGGCCATTCGTGGTGCTCGATCCGCGGGCCGGACACGGGCCGGGCATCGGCGGCTTCAAGGCCGACAGCGAGGTCGGGGTCGCCCTGCGCGCCGGCCACCCCTGCTATTTCGTCGGGTTCCTGCCCGACCCGGTGCCGGGACAAACAGTCGAGGACGTGATGCGCGCCGAAGCGGCATTCCTGGAGCGCGTCATCGCTCTGCACCCGGAGAGCGAGGGCAAGCCGGTGGTGATCGGCAACTGCCAGGCAGGTTGGCAGGTCCTGATGACCGCCGCGATGCGGCCGGAGCTCTTCGGCCCGATCATCGTGCCCGGCACGCCGCTCTCGTACTGGGCCGGCTGGCGGGGCAAGAACCCGATGCGCTACGCCGGCGGGTTGCTCGGCGGGAGCTGGCTGACGGCGCTCACCAGCGACCTGGGCGCCGGCCGCTTCGACGGCGCGTGGCTGGTCGCGAACTTCGAGAACCTCAATCCCGCCAATACCCTGTGGACCAAGCAGTACGACCTGTACGCCAAGGTGGATACGGAGGCCGAGCGCTATCTCGGCTTCGAGCAGTACTGGGGCGGGTACGTCTTCCTGAGCGACGTCGAGATGCAGTGGCTCGTCGACAACCTGTTCGTCGGGAATCGCCTGGCGACGGCGGAACTGATCACCTCCGACGGCATCCGCCTGGACCTGCGCAACATCCGCTCGCCCATCGTCGTGTTCTGCTCGATGGGCGACAACATCACGCCGCCGCCCCAGGCGCTCGGCTGGATCATCGACCTCTATCGCGACGACGCCGACGTAAAGGCGCACGGCCAGACCATCGTCTACGCCCTGCACGAGAGCGTCGGCCACCTCGGCATCTTCGTGTCGGGAAGCGTGGGACGCAAAGAGCACAAGGAGTTCGGCGAGAACATCGACTACATCGACGTGCTGCCGCCGGGCATCTACCACGCCAGGCTGGACGCGAAGACGGAGCACACCCTCAACCCGGACCTCGTGGTGGGGGACTACGTGCT
>JAPKGU010000025.1 GCA_026647565.1 Phycisphaerales bacterium | reverse complement strand
GCTCTCCTACCTGGACAAGGCCAGGCAGTACTTCATCAAGATGGAAAACCGCCTTCTGATCCCGGCGCCGTTCTCGCTCCCGCCGTGAGCGGCGCCCAGCTCGTTGCCGCCGAGGCCGCGTTCGACTGGACGCTCTTCTCGAACACCGAGTACAGCAACGTCGACGAGCCGCAGAGCCGTTCGACGACCAGCGGCATCCTGAGCGGCGTCACCGTGGATCAGCGACAGAACGTCTCCAACACCAGCGGCCTTCGCAAGCCGCTCGAAACCGGCGGCTCCTTCCAGATCCAGCAGGAGATGATCTACTCCGACGTCTCGACGCCGGGCCTCCGCGTCAGCCCCGATCCCGCGTCACGCCTCGCCTTCACCGCCCAGCTCGATCAGCCGCTCCTGCGCAACTTCGGCTCCGACGTCGCCCTCGCGCAGGTCCGACTCAACCGCAACGCCGAGCGCGAGTCCGTCGCCACGCTCAAACGCGACCTCATCCGCACCGTCACCGACACCGAGCGGGCCTACTGGCAGCTCGTTCAGGCCAAACGCGACCTCGAGATCCTCGAACGCTTGCTGCAGCGCGGCGTCGAGGTTCGAGACCAGCTGGCACAGCGGCGCACGCTCGACGCGACCCCCGCCCAGATCGCCGACGCCACGGCCCGGGTCGAGCGTCGCCGGGGCGACCTTCTCCGGGGTCAGACGGCGCTGCGTCGTTCGTCCGACCGACTCAAGCTCCTCATCAATGACCCCGATCTTCCGGTCGGCGGAGAGGTCATCCTCCTCCCGGCGGACGCCGCGATCGACGCGCCTGTGACGTACTCGCTCGCCGACTCGATCACGACGGCCATCGAAAAACGCCCCGAGGTCCAGCAGGCGATCCTGTCGATCGACGACACATCGATCCGGCAGCGCGTCGCCGAGCAGAACCGCCTGCCACAGCTCGACCTCCGGCTCCAGACCAAGTTCCTCGCACTCGAGGAGGACTTCGGCGAGGCCTACGAGAACATGGACGGCTCGTTCGTGGACTACCTCGTCGGACTCTTCTTCGAGCAGCAGATCGGCAACCGCGCCCCCGAGGCCCAACTCCGCCAGCGCCGACTCGAGCGCATGCAGGCAACCATCTCATACCAGAACACCGTGCAGCAGGTCGTTCTGGAAGTCAAGAACGCCCTCGACAACGTCACCACCAACTACAAGCTCATCGAGCAGACACGCACCAGCCGCTACGCCGCCACAGAGGTCCTCCGTGCGCTCCTCGTCGAGAAGGAGACGATCCGCGGCTACACCGTCGAGCGACTCGACCTCGAGCTCAATCGCCAGGAATCGCTCGCAAACGCCGAGCGTGAAGAGGTCGCGGCACTCATCGACTACAACGTCGCGCTCGCAGAACTGGCCTCCGCCACGGGCACCGCCCTCGAACGCAACCGCATCGACTTCCGCGTGGAGGATCCCCCGGCCGAAGGATGGAAGATTCCGATGCTGGTCAACGATCCGCGCGACAAGCCCGTCTCGGCCCCGTCCGAGCCAGCGCCCGCGCCATCCCAGGAGCCCACCGCCGTCGAACCGGCCATTGCCCCCCCGTTGCCGGAGGAGCCGTCGCCCGTACCGCCCGAATCCGCGCCCGCCGACGAGCCGAAGCCGGACGGTCGCTGACATGAGCGCTGGCCCTGAAGAGATCGCGGCTGCCGTCGTACGCCTGCGCGAGCGCGGCCTGGTAGCGTTCCCGACCGAAACCGTCTACGGACTCGGCGCCCTGGCCATCGACGAGCGGGCTGTCCGGCGCGTCTTTGAACTGAAAGGACGCCCCGACGCCAATCCACTGATCGTCCACGTCTCCGGCGAAGAGATGGCGCGACGCGTCGCCGCCGCGTGGCCGGAGGATGCGTCGCGCCTAGCCGCGGCGTTCTGGCCCGGCCCCCTCACCGTGGTCGTCGATCGCGCCGACGCGATCCCCGCCGTCGTTGCCGGTGGCGGCCCCAGCGTCGCCGTTCGCTGTCCATCGCATCCCTTGACGCTCGCGCTGATCGAGACACTCGGAGAGCCGATCGTCGGACCAAGCGCCAACCGCTCGGGATTCGTCTCGCCCACCAGCGCCAGCCACGTCGAGGAAGAGTTCCGCGACGAGATTGCCAGGGGCGAGGTCATGGTGCTCGACGGGGGTGCCTGCCGCGCAGGCATCGAATCGACCGTGGTCTCTCTCGTCACTCCCGAGCCGACGATCCTCCGCCCCGGCGTCATCGGGGCGAGCGAGATCGCCCGGGTGCTCGGGCGTCCCGTCGTCGAGCGAGCGGGGAGCGAGCACGCCGCGGCGCCGATGAGTTCGCCGGGTCGGATGGCGTCGCACTACGCGCCGCGCACGCGCGCGATCCTCGCCGACCGGCGCGAACTCCCGCGGGCGATCACCGCCGCGGAGGGTCCCGTCGCGCTCATCGCTCTCGCCGGTCCCGCGCTCCCCGCCGCGCACCGGGTGATCCAGATGCCCGCCGACGCGATCGGGTACGCGTCGTCTCTCTACCGGGCGCTCCGCGACGCGGACGCCTCACACGCCATCCTGATCGTCATCGAGAAGCCCCCCTCGGGAGGCCCGGACGCGGAGATCTGGCGTGCCATCCACGATCGGCTCTCGCGTGCAACGGCGCCGCGGGGCTGACATTCCTCTTCTGATTCGGCTCCCGGAACCGTCACATCAAGGCCGGAAGTCCTAGCCCGCGACGCAACGTCGCGATCTGGCCCCCGTGCCATCCCTCGTGCCACGCCGCCTTCAGCACCGCGTCCAGGCGCGTCGTCAGCCAGCCCCCCGAGTCGCCGTGCGCCGGCTTGCCGAGGTCCGCGTCCGTGAGCCCCTCCGCCGCGGCCAGGAGCGCATCGAGCGACGCACGGTAGCTCGCACGAAGCTCGTCGAGCGCAGGATACATGCCCGGATCCGCCGAGGGCTTCGACTTCATCCCGAACAGAGAGTGGTAGCTCTCCGGAATCGGCGGCATCGTGCCCGAGATCGACAACGCGAACCACGCGCGGCTGAGCGCCTGGTGCCCGAGCGTCCACGCAACGTGGTTGTCCGCGCCGTGAAGCTGCGCCAGCGCGTGCGCGTCCGGGACCGCGCCAAGCTGCGCATCGGAGGACGCCGCCGCGAATCGAAGGAAGGCGATCGCCTGGTTCGCAACCTGCCGAGAGGGCGAAGCCACGCCTTGCGCCGTGCCCCTGGAAGCCCCCACCCTCGCGCCCCGCCCCTTCGACGCCGCCTTCTTCGACGGCGCCTTCTTCGATACCCCCGCACGCGGCGACTTCTTGGCGCTCACCCTTGCGCCCGCCCTCTTTGAGGGCTTGCCGGCGATTGTCCGACGCTTCGACGCGGCCTTCTTGCTCATGGCGGTGCTCCTTGCAGATCGATCGTAGAACACGTCCGAGCCGATTCCTCAGACGGCCACGTCCTCCGGTGTCCGGTTCTCCGGAGCGTTCCGATTCGAGCCGTTGCTCTCCTTGGCAAGGAGACTCGCGCCCAGCATCACGGGCCCCACGCGACCGACGTACATCAACGCGATGACGACGAGCTTCCGCAGCGGTGAGAGGGATCCGTCACGCCCATCACGCGGCGCGGCGTTCGGGGCGCGATCGCCCGACGAGAGCCGGCAGTTCGTGCGAACGATACGCGAACGCGCCGCGACCGGATCATTCCTCGTCGAAGTACGACTCCGCGTCCGCCGTCGCGTCCTCATTGAGGATGGTCGCGATGTCCTCGTCGGAAAGCGCTTCCGAGTCCATGTGCTGGACCAGCGGCTGCTCGCGCTGCACGCGGCCCTTGAGGTGCTCGGTCGTGTGCATCTCCTCGCCCCGCTTGCGACCGCGGACCAGGATCCGGATCGGCACCTCCTCGAAGGGCAGCGCGTCGCGGAAGCGACCGAGCATGTACCGCTTGTAGTTGGCGTTGAAGAGCTGCGGATGGTTCACCACCATCGCGATGGTGGGGGGGTGCGTGCGGACCTGCGCCGCGTAGTAGATGCGGGCGATCGTTCCCAGTTTCGAAGAGGGGCCGCGCTGCGTCAGGATCGATTCGAGCAGGCGGTTCAACTGACCCGTCGGCACACGCTGCCCCGCCTGCTCAAACAGGTCGAACGCGACCTTGATCGGCGCCCTCAGGTTCTTCCCCGTCGCCGCGGATGTCACGACGATCGGCGCAAAGTCGAGCCCGCGGAGCTCCTTTTGAAGATACGCGTGGTAGTCGCCCGTGGAGACCTCGCGCCCCTTGTCGTTCTTGCGCCCCTCGACCAGGTCCCACTTGTTCACCACGATCACGCACGGCTTGTAGGACTTTTGGATCAGCATCGCCATCTGCTGGTCCACCTGCGAGATCGGCTCCGTCGCGTCGATCAGGAGGAAAACCACGTCCGCACGCTCGATCGCCCGCTTGGCGCGGTCGAACGCGTACCACTCGATCGGGCCGCTGAAGGACTTCTTCTTCCGAAGCCCCGCCGTGTCGATCAGCATCACCGACCGGTCGCCGATCTGCACCCGCACGTCGATCGCGTCGCGCGTCGTTCCGGCGATCTCCGACACGATCACCCGCTTCTCGCCCGCCAGCGCGTTCACAAGCGAGGACTTCCCCGCGTTCCGCTTGCCGACGATCGCGATCTTCAGATCGACGAGCACCTGCGCGTTGTCCTCCGGGCGCGCCGGCGGAAGAAGCTCGAAGATCCGCTCCCGCATCTCCCGGCGCAGGTAGTTCGTCCTCGCCGAGCAGAGAATCGGATCCCCGAAGCCAAGCGCCGCCACCTCGAACGCGTGCGACTCCCACTTCGGGCCGTCCGTCTTCGTCGCCACGATCTGAACAGGCACCACGTGCCCCTCGCGCTGGCGAGTGCCCAGCCGCTGCTCACGGAGCAGACGCGCGATGTGCTCGTCCAGCGGCGTGATCCCCGCCTGCGCGTCGATGCAGAACAGGATCACGTCCGCAGAAGAGACCGCCTCCGCGATCTGGGCCTCGATGTCCTTCGACAGCTTCGAGAGGTCCGCGCCCACGTCGTCGAAACGCTCCCCGTCCGCCACGTACACCCCGTAGCCGCCCGTGTCCGTGAACTCCACCGTCCGCTCCGGCTCGCCCTCCACGTGGCTCGGAAGGTCCACGAGCACGGAGACGCGATCCCGCGTGACGCCGGGAGCGTCGTCGACGATCGAGACCTTCTCACCCGCGAGCATGTTCAGGAGCGAGCTCTTGCCGACGTTGGGGCGGCCGATGATGGCGATGCGTGGGACTGGCATAAGAACCCGGATGATAGGAACCATCCGGCCAAGATGCCGATCACCTCGAACGGGCGCCGCGCCCGCCAGTCCGCCAATGCCGCCGGCGATGGCGCGAGGTCTCGACGCTCACGCCCCCGCGATCTCGCAGTAGTCAGGCCGATCCGACGCCGATTCGTGGCGGAAGGCACGCACGATCCCGCCCCGATGCACCAGGAACGCCCCCGGCATCTGGAAGCCGTCCCCCTCGAGCCGCCCCACACCGTGGCCGTCGATCAGCCCCGCGCGGATCCCCCGGATCCAGACCCGGACCCCGAAGAGCGCACCCAGCCGTCCTCGATTGAGCTCGAAAGCCCGGTACAGCGAACGGTCAGGATCCGACACGTGCGGCGCTCCGGCAAGACCCATCGAGTCAAAGAACGCCGCGGCACGCGCCGGATCGCTCATGTGGACAAGCACGATCGACACCTTGCTCGCATCCAGCCGGGGCTTCATTCGCGCAAGATCCGCCACGGCCTCGCGGCAGAACGTGCACCCGATATGCCTCAGGAACACCACCAGCGTCGGACTCGCATCCGAGATCTCGCGAAGCGTTCGCCCGTCCGATGCCGTGGCCCCGGACATCGCCGTCGCGATTCGGTCGGAATCACTCGGAACAGCGACATCCGCTGCCGCGATGCGCGAGAGACGCGCGGCCTCGCTGGCTCGCCAGGCGTGCATCAGAATGAGCGTGAAGGGGATCCACCACACGAGGTCGTTGGCGATGAGCATGGGCCACAAACCGATCGGCGCCTCTCGCGTAATGAGCGCCGTCCAGACGAACCCGATCGGGCCGAAGACCTTTCCGAGCATCCCGACGAGCACGATCGGCCAATGGCGCACAGGGTTCGACCCCGCGATCCAGTAGCCCAGTCCGTAAACGCCGATCACCATCCCAAGGCACTGCCAGATGAACGCATCGGTTGGCGCTGGCACGCCCAGGAGCATGAAAGGAAAGCGGGGGTCCAGCACTGTCCACGCACCCCATGCGATGTTGTACACGCCCGCGATCCGCAGCGACATCCTCATCCAGGATGGCGAGGGAACGTGAGGCGCGGCCATTGGACATGCTGCAATGCGATCGGACATGCCGACGACTTCGAGCGCCCTACCCGCTCGGATGCTGAAGAGCGCCGAATCGGGGCGTCCTCGGGCGTCTCCGCAGGTTCCGCGCCGTTCCCATGGACGCGGCACGGGGGCCTGCCTACTACGTTTGACATGATGGAAGCCGCGCCGTCCCAGTTCGCGCCCAGACTGATCCCTGCCGCGGGCGTTCCCGCGCGCTGTTGTTGAGCAGCCGGCGTCACGCTCGCGGACTTCTGTTTCCCCGGAACACCTTCAGCATCCGAGTGGTCGAGCAGGGGACCGGTCTATCGACCGGCTCCCGTGCTCGGAACGACCAGTCGTCGGTCTGCCACGGCCGACCCGCTGCGATGGAGCGCCGATCCATGGACCATGCCTCACGCGTATACGAGAGCATTCTTGAGATGCTGCCCAGCGAGCAGAATCCATCTCCACTCGTCCGACTCAACCGCCTGACGCCGGAGGGCTCGGAGCTCTGGGCGAAGCTCGAGTGGATGAACCCCTTCGGATCCGTCAAGGACCGTGCGGCATCCGCGCTGATCGAGGCAATGGAGCGTGACGGGAGGCTCGCGCCCGGCAGGTCGATCGTCGAACCGACGAGCGGCAACACCGGCCTCTCCCTCGCCGCGATCGCCGCGGTCAAGGGCTACGGCATGAGGGCCGTCGTCCCCAACAAGGTCCCGCTCGAGAAGAAGGCCCTGCTCAAGCTCGCCGGCGCCGAGCTCGACGTGATCAACGACAACCTCTGTCCAAGTCCGGGCATGGGCGACGGCGCGATCGGCATGGCCCGCACCCACGCGAAGGCGCAGCCCGATCGCTACGTCATGCCGAATCAGTACGAGAACCGCGCCAATGTCGAGGCGCACATCAGAACCACGGGGCCGGAGATCTGGCGCCAGACGCAGGGAAAGATCACGCACCTCTTCACATCCCTCGGCACCTGCGGCACGGTCACCGGCTGCGCCACGTTCCTCAAGCAGCAGAATCCCCGCGTCAAGATCATCGCCGTCCAGCCCTCCGAAGGGCACGACGTCCCCGGCATCCGCAACAAGAACGAACTCCACGTCACGAAGCTGTACGACGAGTCGCTCATCGATGAGGTGATCGAGATCGACTTCGAGCGGGCGTACACCGGCGCGTTGGAACTCGCTCGCCACGAGGGACTCCTCGCTGGGCCGAGCAGCGGCCTGATCTTCGAGGGGGCGAGGGTCGTCGCGTCGCGCGAGCCGGTCGGCATGGGGGTCATGATCTTCTGCGACAACATCTTCAAGTACATGTCCAGCATGCTCAAGCACCTTCCGGCGCTGAAGGAAGGGACAGAGGCATAGCGCAGAGTCGGGTCGTCACGAAGTCACGAAGCCACAAAGTCAGGAGGCGAATCATGAGCGGGTACGCGGACACGAACGTGCTGGTCTCCACCGATTGGGTCAAGGCGAATCTCGGAAGGCCGGGCATACGGCTCGTGGAGGTCGATGTGGACACGAAGGCGTTTGACGCCGGCCACATCAAGGGTGCCGTCGGGTTCAACTGGCAGACCCAGTTGCAGGACCAGGTCCGACGCGACATCCCCACGAAAGCGGAGTTCGAGCGGTTGCTCTCGCAGGCCGGCGTCTCGAACGCCGACACCGTCATCCTCTATGGCGACAACAACAACTGGTTCGCCGCCTACGCATTCTGGCTCTTCAAGCTCTACGGACACAAGGACGTCCGACTCATGAACGGCGGACGCGCCAAATGGCTCGCCGAGGACGACAAGGAACTCACCGTGGAGCCCACCCGCGTCACGCCCACCACGTACAGCGCGTCCGAGCCCGACCTCTCGCTCCGAGCGCTGGTCGCCGACGTCCTCGCCGCCGTCAAGACGCGCAGCGCAAACCTCGTCGACGTCCGAAGCCCCGACGAGTTCAGCGGCAAGGTCATCGCCCCGCCCGGCATGACCGAGACCGCGCAGCGGGCCGGGCACATCCCAGGCGCCCGCAGCGTGCCCTGGGCCTCCGCCGTGCAGAAGGACGGCACCTTCAAGTCGATCGACGAGCTGCGAGAGATCTACCTGAAGGGCGCCGCCGTCGATCCCGCGCGCCCCACGATCGCCTATTGCCGCATCGGAGAGCGGTCGAGCCATACCTGGTTCGTGCTTCGCTACCTGCTCGGTCTCAAGGACGTCAAGAACTACGACGGCTCGTGGACCGAGTACGGCAGCATGGTCGGCGTCCCGATCGAGCGATGACCGCCCCCGACGAGCACGAGACGGCGCACCCGGCGGGAGCCCGCAAGGGCTCCCGTCGGCTGCGTGTGTCGCTGCGCAAAGAAATCGAGCGTGCCGCCACGAGTTCGGCACGCCCGCTGAAGGGGCTTTGAGTTGTCACGCGCCGCGTGGATCACCCACCCTCGCGGAGCCCGGCGTCATCCGTCAGTCGCAGCAATCGGTGCCGAAGGCGTCGAAGAAGTCCAGGAAATCAAGGATGTCGATGGAGCCGTCGGCATTGAAGTCCGCCCACGCTGTCTCATTGCCGAACGCATCAAGGAAATCCAGGAAGTCCAGAACGTCCACAAGCGTGTCGCCGTTGAAGTCCGCCGGTCTGATCGGCGGCAGATCGCCCAGGATCTGCACGTCATCGATGTTCCAGCCGGGATACGTCACCGAACTGTCCGTCGTGCCCATGCCCCAGCGGACATAGAGCGTCGACGCGTTGGCCGCCAGCGGCAGCGCATACTCATGGTACGACCACGACAACTCGTTGAACGACCCCGCGGCGTGGTTGTAGATCGTCGTCCACGACGTGCCGTTCGTCGAGTACTGCACCGTCGCCTTGTCGTACGTGCTGCTCTCGATGCCGAGCCGGCGCCGGAACGCGAGGCGAACGTTCGTCGCCTGCGACGCATCGATCGCCGTCGTCGTCAGGTACTGCGTCGGCGAGAGGTTGTTCGGGTAGTCGCCCGCGAGGTTGTAGCCGTACACGTTCACGCCGGTGTAGCCCGAGGTCGGATCGCCACCGTTCGAGCCCCCGCCGGTCGGCGTGCCGAAGGCCCACTGACCCTGCGTCGTCCAGCCGGGATTCGTGTTCAGCGGGAAGTCCGCCACCACGCCCGCCGTGCTGATCGTCACCGACACCGTCGCCGTGTTGCTGTCAAGGCCGTCGTTCGCCTTGAATCCGAACGAAGTGGCGCCGCTCGCGCCGTGAGGCACCCGGTAGATCACCTCGTTCCCGCCGCCCGCAAGCGTGTGCGGCACGGAGAGAATGCCCGTCATCGTTCCCGGATCCCACAGCACGCCCACCGACGGCAGCGATGTGATGATGTAGTCAAGCGAGCCTCCCACGCCGCTCGCGGCATTCAGAGCCACGACCTCCGTCGCGCCCGGCGAGGTCGTCAGCGCGTCGTCGTACGCCGAAGGCGGGCACGCCGGTCCGCTCGTCGCGACCCGGAGCGACCACGCGTTCAACGTCCCCGTGTCAATGCTGGCGTTGTCCGAGACCGTCAATGTCCACGTGCCCGTCGCGATCTCGCCGTTGAAGTTGTCCAGCGTGCCGGGACCGTCCGGGTTCACGACGCCCTGGTCGTACGTCGTCGCGATGTTGTCGTCACTCCCGCCCGTGCGGTTGTGCAGGCGGACCGTCGTTCCCTCGGGAGAGGTCAGCTCGACGATCAGGTCGCCCTTGTAGGTGTGCGAGATGTTCACCGCGACGTCAACGTCGCCGATGCAGTAAGCATCGGAAACCGTCAGCGTGCTCGTCACCGTCGAGTTGTCGTTGATCGTCCGAGGCACGTTCGGCGAGTTGTAGACATACCTGCCCACGTCCAGAGCGACCGTACGCGTCACGCTCGCGCCGCTCGTCGTGTTCAGGAACGTCACCGTCGCGGTGTGGATCCCCGCGCCCAGACCGGAGGCCGCCGCGCCGATCCCGACCGTCACCGAATCGTTGTCGCCCGTCCCGGAGAGCGAAAGCACCACCGGCCCGCTCCCGCCGTTCAGAGAGACCCACGGCTGATCCGCCGAGACCTGCACCGACACCGGCGTTGGACGCTCGCTCGTCACCGTGTACGCCTGCGACGCCGGGAACGGCCCGCCGATCGGGCCCGAACCCGAGAGATTCCCCGCCGGAGAGACGCTCACCAGCGTCTGGCCGACCTCGAGCGTGTGCACCGCGTTCACCGTGCGGCTGTTCGTCACATCCGTGAACGCGATCGTGTCCGTGTACATCCCCGCCCCGAGCGAGCTCGCGCTCCCCGAGAGCGACGCCGTCACCATCACGTTCCCGCCCGCCGGGATCGAGCCGGACAGCGTCGAGGTCCCGCCGTTGATCAGCACGTTGCCCGTCGGCGCCGTCATCGACACCGTGTAGCTCACGCTCGAGCCCGTCGGGTTCGAGAGCGTGTACGTGACCGACGCCGGCGTGAACGGACCGCCCACCAGGCCCACGTGCGTCGTGTTCCCCGCCGGAGAGACCTGCATGCCCAGAGGCGGCACGTGCGCCGCGAAGCCGGTCGTCTTCGAGCACTCCTCGAACGAGCTGTGGTTGTCCGAAAGCACCGCCGAGCGGACGCAGCCGCCGGACGACGTGAAGTCGGGGTTCCCTCGCACGAGAATGCCCTCGACCTCGTACGTGTTCAGGTTGACCACCATCGAGCCCGAGTTGCCCCCGTACGTATCCAGGTTGGAATCGAACCAGCCCTCGGATCCGACGTTCGACTTGCAGATCGCGCCGCCCGCGATCTTCTTCGGCAGCACCACCGGGTGCCCGATCACCGCCAGCGGCTCCCCGACGGCCAGAGAGCCCGAGCGCCGGATCGGAACCGGGTTGCGACCGGTCACCGCGCGATCGACGCGCACGACGGAATGGTCAAGACCGCCGCCCAGCGCCTGATTGATCTGCGCCGTGCCGAAGTACACGTCGGACGCCGGCACGATCGTCGGTGCCGATCCGCCCATCGTGTCGATCTCGAAGTTGAAGATGAACACCACGTTCGTCGCGCTCGTCACTCCGCCCGAGCCGACGCAGTGACCCGCCGTCGCGATGATGTCCGTGCCGACAAGGAACCCGGAGCAGAACCCGATCTGCGGCTGCCCGCGGAACGGCTCGTCCGTGCACAGCGCGCCGCCCTGCGAGAGCCAGGGATCAGTCGTCAGCGTGTACGTGCCGTTGCCGTTGTTGACGATCTCGGACGGGAACGCGACCACGCACGCCGCCTCCGACATCGCCCGCAGCGTGGGGTCCGTCTCCTCCCACACCTCGATCCGGTCGTCGGCGCCGTAGATCACTCGCTCCGGCGGAACCGAGCTCCGCCTCTGTCCGTAGAACCAGTCGACGAACGCTCGCGCCTCGTGCACCGAGCCGGGCTCCTTCTGCCTGGCCTCCTGCACACGCTTGTCGGGGTGCGTCTCGTCGACCTGAACAACCTGAGCAGAAGCATTCGCCGCGGCGATCCCGGCAAGCAGGAACGCGCGCAGCGCGGTGGCGCTGACCTTCATTCTGATGTCTCCGTTTCTGTGCGTGGCCCTAGAACGCTGACCTCTCTTTGACCCTCGTCCGCCGTCCCGCCTCATCGATACTCGCGAATGCTCGGAATGGGGCGACGGACCACCTCGACCAGTGAACAGAACCCAACGACTCCAAACTCCCAGACGCCTTCACTTGTCGCCGACTCCGACGCCGCAGCGCCGGGGCCGGCATCGCCGACCCGATCAAGGTACCGAGACGTCCGACTTCACACAAGGGGGATTGCGACACACCGACAAACACGCGATCGCCCGCGCGATGAACGAATCCCGCACAGACGCACGCAACACCTACCATCGGGCGTGAACCAAGGCACACCATCGCCGAAGTCTTCCCCAGATTCTCAGGGCGGCTCGCCCGATCCAGGCCAGTCGGCCCTCGGGCATCTCGCCCCGATGCTGGATGCCGTCGCCGCCAAGTCCCCGACCCCCGGGGGCGGTGCCGTCGCCTCCGCCACGGGCGCGCTGGGTTCTGCGCTGGGATCGATGGTCGTCGCGTACTCCCTCGGCAAGAAGGCGTTCGAATCGCACCGCCCCGAGCTCGAAGCCGCCGCCGCGACGCTCGCCGGCGCTCGTCGTCTGCTCCTCGATCTGGCAGTCGCAGACATGGAGGCGTACGGCGTTGTCAACGCCCTCCAGAAGCTCCCCGAGTCCGACGCCCGCCGGATCGCTCAATGGGCGCCCGCCGTCGCCGCCTCGATCCAGGCCCCGCGCTCCATGATCGCCGTCGCCAACGACCTCCTCCGGCTCTTCGAACGCCTCGGACCGATCTCGAATCAACACCTTCGCTCAGACCTTGCCATCGCCGCCGTGCTCGCCGAGGCCTGCGCCCGCGCGGGGGCGTGGAACGTGATGATCAATCTGCCGCTCCTGACCGACGAGAAGGAACGCGCCGAGGTCGAGGCACAGACAAGGCACGCCGTCGCCGATGCGAGGGCACGCTGCGACGCCATCGAACGCGCCTGCGCCAGAGACTGACCACCATGCCCGCCACCGAGCAAGAGCAATCAGAGTGGTTCGATCCGGACGGACTCCGATTCTCCTGCACCATGTGCGGCAACTGCTGCTCCGGTCCGCCGGGGTACGTCCACGTCAACGACGATGAGGTCCAGGCCCTCGCCGCACGGTTCGGCATGACTCCCTCTGCCTTCGAGCACGAGTACTGCATCACATCGTCCCTCGGGCGATCCCTGCGGGAGGTGCAGCGCGCCGAGGCGTTCGATTGCGTCTTTCTCGATCGAGAGACAGTGCCGGGGCGCGCGGTCTGCGGCGTCTACGAGCATCGGCCCGCGCAGTGCCGCGCCTGGCCGTTCTGGCCCTCACTCCTGCGATCGGAGGCCGATTGGGTGCGCGCCGGGCGGAGTTGTCCCGGAATCGGGCGAGGCAAGCCCCACACCCCGTCCGAGATCCGGCTCGTCCGTGCCACCATCGAAGGACGCCTGGACCCATCGCGTTGAGCGCGCATCCCTCCAGTGACGAAGCCGCACGCTCCTGGCTCGATGCCGCCCGGAGCGACGCCGTCGCCCGCGACCTCGAAGCCGTTTACGCCATCATCGCCGATCAGGTCGAAGCCCGAGGCCCGGCCTGCTGGGCCTCCGGACGCTGCTGCAACTTCGACCGAACCGGGCACCGGCTCTACACCACAGGGCTCGAAGCCGCGTACACCATCACCAGACTCCGACGCCCGCTCGACATCGCCGAGATCCGCGCAGCGGTGGTGGGGGGCGGGTGCCCCTTCCAGGAGGGGAACCTCTGCGGCGTGCACCCCATCCGACCGCTCGGGTGCCGCGTCTATTTCTGCGATCGCTCCGCCCAGGACTGGCAGATGGACCTCTCCGAACGCGCCATCGCGATGGTGAGAGAACTCCACGATCGGCGCCGGATCGAATATCGATACGCCGAGTGGCGCTCGCTCCTCGCGCTGCTCTCGCCCGAGTCCGCGCCGTGACGCACAACTCCGAGTGATCGCAAGGCGGGTCCTCAAGCCGATGGAATGGCGCGTGAACGCGAGCGGCACACACGTCAACGCGAACGCCGGCGTCCGAGGGTGGAAGTGCCCCGGACCCCGCAGGTCCTGGCACGCCAACCTGCTGCCGTGGAACTGGCTCCTCCGACCCGTCTGCGCCTACGACCTCTCAGGATCGGCGGGCGCCGGGTTCCCGATCCGATGCCCCGAGTGCGGGCGCCTCGTCGAGCGGGCGGGCGAACTGCGCCGGCGCTGCGGTCGCGTCCGGTGGTGGACCATGCCCATCATCGCTGGTGTTCTGTGGGCCTCGTTCGAGCATCGGTCCTTCATCACCGCGGGGGAATGGTGCCGCCACGCCCCCAGCGGCCTCCTGGTCGCCATCGAGCGAAACATGGGAACCGGATCGCCCTGGGGCGTTCGCCGGGAAGTCCGAGAGCGGCTCGATGGCGCCGCGCTCACGCCCGGTCAACGCGCCTCCCTCAGGTCCAGGCTCGTCCGCGACCTCCGGGCCGACCACCATCGCTTCAACTCCCTCCGCGCGATGGAGATGCTCCGGATGATGGGCGCCGAAGCCGAGCCGGACCTTCGCGCCGCTCTCCACAGCGACGACCACCAGCAGCGCCAGTTCGCCGCCTCTCTCCTCCGCCGCTTCCCCGGTCCCCCAGGCCCATTACTCATCCGCGTCAGCGTCGAGGGGCTGGCCGACGACGGAATCGCCGACTGGAACGCTGAGCTGGCGAACTTCGGAGGCAGCGTTCGCTGGCTGATCGAGCACGCTCAAGACGCTCGCCCTTTCCTCCTTGAGTCCCTCGGGTCCGACGACGCCCAGGCCCGCCTCGGCGCCGCGATGGCCCTCTCGTTCGGCGGCGTCACCGGCGAGGCAGAGGCGGTCGTCGAAGCGATGCTCCCGCACATCGAGGACAACGACATCGCGGGCGATGCTCTCATCGCCGTGGCCTCGATGTTCAGACTCGGCGAAGAAGCGATCCCCGCTCTCGAGCGTGCGTCCGCCAGCGACACGATGGAGCGACGCCGCCTCGTCTGCCGCCTCCTCATCGACGACATCCGCATGGGCGACGCACGGAGCAGGGCCATCGACCGGCGATGGCGCTCCCTCCGCATCACCCGGCTCGGCGACAACCCGTGCCGCGACATCGAGATCTGGCAGTACCTCTCTCCCCGATGAATCGCCGCCGAAACGACGACACCTTTCGCCCGCATCAATCATCGAACGCCGAAGGGCCGGCTCAGCCCGCGGCGGGCTTCGGAGACGCGTGAATGGCGATTGTCCTCGGGCTTATCGGCGTCTACCTCGCACTCGGTGCCGCAATCGCGATCGTCTTCGTCTCGGCGGGCGTCGCACGCATCGACCCCGCGGCACGCGGCGCGCGATGGCCCTTCCGACTGGTCATCCTCCCCGGCGTCGCGGCCCTCTGGCCGTGGATGCTGCTGATGTGGGCGCGGGCACCACGGGAGCGGCCCGAACTCCGGGCCTCGCACAACGGGGCACGCCCATGACGCGCGATCAGCGACGAGTCCACGCGACCATCTGGACCGCGCTCGGCGCGATCCTCATCGCCATGCTCCTGATCGCGATGGCCGGTCGGCCGCAGCCGATTATGGCCGAGCGAGCGGCGGAGAGCCGCCCATGAGCAACGCCTACCGCGCAGTGCAATGGAACCCGCACAAACGCGCTTACGACATGATCCTCCTCGGCGCCGTGCTCGGCTACCTCGCGATCTTCGTCGGCGCCGGATCGATCCTCCTCCGGGCCGATCGCGCCGTCGATCTCCCGATCCTCCTCATCCGCGCCACCGGCACCGGAGCGATCATCCTCCTCCACGTCGTCCTCTGCATCGGTCCGCTCGCGCGAATCGACCGGCGTGTCGCGCCGCTCCTCTACAACCGCCGCCACCTCGGCGTCACGACCTTCCTCCTCGCGCTCGTTCACGCGGCACTCGTTCTCGGCTACTACGGCGGCTTCGGCGTGGACAACCCCCTCGCGGCCGTGCTCGCGCGGTTCCCCGCTTCTTCATTCGCCTCGGTCTCCGCGTTCCCCTTCGAGGTCCTCGGCTTGGCGGCCCTCCTGATCCTCTTCGTCATGGCCGCGACGAGCCACGACTTCTGGCTCGCGAACCTCGGCCCACGCGCCTGGAAGTGGATCCACATGTCGGTGTACCTCGCATACGCCCTCCTCGTCATGCACGTCGCGCTCGGCGCGATGCAATCCGAACGCTCGCCGGTCTACCCGATCATGCTCGGCATCGGCATCGCAACCGTCGGCGCCCTCCACGCCGTCGCCGGCCGGCGCGAAGCGCGGCTCGACGCCCGCGCCCTCGACGCCAACGGCCCGCCGCCCGCGCCGGCGGGGGACATGCCGCCCACGCATTGGCTCGATGTCTGCGCCGTTGACGAGATCAAGCACAATCGCGCGCGAGTCGTCTGTCTCAAGGGACGCGAACGAATCGCCATCTTCAGGCACGACGGAGGCCTCTCCGCCGTCACCAACGTCTGCGCCCATCAGGGCGGGCCGCTCGGCGAGGGGAAGGTCGTCGACGGCTGCATCACCTGCCCATGGCACGGCTATCAGTACCTTCCCGCCAGCGGCCAGTCCCCCCCGCCCTTCACCGAGAAGATCGCAACCTATCAGGTCCGCGTGAACGGCCGACGCGTCCTCCTGAACCCCGAGCCGCTCCCGCCCGGCACGCCCGTCGAACCCGCGCAGATCGAGAGTGACCGGAAGCGGGCGGGAGGGAGCCCATGAGCGACACCTCCCGCGCGCGCACATCTCCGGATGATGATCCGTTCTATGTCGGGTACCTCGCGTTGCCGCGTGCGCATCGCAGATGGCTGCGCGTGGCGGTGCCGCTGATCTTGTGGGCGATGGTGTTCGCCGGATTCGGGATGCTTTGGGCGCAGCGTGCGCCGGGCGGAGGAACGTGGGAGACGGGGCGGCCGATCACGCGCGAGGGCGTGCTGGTCGCATCGCCGTATCCGCTCCTGCTCGAGGATGCTGGGCGCGTGACGATGCTGACGGAGATGGGCAAGCGCGGGACACGGGAGCGTGCCGAAGCGTTCGCGGGCGCGCGTGTGCGCGTCGAGGGGTATCGCATCGAGCGTGACGGACGGGAAATCATCGAACTCGCGCCCGGCGAGGATGCGGTCGTGCGCGTTGAAGAGGGCGGCTCACTGAGCGCCGGCATCGCGCTGGACGGCGCTCGCCCGATCACGCTCCGGGGCGAGATCCTCGACGCCAAGTGCTACCTCGGTGCCATGAGGCCCGGCGACGGACTCGCGCACCGCGCCTGCGCCATGCTCTGCATCCGGGGAGGAATCCCCGCAATGCTCTACTCAGCGCGGGCGGATGGCACGCCCGCGTACCACCTGCTGCTCGACGCCGCTGGCATGCCCGTCGATGAGAACGTGATCGCTCGCGCCGGAGTCCCCGTCGTCGTGCACGGACGCGAGACGAGGGTCGGCGACCTCTCCGTGCTGCTCATCGACCGCGTCGAGTAAGACCCGATCCGCCACGCTTGCCACCCCGGCGGCAGCCATCCGAGCAGTACACCACCCGCTCCCAGTCCCGCTCCCATTTCTTCCGCCATTGGAAAGTCCGCCCGCAAACCGGGCAGAGCTTCTCGGGACGTGGCGTGTCGTGCGTGCGGCGTGGCATCTGCACGCGCACTTCGCGGGTCACGCTCGCATGGATTCGATCGCGCGCCGGAGCTCGGAAGGGACCGCGACCTTCGTTTTCGCCGTGTAGTCGTACGTCACGATCGTGCTGGTGCCGACGGCCGCGACGACGCTTTGCGCTGTGCTGATGACCTCGTGATCGAGCGTGAAGCGGTCGGCCTCGATGGACGCGACGCGTGCGGTAATGGTGACGGTGTCGGGGAAGACGATGGGGCGGCGGAAGCGGCACTGAACGTGCTGGAGGATGACGCCGATGCCCTGCGGCGTGCGCAGCTCGGTCATGCCGCAGCGACGCATGAACTCGACGCGTGCGCACTCGAGGTAGCGGAAGTAGACGACGTTGTTGACGTGGCCGAGGGCATCCATCTCGCCCCAAGCTACAGGGAGGGAGATGGAGACGGGAGGAGCAACGTGCGTCATTGGGCGTCGTCCTTTCGAACCGGCGCAGCTCGCGCGATGAGCCGCGCAAGGAAGATGAGGCCGCTGCTCGCCACGCCCCACGCGGCGAAGATGGCGGCGGCGATCGGATCGGCGATGAGCGTCCACGCGTTCCATGCGAGTGAGGCGGTGGCGATCAGAAAGAGAATCCATCGTGTCTTCGCGATGGGGCCGGACGCGCGCATCTCCCACACGACGTGCCCCATCGCGAACGCGACCGGCAGGAGTACCCAGCATGAGTGCGGGCGCCGCGGGTTCGCCGCGATATCGACAACAAGGAAGATGGAAAAGAGAAACAGGCCGCCAATGCCCGCGATCAGGCACAGGCCATAGGTTGCACGCTTCCAAAGGGGAAGGGTGCTGACATCGGCGTGGAGGTCCAAGGGTCACACCATCGCCGGCTTCTTGCTCTCGTTCAGCAGGCGGCGGAGGACGGTCTGGAGGACGCCGCCGTTGCGGTAGTACTCGGCCTCGACGGGGGTGTCGATGCGGCAGCGGGCGGTGAAGGTGATCTTGCCGCCGTCGGCGCGCGTCGCGGTGACGGGCACCTCGCAGCGCGGCTCGACGAGTCCTTCGGCGTTGACGGGCAGGTTGATGTCGAAAGTCTCCGCACCGGTGAGGCCGTGCGAAGAGGCCGACTCGCCCTCCATGAAGCAGAGAGGGAGGACGCCCATGCCGACGAGGTTGGAGCGGTGGATGCGCTCGAAGGACTCCGAGATGACGGCGCGTACGCCCAGGAGCAGCGTGCCCTTGGCCGCCCAGTCGCGCGAGGAGCCCATGCCGTAGTCCTTACCGGCGAGGACGATCAGCGGCGTGCCCTCGGCCTTGTAGTTGAGGGATGCGTTGTAGATCCAGTCGATCTTTCCGTTCGCGGTGCCGCCACCCTTCGTGCTCATGTCACGCGTCCAGCCGCCTTCCTTGGGCTTGCCGGAGCCGTCGGCGGTGAGCTTGTTCTTGACGCGGACGTTGGCGAACGTGCCGCGGGTCATGACGCGGTCGTTGCCACGCCGTGCGCCGTAGGAGTTGAACTCGGGCTTGGGGATCCCCAGCGACTTCAGGTACTCACCGGCGGGCGAGGCCTCGGCGATGTCGCCTGCGGGGGAGATGTGGTCGGTGGTGACGGAGTCGGCGACGTAGACGAGGACCTTCGCGCCCTTGATGGGCTTGGGGGGCGTGGGCTGGGCGGTGAGGGTCTCGAAGAAGGGCGGGTTCTGGATGTACGTGCTGGAGGCCTTCCATGTGTACAGGTCGCTCTTGGAGACGGGGACCTGGTTCCACTGCGGGTTGCCCGTGAACACGTTGGCGTATTGCGAGCGGAACTGCTCGGGCGTCACGCACATGGCCTTCAGGTCCTGGACTTCCTTGTGGGTCGGCCAGATGTCCTTGAGATAGACCTTCTTGCCGTCCTTGCTGGTGCCGATCGGCTCGGTCGCGAGGTCGATCGCGACGGAGCCCGCGATCGCGTACGCCACAACCAGCGGCGGGCTGGCGAGGTAGTTGGCCTTCACGTTCGAGTGGACGCGCCCCTCGAAGTTGCGGTTGCCCGACAGCACCGAGGCGACAACGACATCGCCCTGCTTGATCGCGCCCTCGATCTCCGCGGGCAGCGGACCTGAGTTCCCGATGCACGTCGTGCACCCATAGCCGACGGTGTGGAACCCGAGCGCCTCCAGATCCTCGGTCAGGTTGGCGCGGTTGTAATACTCGGTGACGACCTTGGAGCCGGGGGCCAGCGACGTCTTCACCCACGGCTTCCTCGTCAGCCCCAGCGCCCGCGCCTTGCGCGCCACAAGCCCCGCCGCGATCATCACGTCCGGGTTGCTCGTGTTCGTGCAGCTCGTGATGGCGGCAATCACCACGTCGCCGTGGTGCAGGTTGAAGGACTTGCCATCCATCGTGACGGGCACGCCCGCACACCCCGCGTCGGACTCCGGCGCGGCATTCGAGTTCACGGCCTTGCCCGCCGTGTTGCCCCCCTCGTTGGCCCAGCGGCCGACGTGAACGGCCTCGGCGGGTGCCTTCTTGCCGAAGGAGTCGACGAGTTCCTTGTTCCACGCGGCTTTGACGTCCTTCAGCAGGACGCGGTCCTGAGGGCGCTTCGGCCCGGCGAGCGACGGCTGCACCGTGCCGAGGTCAAGCTCCATCACGTCGGTGAACTCGGGCTCGGGCGTGCCGGGAGCCCAGAACATCCCGTTGGCCTTGCAATACGCCTCGACGAGCGCGACGGTCTCGTCGCTGCGCCCGGTGAACCTCAGGTAATCGACGGTGACCTTGTCGATGGGGAAGAAGCCCATCGTCGCGCCGTACTCCGGCGCCATGTTGGCGATGGTGGCGCGATCGGGGACGGAGAGTGCCGCGATGCCGTCGCCGAAGAACTCGACGAACTTATCGACGACGCCCTTCTTGCGGAGAATCTGCGTGACGGTAAGGACGAGATCAGTCGCGGTCGCGCCCTCGGGGAGCTTGCCCTTCAGACGGAAGCCGATGACCTCGGGCGTCAGCATGTAGATGGGCTGGCCGAGCATGACGGCCTCGGCCTCGATGCCGCCGACGCCCCAGCCGACGACGCCAAGCCCGTTCTCCATGGTCGTGTGGCTGTCGGTGCCGACGCAGGAGTCGGGGAAGGCGACGGTCTCGCCGCCCTCCTTCTTGGTGAGCACGCCCTTGGCGAGATACTCAAGGTTCACCTGGTGGACGATGCCGGTCGCGGGGGGCACCACGCTGAAGTTGCTCAGCGACTGCTGGCCCCACTTCAGGAACTCGTAGCGCTCGTTGTTGCGCTCGAACTCCTTCTGCGAGTTGATCGTGAGCGCGACCTTGGAGGCGAACGCATCGACCTGCACGGAGTGG
The DNA here is from genome assembly GCA_026647565.1 of Phycisphaerales bacterium. GTDB lineage: Bacteria > Planctomycetota > Phycisphaerae > Phycisphaerales > UBA1924 > JAHBWV01. Next base: position 10,661 of record JAPKGU010000025.1, on the reverse strand, counting down.
TCGATGACGAGGTCGCACTGGACGAGAGGGTTGATGGCCTTCGGGTCGCCGCCGAGCTTCTTCACGGCGTCGCGCATCGCGGCAAGGTCCACCACGCACGGCACGCCGGTGAAGTCCTGGAGGACGACGCGCCCGGGCATGAAGGGGATCTCTTCCTTGGCGGGGCTCTTGGCGTTCCAGTTGGCCATGCCGCTGACGTCGTCGGCCGTGACCACGAACCCGTCAAGGTTGCGGAGCATGGACTCCAGCAGGACCTTGATGGAGTAGGGCAGCTTGTCGACGTGGCCGATGCCCGCCTTCTTCAGGGCGTCGAGCGAGAAGTAGGTGTAGGTGCCGTGGGCGGTCTTGAGGGTCTGGCGTGCCTTGAAGGGGTCGGGGCGGGTGGATGCCATGGTCGTTGCTCCTGGTCAGACGGGTGCTTCAGCGCACAATCATGGCGTGCGATGGAGCATGAATCCAATCGATGCAGACATATGAATACATAAAGACAATTTATGGATTGGCGAGCCGCACGCTTCGGCACCCCGGCCCTTCGCCGTTCCCCGAGCTGGTTCGCACCGCCTCCGGAGCCCTCGCCGCCAACAATCCCCGCGATGGCACAGAGCGAGGCCCAACCCGCCGCCCAATCCGCAGCCCAACCCGCAGCGTGGACGACGCGCAAGCTCCTCCAGTGGATGCGCGACGCCTTCACCAAGAAAGGCCTCGACGCGCCCGGCCTCTCCGCAGAACTCCTCATGGCCCACATCCTCGGCTGCGAACGCCTGAAGCTCTATCTCGACGTCGATCGACCCGCCAGTGATCAGGAACGCGCCCGACTGCGCGACCTCGTCACCCGCGCCCTGAACCACGAGCCCGTGCAGTACCTCGTCGGCGACGGCTACTTCTTCGGCCTGCCGATGCACGTCGACAAACGCGTCCTCATCCCCCGCCCGAGCACCGAGGTCATCGTCGAGCACGTGCTCCAGCACGCCCGCGCCACCCGAAGCTCACACGGAGCCGCGCCCGAGGCAACCCCGCCCGATGCGCCCCTCCTCATCGCCGACGTCTGCACCGGCTCCGGGTGCATCGCCATCGCCCTCGCCAAGCGCCTCGCGGGCGCCCGCGTCGTCGCGACCGACATCTCCACCGACGCGCTCGACGTCGCGCGCGCCAACGCCGCACGCCACGCCGTCGCCGACCGTGTCGAGTTTGCCCATGGCGACCTCCTCGCCCCCGTCCGCGCCCACCCCGTCGCCGGCTCCAACGGCTCTCTCAACTACCTCGTCTCAAACCCGCCCTACATCCCCGACCACGAGTGGGAGGCCGTCGAACCAAACGTCAAGAACCACGAGCCGCACGCCGCGCTCCGTGGCGGTCCGGACGGACTCGCCCTCGTCAAGCCCCTCATCCGGCACGGCCCTGAGCTCCTCGCCCCCGCCGGGCAGATCCTCATCGAGATCGCCGCGTGCACCGCGCCCGAAGTCCTCACCCTCGCACGCGCCCACCCTCTCCTGGCCGATGCGCGCATCCTCCACGACCACGAGGGGCTCGCCCGCGTCCTCGTCGCCCGTCGCGCCGATTGACCCGCGTCACCCCTGCGCCGGAGGCGATTCGCCGCCCCGCTGGGGCAGCGCCGCACGAACCTCTTCCAGCAGCTTCTCGATCTGGAACGGCTTGAAGAGCACCGCCCGCTGCCCCTCCTGCGACGCACGCACGATCGAGTGGTGCGGGTCGTAGCCGAAGCCGGTCATCAGGATCACCGGCACGTTCCCGAGGCAGCGCCGCGTCGCGCTGAACACCTCGTACCCGTTCCGGTCCGGCATCTTGATGTCGCTCACCACCAGCTCGAACGGCGGATACTCGCCCCGCTGGCACGCCTCGAGATACTCGATGGCCGCCGCACCATTGTCCACCACCACGACCTTCGCCCCGCGATTGCGCAGCACGTCGCCGATCACCCGACGGATCTTCGGCTCGTCGTCCGCCACCAGAATCCAGCGGTCCGCGATCGCCGGGTCCGGCGCGCGGTGCGCCATGGCCTCTTCAACGCCCAGAAGCGTCTGCGGCCCGCTCGTCACCTCGGTCATCCGACGACGGATCGCGTCCACGTCCATCTTGATGCGGTCGATGTGACGCTGCACCTCAGGATCGGACGACGCGATCTTGTCCAGCCACTCCGCCTCTCGCACGATGTCCTGCAGCGGCTCGGAGACCTCGCTCCCCACACGCTGGCTCACCGCCTCGTTCGTCGTCGATCGCTCCGCAACCAGAAGGTCCAGCATGTGCAGCGCGATCGCGATGTGGCGCGCAAACACCTCCGCCGACGCCCGGTCCTCCTCGCTGAACGCGCACGCCTGCTGTGACTCCACGTCCATGATCCCCAGCACCCGGTCGTGCAGACGCAGCGGCACCGTCAGCGAACTCTTCGCGCCAGAAAGCCCGGGAAGGAACTTCTCGTCCGCGCTCACGTCGCGGCAGATGTAGCTCTGACCCGTCGCCGCCACCCACCCGCTGATCCCGTTGTTCTCCGCCTCCGGAAAGATGTCAAGGTCGTCGATCTCCGGCGGCAATCCCGATGAGAACACGATCTCCAGCTTCCCCGTCTTCTCGTTCAGCAGACGCACCACGAAGTGGTCAAAGTGCAGCAGATCATGGTTGTACGCGATGATCTTCGACTCGAGCACCTTCAGCCGCTCGTGCGCGTTCATCTTCCGGATCGCCTCGCGATCCAGCCGAACCAGCTCCTCGCCCGCCTTCGCCAGCGTCTCGCGCTGAATCCGCGTCCGACGCGCCCCCGTGATGTCCCGGATCGTCCCGATCGCACGAGCGTTCGCCCCGATCGCCTCGGACGAAGGATCCCGGACGCACGTCAGCTCATAGAAAACCGCGCCGTCCCCACGCGACAGCTCCAACGGACCCCACGACTCCGGCGGACGATCCTCAGGACCGAGCGCGCGCCGGGAAGCGTGCGCCGCACGCCGATCCAGGAACGCGCGGCACTCCTCCGCGATCCGCCCCCGAACACCATCCTCAAGCCCGCGGGCCCAGCGATTGCTCCACACCATCCGACCCTGGAAGTCAACGACGCAGTACCCCACGTCGATCGCCGCGAGGATCGTCGCCGCCTCATCGCCCCCGCCGCTCGGCTCCGTCACGCCCCGCAACCCTCCGCTCTGGTCGTCTTCCAAGTTGTTCCCGCCCGCTTGCACGAGGGATCCTAGACGCCCCGGACTTCGCGCCACGCGCGCGCCCGGCGGCGATCCCGGAAACCCGTTACCCTGTTGATCGGCATGATCGCCGCTTCCAACGTGCACAAATGGTACGGACGCCTCCACGCCCTCAAGGGCGTGTCGTTCGAGCTCCGCCCCGGACAGGTCGCAGGCCTCCTCGGACCGAACGGCGCCGGAAAGTCCACAACCATCCGCATCCTCACAGGCATCATCCCCCCCGACGCCGGATGCGCCTCGCTCTGCGGCCACGACACCCTCACCCGCTCGATCGCCGCACGAAGCGTCCTCGGATACCTCCCCGAGTCCGCCCCCTCCTATCCGGAGATGTCCGTCCGAAACTTCCTCGCGTACCGCGCATCGATCCAGGGCATCCCCCCGCGCGAGCGACGCGCGGCCCTCGATCGTGCCATCGAACGCTGCTGGCTCGGCGACGTCCGCGCTCGGCCGATCGGTCAGCTCAGCAAGGGCTACCGCCAGCGGGTCGGCCTCGCCGCCGCCATCCTCCACGACCCCAGGGTCCTCATCCTCGACGAGCCGACCAACGGCCTCGACCCCACCCAGATCGCCCGCATGCGCGCCCTCGTGCGCGAACTCGGCACCGATCGCACCATGCTGATCTCCTCGCACATCCTCCCCGAGATCGAGCAGATCTGCTCGCGCATCCTCATCGTCGCCGGGGGCGAGCTCCGCGCCGACGGCTCGCCCGACGAACTCATCCACGCCCACGGCCAACCGCCCCGCCTCGTCGTCGAGGCCGCCGCCGACGAGTCCGCTCTCCGCGCCGCCCTCGCAGCGGCCTGCTCGTGCCGACCCGAGGAGCCGGAGATCACACGCGTCGACGCCTCGTGGCTCCTCGCCCGTGCCCCGATCACCCAGCGCGACGAGCGCCCCGTCGAGAGCGGGCGCGACGATCCCCGCGTCCGCCTCAGCGCCCTCCTCGCCCAGCGAGGCATCCCCGTCCGCGAGCTCCGACTCCACCGCTCCAGCGTCGAAGACGTCTTCGTGCGCCTCACTGGCATCAGCGCCCCCACCCCACCCGTCCCGCGGAAGGAGGACGTGGCGTGAGCATCCTCCTCGCCATCGCGAAGCGCGAGTTCCTCTCCTTCTTCCTGCTCCCCGTCGGGTGGATCGTCATCTCCCTCTTCCTGCTTCTCACCGGGGGCGTCTTCGCCGGCGCGATCCTCGGTCCCGGCCAGCCCGCGACCCTGCGCCCCTTCTTCGCCATCGCCGGCTGGCTCATGCTCCCCGTCGTGCCCGCTGTCTCCATGCGCCTCTTCAGCGAGGAGATCCGAACCGGCAGTATCGAAACACTCCTCGCCGCCCCCGTGCGCGACGGGGTCATGGTCCTCGGAAAGTTCCTCGGCGCCGCCATGTTCCTCGTCGCCATGCTCCTGCCCACCGCCGCCTACCGGCACGGCGATGCCGCCCTCAATCGGGCGCATCTGCATGACATCGCCTGCGCCCATCACCATCTCGTGCAGTTCGACCACTTCGGCGACTTCGGCGTTGGCGGCGACCAGCGTCACATCCTCACCGGTCAGGTTGACCAGCATGCCAAAAGCGGCGCTGTTCGGCGCGCCGGGGACGGAAGGACGCACCCAGGGATCAAGGAAATAGACGTGGGCACAGGCGTTGCCCCAGTCCATCCCCATACTCATGGCGGAAGAGTCCATCGCCATGCCGCCTTCGCCCATAGCGCCCATCGCCATCTCGGCGTCCATGTCGCGAACGGGCGCGACCAGCTCAACCGCGCCGGCGTGTTCAAAATTGAGCGTGACGGTGATCTCGTCGCCGGGCACAAGCGGCTGCTTCAGCCCGATCAGCATGATGTGCAGTCCACCCGGTTCCAGCAGCAGGAAGCCGTTTGCCGGGACGACGAAGCCGCCTTCGACCGGGCGCATCTGCATGACATCGCCCTCTCCCATGATCATCTCGTGCAGCTCCACCACTTCGGCGGCGTCGGAACTGGCGCTCACCAGCGTATCGGGCATGTCGCCGATGTGGACCAGCTGACCGTAGACTGCGCTGTTGGGCATCGCCGCTTCGGCGGGGCGCACCCAGGCATTGAACAGATACGAGACATGACATTCCTCGTCGTGCGCGAAGGCGGCGGCTGGGAAGAGGAGACACAGCGCGACGAAGACCAGCAGGATACGATAACCCTTCATGTTGCACTCCTTTAAGTGATGAAATAGCAGCCCGCAGCCGCATCCGCCCAGACGTGCCGGCGGCGAGGCAGAGGGTTGAATAGAACCAGAGAGAAGAAAATGTGGGAAGCTGGCGGAGCGCTACCTCACGCTTCCAGGATGATCTGGAGGTCGTGGGTGATGTCGGCGTCGTCCGTTCCGTAAAGGTACTGCGCCTGAAGGCGTCCATCCGCCCCGATCAGGAAGAGCGACGCCGTGTGATCGATCAGGTAGTTCAGCGCCGAGTCGCTCATCTGGCGTTTTTCGGCGACCGCGCCGAACTGATCCATCAGCGCCTGCAATCCCTCGCCTTCCTCGCGCACGCCGATGAAGTCCTGGTGGAAGAACTCCACATAAGGCTTCAGGTAATCCATCGTGTCGCGTTCGGGATCGACCGTCACAAAGACGATCTTGAGCCGGTCGGCAGGCTCATTGAGCGCGGCGTATACCCGCTTCAGCTCGGCGAACGTGGTCGGGCAGAAATCAGGGCAGGAGCGATAGCCGAAGTAGATCAGGATTAATTCGCCCCGATGTTCGCTCAGCGTGAACGATTCACCGGTCGTCGAGGCGAATGTGAAATCGCTGATGGGGCGGGGTGGGTCGAAGACCGCGCCGCGCAGGTCGCCCAGATAAGCCGGTGTTTCGACTTCTGGCTCAGGGGTGACGGTCGCCGGGATGCTGCTCGCCGTCGCGCCGCAGGCGGCGAGGGTCAGCAGGGCGGCTGCCAGCGCCGCCAGACATAGACTTGCACGCTTGAAAACCATGATCTCCTTCCACGAGCGCTTTACGCCTCCACCACGATTCGAACCTGCTCACCCGGATGGATGCTGCACCCTCCTTCGTAGACTGCCGGGCGGCTGAACGCCTGGCGGATGGTTTCGCCCGCACGGACGAAGAACGGCCCGACCGTGTGGTCAACAGTATCGTTGTTGACGATGACCAGGGCGCTCTGTGCGCTCAGGCTCAGGTATATCTCGCTGGGGATGATCCCTGGGTCCTGCCCGGCTTCGATCAGCGCGCCGGTCCCTGCCGGGATGACGATGCGCAGCGCGCCGGCGGCGGGCGTCGCCGCTTCGGTGGCTTCAGCGCCGCCCGTATTGATGATGCTGTCCGCCGAGACCGCCTCGACGAAAAGCTCGAAGCTGTTCCGAGCGACGCCCCGGTTTTCCGGGAGCGTCGCCGTCACCTGCACGATCCAACCCCCGCCCATTGACCAGGCGATGGGGATTTGATAGACCCCCGCCTGGCTGTCGCGGGTTTCGCCGAAGACCGGCTCCATGCCCGCGTGATCCATATCACCACGCACGCTCAGCGCCGCGCCATCGATGGGCGCGCCATCTGCGCCGGTGAGGGTGATGCGCAGCACCCCCTCGCCGACCGCCGGCGGGTTCGGTTCGACCTGGAGATCGATGGCAACATCGGTCACCAGGGTTTCCGCCCCCGAGTCGCCGCGACAGGCAGCGAGGAACAGTGCGAGAGCGAGCAGAAGAACCAGCATGAAACGCATGATGCACTCCGTAGCGTCTGCGGCTCCCGATCAGCTCCCGGCGTTCTGAGCCGCCAGGGTGCGGATGTAGGCGACAATCGCCTGGATTTCCTCGGTAGTCATCGCCGGGTTGCCGCCTTTGCCGGGCATGTCGATGCCGGTGGTGTTGAGCGGGTCCCAAATCGGTCGCCCGGTGATGATGAACTGTACCAGCTGCTCATCGGTCTGAGAATAGATGAAATCGCTTATTACCAGGTCCTTGCCGAGGTTGGGCAGACCGCGCGCATCGGCGCCGTGACAGGCGGCGCAGAGGGTGAACTGCGTGCGTCCCAGTTCGACCAGGGCGGGGTCATAATCGGCAAGGACGACCGACTCGGCGGTTTCCTGCGCGGCGTCGGCGGTCTCCGGCGTGGCTTCGGCTGCCGGGGCTGCTGCGCCGCCGGCGTTTTCAGTCGCGAGGGTGCGGATGTAGGCGACAACCGCCTGAATCTGCTCGGTGGTCATCGCCGGATTGCCGCCCTTGCCGGGCATGTCGATGCCGGTGGTATTGAGCGGGTCCCAGATCGGACGTCCGGTGATGATGAACTGGACCAGCTGCTCATCGGTCTGGGAGGCGACGAATTCGCTTTCCACCAGGTCCTTGCCGAGGTTGGGCAGACCGCGCGCATCGGCGCCGTGACAGGCGGCGCAGAGGGTGAACTGCGTGCGCCCCAGTTCAACCAGGGCGGGGTCATAATCGGCAAGGACGACTGCGCCTTCAGGAGGAGCGGCGGCGGCTTCGGTCGGCGCGGGGGTCGGCTCCTGAGTAGGCTCGTCGGTCGGAAGCGGCGTGCTGGTGGGCGGGAGCGTCGGTTCCTGAGTAGGCTCGTCAGTCGGAAGCGGCGTGCCGGTGGGCGGGAGCGTCGGTTCCTGGGTTGGCTCAAGGGACGGCGCTTCGGTCATCTCCCCTTGCGCGACCACAACGCCCTGCGAGTCGCCGGAGGATTCCGGCGGCATCAGCGGCGCGCCGATCAGGATCACGCCAAGGATGACGAAGAAGACAAGGATGAGAGCGGCAGCCGCCAGGTTAGGATTCAGCTGGGGATCGCCTTGATCATGATGCTGCGACATGAACTTCTCCTGTAGAACCAGCACTCGACTTCTTTAAGCAAGCGCACTGCGCTTGATGACGAACTTTTCCTGACGGGCGAACAGGCTGAGCGCTGCCGCCAAAGGGATGACGATCCACAGCACCAAGCCGGACAGCAGCAGCGGCAGCAGCAGCCTGCCGAACTGGTCGGCGGCGTACATGCCTGCCGGTCCCAGCACATCCAGGCTGGCTTGGATGGTCAGGATCGAGGCGATCTTGAACATCTGAAGCGGGTTGACGACGACGATGGTGAAGACCGTTTCAATCGGCAAACGCATGGCGACCGACGCGCCCATGACGCCCAGGTCGCCGATGAAGACCAGCAGCAGCCACAGGAACAGCGCGCCGCCGAGCGCCGCCGTCGTCCGCCGGGCGAGGGTGGACATCAGAAAGCCCAGGCTGAGCATCGCCAGCGCCAGCAGGTAAGCAAGGACCACCGAGAAGAGGTAGCCGCCGGCATCCTGAAGGCTGCCCTGAAGCGCCAGCGCCGCGCCCGCCGCGCCGAAGCCCAGCGTGAGCGTCGCCAGCAGCGCGCCCGCCAGCCCCAGATACTTGCCGAGCAGCACCTCAACGCGGCTGACCGGCTGTGCCAGCAGGTAGAACAGCGCGCCGGTCTCGCGGTCGCCGACGAGATTGGCTGAACCGAGCGTCAGGCTGATCAGCGGCACGAACAGCATGACCAGATTGATCAGGCTGGCGGCTGTGCGGCTGTAGCTCACCGTGCGGGTGAGCGATCCGCTGTTCTGGGTCAGCGCGGAAAGCGCCAGCGCCAGCACGGCGAAGGCGATGGTGAAGACGATGAACCAGCGGTTGCGCAGCGCATCGCGCAGTTCTTTCAGGGTGATCGCCCAGACGTTGGCGAAGTCAATCATGATTTCCCTCCAAGGGCGACATTTCGCCTTCGATCAGGTCGAAGTCTTCGACGGGGATGCGTGCCTGTTCCAAAGAACGCAGCGGCGCGATCTTACCGCCCAGGCTGACCTGGACGTAGACGCTTCGACCGTTGGGCATGAAGGTGTAGCCCTGCTCGTTGAGGACCTGGAGCGTCGGCTCTTTGTGCTGCGCCGCCACCCAGATGCGCAGCCAGCGGTGCAGACCGAGTTTGCCCGCCAGTTCCGGCGGCGCGCATTCCAGCTGCAGCCTGCCTTCGGAAAGCACCAGCACGCGGCTGCCGAGGGCGATCACCTCGTCCAGGCGGTGCGATGAGAAGACAATTGTCTTGCCGGACTGATTGAGCGCCTGCACGGTCTGGATGAAGTCGCGCTGCGCCTGCACATCCAGGTTGGCGGTTGGCTCGTCCAGCACCAGGATCGGCGGGTCGGAAAGCAGCGCCGCCGCCAGCGCGAGGCGCTGTTTCATGCCGCCGGAAAGCATACTCACGCGCTTGTTCTGGTGGGCGGTCAGCTGCACCTGTTCCAGGACCGCACCGACCCGCGCCGCACTCGCCTTCTTGAGCCGGGCGTAAAAGTGCAGCGTCTCCAGGACGGGCATATCGTAGAAGCGCGTCTCCTGGGGCACGTAGCCGATGGCGGCGCGCGCTGCTTTGCTGTTCTGCGCCACATCGATGCCGTTGACCCGGAGTTCGCCCTCGAAGCCCTGAACGCCGAGCAGGCAGCGCAGCGTGGTGGTCTTGCCTGCGCCATTCGCGCCCCACAGCGCCACCGCTTCACCCGCCTCGATGCTGAAAGACAGGTTGTCAAGGGCGAGCGCCCTACCGTATCGTTTGCTGAGGTTTTTGGCTGTGATCATCATGTACTCCCCGCGCCCTAAGGACTTCCCTGGGCGACGCCTACGGGTGGTCGTGCTGGCTGTCGCCGGTTCGAGCCGCTTCGCAGCGCGACGACGCAGATCGATGCGCCGACGCCCAGCAGTGCGAAGGCGGCGGCTGCCAGGGGGACAGCAACCCCCGGTGAATCTTCTGTCATTCCGGCGGGTAAAGTATAGGTCATCAGCGGCGCTTCGTCTATTGCCTTTGGATCAGGGCGCAGCGACGGGAACGCCGAGGCGGCGAAGTCAATCGCCTGGCTGGCGGGGCTGAAGGCGAACAAGCGAAGCACCGGTTCATTGTCGGTCAGACTTTCGAAGAGCTTTTCGGCGCGAAACGGCATATCGCCGATCCCGTCGCCGTCGCGGTCGTAGCCGACGTAGTTGCTCCAGTAGTTGCCCTCGCCTTCGTAGGTCCACTGATTGCGCAGCAGATCGCCGCGTCCCTGGACGCTGATCTGCTGGTAGTTTTCCAGGAAAGTGTTGCGTCGGATGATGTTGCGCTGGACGGATGGCAGCGCCGTCAGCCCGATGTCGTTATAGGCGATGAAGTTGTCTTCGATGGTGTTATTGACATCGTAGAGCGACGGGGAATTGTCCAGATACAGAGCAGAGATGTTGCCGATGAAGATGTTGCGCTGCACCCTGGCGCTGTCCATGTCCTTGAAGGCGACTGCGTAGCCGCTCGCCCCCCGGTTATCGATGAACTGATTGCCGGTCAGCACCAGATTGGCGGAATACATCATGTAGGCGCCGACGGAATTGTGTTCGATGATGTTGTCCTGCACGGTCGCGTTCTTGTTGAACATGAAGTGCAGCCCGTAGCGGTTGTGGTGAATATGATTGCGCCGGATGGTGATATTGTCGGCATACCAGATCAGGATGTC
>JAPKGU010000249.1 GCA_026647565.1 Phycisphaerales bacterium | reverse complement strand
CCAACGTCGTCGGCATCAAGGTCACCGTGACCAACACGTCGGGCGCCGCGCTCACCCGCGCCCTCTACAACCGCGAGGTTGACTGGGACATCCTCCCCTCCTTCTTCTCTGAGTACGCCCGCCTCGACCCGATCGGCGGCGACGTCGTCGACTCGTCCTACTACGGCTTCGAGGATCGCGACGCCTCCACGCCGTTCCTCAACTCCGCTCCGGGCGGCGGCCTCTTCGGCCTGGGCGACCTGGGCGCCGGCATGACGATCGACCTGGTCAACGTCAACGGCGGCGCCATCGCCGACGGCGCGTCGGTCTCCTTCTACGTCTTCCACGCCATCAGCCAGCTCGCCCAGAGCGAGAACGCTCTCCGCAGCCAGCTGATCGCCCAGGGCGCGACGTGGATCGCGACGGGTATCTCCTCGTCCGGCCCCGGCCCCGGCGCGTACCACGCGGCGATGGGCTACAGCCGCAACCTGATCCCGGCTCCGGGCGCCCTGGCGCTCCTGGGCGTCGCGGGTCTGGCGGCGCGTCGTCGTCGCTAAGCGATGCTTGTCGGGTGTGATGCCCGACGCGACTGACAGCAACACACTGGCTCGCCCTCGGGCGGGCCAGTGTTGTTTTTCGGACGCGGAGGAAGCGCTTGGGCTTGGGAGCTTTGGGTGGAACGTTCCGGGCACTCGGCAAAGCAAAGCGGCCGGGGGTCTCTCGACCCTCGGCCGCGTGTTTGGTCGGGGCGCGCTCAAGCGCAGCTCCGTCGAGCACGCTCGTTACGAGCGAAGCCCCTTCGTACAGTCACCGTTGATCACTGGATCACCTCCTTTTCCGAAGGACCTGTTCAGCCGTCGCAAGCCCTGTACAAGGATTGCCGCCGAACTCCTTCCCGCGGACCGTCGCCCGCGGCACAGCGCCCGGGATGAGAAGGACGCTCACCACCGGTCGTCGCGCGTGCTCAAGGGCTTTGGCGAGGATGAAACGCCTGGGCACCGATCGCGTGGCGCGATGGGCGGATTATCGCGTGGACGGGGCCGGGATGCAAGGCCCATTTCGGGGGAGGGCGTGCGGCTCGCTCGGGCGGTCGGCGCGCGGGAGTCATGGCTCGAAGTCGTCGAACGCGCCCTTGGCGGCCTGCTCGTCGAGGTACTTCTGCAGGTCGGCGACCTTGTACGAGACGAAGCAGAAGACGTGGTGGAGGGTGAGCCACTCGATATCGGACGGGTCCTTGGGCAGATCGCTTCGGAGGCGGTTGAGTTCTGCAAGGATGGTTTCGGCCTTCATGGGATACCTCGCGGGGGCGGCTTGTGATTGGGGCGTGTCACGCACGGCACGCGGCGCGAAGTGTAGATCAGCGGCGGCCGGAGACGGCTCGAACGCCCCTGGCGGCGGCGTAGATCGCAACGAGGGCGAGCACGACGGAGGCGCCCGACGGCCAATCGGCCTCGAAGCTGATGACGATGCCCGATGCGGCGCCGAGCAGGCCGACGAGCATCGAGAGTGTGAGAACGGCTCTCCAGCGATCGGAGAGAGCGAGCGCGGTCGCTCCGGGCAGGACGAGCAGGGCGGTTGCCAGCACCACTCCCACGAGCTTCATGGCGAGAACGATGGCGAGCGTGACGAGGATGAGCACGAGCGTTCGGACTGTGCCGACGCGTACGCCCATCGCCTCTGCGGCGGACTCGTCGAACGCCCATGCGACGACGGGGCGGCGGAACCAGGTGGCGAGGGCGAGGATGCCGGAGGCGACTCCGGCGCTCCACATCGCGTCGGCCCAGCCGGAGAAGAGGATGGAGCCGAAGAGGATGCCCTCCCAGCCGGGGACTCTTTCGGTGGGGTACCACTCGTGGGCGAGATGGAGCAGGACAGAGCCGAGGGCCATGGCGCCGACGAGCACGATGCCGATCGCGGTGTCGGGCTTGGTGTCGCGCCTGCGAGAGAGCGCGGCGATGAGGAACGCGGAGGCGAGGCAGAACGCGAGCACGATCGCGAGGGTGGCGGGTGTCGAGGTGGCGACGCCGAGCGCGGCGGCGACGCCGACGCCGCCGAAACCCGCGTGGCTGACGCCCTGTCCGACGAAGGCCATGCGCTTGAGAACGACGACGACGGAGAGCAGGGAGCAGATGGCGGTGACGATGAGAAGGGTGAGCACGCCGGGCCAGAAGAGAGTGAGCACGCCGGGCCAGAAGAGATCGGCCGGTGACTGCGTGAGGTATCGGAGGGTGTTCATGCGCCGTCGCCTCTGGGGGACGCGTGCGGGTTGGCGTGGTGATCGTGCGTGCAGCCGGGGCCGTGGGTGTGCGCGTGATCTTTGGCGTCGCACTCGGCGGCGCGGTGGGCGTCCATGTGGACATCCCCGAAGACCGCGGCGAGATCGTGCTTGAAGACCTCGGCGAGGACGGCGGGCGTGAGTCCGGCGGGGGCGTCGTGGTAATGGAGGGTTCGGCTGAGGCAGGCGACGCGATCGCATCCGGCGGCGATGGCGCGGACGTCGTGGCTGACGATGACGATGGTCAGCCCGAGTTCGGCGCGAAGGCGGGCGACGAGTTCGCCGAAGCGCTGCTGACCGGACGGATCGATGCCGACGGTTGGTTCGTCCATCAGGAGGACGCGGGGTCGGCGTCCGAGGGCGCGGGCGATCATGACGCGCTGGAGCTGTCCGCCGGAGAGCGAGCCGATGGGCCTGTCGGCGAGGGCTTCGGCGCCGACGCGTTCGAGGCAGTCGGCGGCGAGATCGCGTGAGGCACGGGAGCGCCCGGTCCACGGAGGGGTTCCAAGCTCGATCGCCATGAGGACGGCTTCGCGGGCGCTGATGGGGAAGGTGAGTTCGGCTTCGACGCGCTGGGCGACGTACCCGACGAGGCGTGCGCGTCGGGCGTCGCGGGCCGAACGGGAGCAGATGCTGATGCTGCCCGATTGGGGCGTGAGCAGCCCGAGCATGAGCTTGAGGAGCGTGGACTTGCCGCCACCGTTGGGGCCGAGGATCCCGAGGCGTTCACCGGCGCGAACCTGGATCGAGACGCGTTCGAGGGCGACGAGCGGTTCGGCGCCGGGCCGGGCGTAGGCGAACGAGACGTCGCGGATGTCGATGGCGATGTCTGTGGCGGGTTCGGGGTGCATGGCGCGGCGTCGTGGGTTCGTGCGCGGGTCGAGCGTGGAGTATCGGCGTGTTGCGGGTCATTCGGCGAGATTGGTGGCGAGGGCCTCGAGATTCGCGCGCATCATCGCGAACCAGTCGCCGGTGCCGAGAGGGTCGAGCGAGCCGAGGCGTACGCCGGCGTGCTGGGCGATCCGTTCGGCGGCTCGGGCGTCAAACTGCGGCTCGGTGAAGATGGCGCGCACGCCCTCGCGGGCGATGGCATCGGTGACGAGCGCGAGATTCGCGGGGGAGGGTTCGGCGCTCTCAACGGGCCGGATGACCTCGACGACACGGAGGCCGTAGCGCTCGGCGAGGCGGCCGAACGCGGCGTGGTGCGTGATGATGGCGCGGCCCGCGACAGGGGCGAGGTCGCGGCGATAGGCGGCGTCGATCTCATCGATACGCGAGAGGAGCGGGACGAGGGAGGCGTCGACGGCGGCGGGATCGCCGCGACCGGACTCGGCGACGCTCGTGCGGACCAGGCGCGCGATCTCGGGGAGGAACTGCTTCACCAGGATCGGATCGAGCCAGACGTGGGGATCGACGGCGTGGGCGTGTTCGTCGTGGGCGTGCTCGTCGTGCGCGTGTTCGGTATGGGCGTGCGGATCGTGGGCGTGGTGGTCGTGTCCGTGGCCTCCGTGCGGATCTTCGAGACCGAGGATGGCGCCGAGCCGGGCCTCGTGGCGATAGGGGCGCGGGCGCTTTCTGAGCGCCGCGTCAACGGACGACTCGAGACCCATGCCGACGAGGACAACGACGTCGGCCTGCTCAAGGGCGATGACGTCCTGGGCGGTCGGCTCGTAGCCGTGCTCGGAGCGGCCGGGCGGGATGAGCACGCGGATGGTCGCGTCCTGGGGGAGAAGCGGGCGCACGAGTCCCTCGAGCGGCGGGAGCGTGACGACGACGCGCAGAGGCCCATCGGGGCGCGATGCGGGTTTCGCGGCTTGATCGGAGCAGCCGAGGCAGAGAACTGGCGCGAGCAGCCAGAGCGCGAGCAGCAGCGCGGAGCGGAGGATCGGGGGGGCACTTCGCGAGGGCACGAGGAAACTCGCGTGGAACGGGGCGCGCGCGACCGGTTGGGCGTGGGGACGGATTATTTGATAATACATTCTCAACAAGGATAGCCGATGGGCGTGAGGTCGGCGGTCCAGGGACGGGGACGAGTCGCGGGAGCCCCGGGGTTTCAAGGGCGGCTTGAGACGGGGGGGGGCGCGGCGTGCGGTCCGCGCCAACGATGACGATTCGAGGGTGCGGGGCTATACTCCGCCTGCGATTGGGGCGGTAGCTCAGTTGGTAGAGCGCATCGTTCGCAATGATGAGGTCGGGAGTTCGACTCTCCTCCGCTCCACTT
>JAPKGU010000248.1 GCA_026647565.1 Phycisphaerales bacterium | reverse complement strand
GAACCCGCTCTTTCATTGCTATGCTCCTTCTCGCGGCAACTGCCGCGGACGTGTGAGCATTGCGGCGCGTCGCGCCGCATCAAGAGGGCACCAAATGGTGCGTCCGCAGTCGCATTCATCCGACGGCAGTGCGCGTGCGGGTCGTCCGCGTGCGCGCAAGATCGAGTCGCCGTCCGCACCGGCGTTGCCCATCGTTCCGGCGTCGAAGGACGTGGCGAAGGTCACGGTGGCCGAGATGGTGGAGTCCGTGGTTGGCTGCAAGTGGTCGCTGCACGTGCTGGCGCAGATCCGCGCCGGCAACGTCCGGCCCGGCACGCTCGAACGCTCCGCCCCCGGCCTGACGCACAAGGTCCTCTCCGAGCGGCTGGCCAAGTTTCTGCGATTCGGGATCATCGAGCGTCACGAGATCGCGGCTCGCCCCGCCCACGTCGAGTACCGATTGACGCCCTTCGGCGATCGCTTCGCACGGATCATCGATGAGGTGGAGCGGCTGCAGGAGTCGCTCACCGCGAGCGACGCGTAGACATGAACGTACGGAGCGTCAGCCCCCCGAACTGCGGTTGCGTTTGCGTCGCTTCGGCCTGACTACCCGCTCCACGTCTCCCTCGATGTTGAGCGCTTCGGCGCCCTCCGCCGCGAGGAGCCGACGGCGCAGGGCCATCGACTTGATGTCACCCTTGAGTCCCTCGTTGCAGGAGTCGCACAGGCACTTCCAAGGCCCGCGATCGTGGCTGTCGGGTGAGTAACGCCAGCCCACGACCTGCGGCACGGCTCGAACGGCATGGATCGCATTCGCCGGTATCGACTTTGGAATCACCACCTGCCATCCGCGAGGATCTGGCTCTGCCATGATGAGCGACACAGCGTGACCGAGAGGAACGTTCCTGTGATCCCCGTCGTATCGACCGACCCAGACCATGGCGTCGGAGCGATGCCGGAAGTGAACGCCCGAGATCGTGCGCATCCCCCGGCGTTTGAGCTCTCGAAGCCACTGGTGAGTCGCGAAGTAGTTGGGCATCACGGGCATCGCGTACACGGCGCGGGAGATCTCGACGTTTCCACCGCCGGATCGAAGCGTCGCGAACTCGCCACGGATGCCGGACCGCTTGATTGACGCACGCTGGCGATCGTCGATGAGATGGACCAGCATGGTCACTTGAGCCGCTCCCTCAGCGGTCGCTTGTGGCGTACTCTCGCGCGGGTGATGATCGGGCGGAGTCTTCGCAGGATCTCTGCATCTTCCTTGTCGGCAACTCGCCGAAACTCTCCTTCGTGAACCGTAGCCCAGCCACCCCGCTTGTAGTCGATGAGATGCTCATACTTCGGCGACGCCACCGTGTGCATTGGGGCGGTTTGGGCTGTCGCCAGTCTCCTGACACGGTCTGCGAGCTTGTCCCCGACGACAAGGATGAGATCTGCTTCCTCGCCAAGCACGCGTAGCGCGGATCGGAAGCGCGGGTTGCTTGCGAGCAGACTCGACGTACCGAGGCCTGGAATCTTGTTCGCGACAGCGTTCACCACCCGGCATGCTCCGAGCCGGTCATCCGAGATCATCAGCACCCATCGCCGCCCGGAATGATGGCCAAAGTACGGCTGGCGGCGCCGGTGCGACTCAAGATCGAACTTCTCCAGCAGGTCGTGACGCGAATCGATCCATTCGTAGAACGCGACGACTCTGGGGTCTACTCGGATGAACTCGTCGAGGAACGAGCAGATGTCGCAGCCGTCCCACGCACCGTCGCTGATGCCGCGGCCCTTGCGGCGTGTCAGCATCGTGCGAACGTATCCGACCAGGAGCGGCACGTCCTGCCGAAACCCAATGTCCGCAAGCTTGGAGTAGAGGAAGTACTTGATTCGGCACTTCGGCTCGGTGATGAGCTCGCGGAGCAGTTCGGCGCTCTGCCGGCGTGGCAGACAACCCACAAGCTTTGACATCGCCGAGTTCTGCACTTCATTTGAAGGAAACGTGCAGAGACTTCGAAGCACCTTTGATTGCGACGGCGTCAGTCGCCGAACGCGCAAGGTGTCGAGTAGAACCTCTACATGCTCCGGATTCGTCGCGACGGCAAGGGACTTCCACATCGACGATGTGGAGTCCGGGTCGTAACCCCGACGCCGAAGCCAGTTTCTGTACCACTCCTGATTGCGACGCCAGACTTCCACGCCGGGCATCGTCTCCGGGGTCCACTCATTCGTTGCCACTCGAAGAGCACCACCTTGAGCAGGATCTTCGGGTCGTACGCCCGCCGCCCGGTCTCGTCGTTCTGGTAGGCCCCGTCGAACAGGCTCAGGTCCAGACGCTCCTCCACCACGTAGTGGATGG
>JAPKGU010000247.1 GCA_026647565.1 Phycisphaerales bacterium | reverse complement strand
GGGCACACCCCACTTCGCCACGCGCGCGTACGCGTCACCTGCATCACGCCAGGTCGCGACCCGCGACGGCACCCTCGCACGGATCGGACCCGACTCCTTCACTCCTTCCGTCACACCCACAACGGATCAGGTCGCGAAGCCCGCTTCGCACGCTCCCAAGACCCCCGCGAATCCCGCTTCGCTCGTCGCGGCCCGTGTCCCCGGAGGCGTCGATTTCACCGACTCCCCCGCCCGCGCACCCGCGCCGCAAACTCCCGCCCAAACTATTCCGCTCTACCGTCATCCCGCCGATAGGAATACAGTCGCAACAGCGGTCCACGCGGGACGGATCCTGGACGTGAACGGCTGAGCGACTCAGAGCGGCGAAGCACATCGTGAAGACCAAGACCTCCACCACACGGCCCTCCCGGTCCGAGTTCGCCACACACTGGCGCCTCGACCCCTCCATCACGTTTCTCAACCACGGCTCCTACGGCGCGTGCCCGGAGGTCGTGATCGACGCCCAGAACGAGATCCGGGCGCTGATGGAGCGCGAGCCGGTTCGCTTCTATATGCAGCACCTGGAACGCCTGTCGGACGTCGTCCGCCAGCGCGTCGGCCAGTTCATCAACGCAAGGCCCCAGGACATCGCCTTCGCGCCCAACGCCACGGTCGCCATCGCGACCATCCTCAACAACATCGACTTCAAGCCCGGCGACGAGATCCTCGTCAACACGCACGAGTACATGTCGGCCATCAACGAGCTTGGCCGCATGGAGCAGCGCCTCGGCACCAGAACGGTCAAGGCACTCGTGCCGTTCCCCATCCAGAACGAGCAGCAGGTGATCGACGCGGTGATGGCCTCCGTCACGCCTCGGACCAGACTCGCGATCATCTCCCACATCACCAGCCCGACGGCGATCATTCTCCCCGTCAAGAAGCTGACCGATCTCCTCCACGCCAAGGGCGTTCGGGTGATGATCGACGGAGCCCACTCGCCGGCCCAGGTGCCGATCGACGTGGCTCACCTGGGCGCGGACTACTACGTCGCCGACTTCCACAAGTGGGTCTCGAGCCCCAAGGGCTCGGCGTTCATCCACGTGCAGCCCGGGCTGCAGAAGGGCTTCCGTCCGATCTGCCTCTCCAGCCGCGTGCACAACGTCCGCGAGGATCGCGCCCCCTTCCTCGCCGAGTTCGACTATGTCGGCACCTCCGACTACTCGCCGCTGCTGGCCGTTCCCGCGGCACTCGACTTCTTCGAGAAGGCTCTGCCCGGCGGCATCCCCGCACTCATGAAGCGCAACCACGACCTCGTGGTCAAGGGTCGCGCCGCGGTCTGCAAGGCCACGGGGCTCATGCCCCCCGCCCCCGACGAGATGCTCCCCTCGATGGCGACGATCCTCCTTCCCGCGGCACCCGCCATCTACAAGAATCCCCCCAAGGGCACTCCCCGCTCCACCTTCGGCGACCCGCTCCAGGACCGCCTCGTCGAGGAGCACCGCATCCAGGTCCCGGTGTGGGCGCTCCCGGACTGCGGCACTCGCTTCACCCGCATCTCCGCCCAGCTCTACAACACGCTCGCGGAGTTCGAGTACTTCGGGCAGGCCCTCAAGGAAGAACTGGAACGCGAAGCCGGGATGTAGACATCACTCCGCGTCGGTCGTCCTCCCGCCGTCCCAGACTCCCCCACCGACACCCCTTCCGGCATCTGCCTCCGCACAGCGCCGAGACACCCGCCCCGCCTCGGGTTCCTGCGGGAACTGGGGGCGTACAATGCCGAGCCGATCCGCCGCCACTAGCAGCGTTCCGGCCGTCCGGCCCCGTCGTCTAGCCTGGTCCAGGACACCACCCTTTCACGGTGGACGTCGTCGTCCCAGAATAGCCGCCGCCGTCGCCGTCGACCCCTCCGAGGTCCTCCCCCTCCAATCCACCGCAACCGAGCACGATACCGGCAACCTGCGCGGCGCCGACCGAGAGAATCGCAAAGCCAAGCAAGATTCGTCGCATGCGGGCCTCCATGCCTTAACGGCGAGGGACCTGAGCAACACCCGTGCCCGGCAAGGGCGAGCGGCGCGTGGGCGGCGGCGATCAGCGGCGACCATGAGCCCAGCAGCGAGGATCCCGCTCCTGGGCACACGATCCCTGGCCCAGCGTGGCCCACCGGCCGAGGGCGGGACCGGAGCGACCCTGACACTGGTGCCGCGCTCCGGGCCTCGCGGCGGGCCCCTCAGTGCCTCCGCCCACCAGGGCGCGCCCCTTGAGAGAACGCAGGGGCGCCGGGGGCGCCGCGCCGGGCTCGCAGCCCACCGGGGGCATTCTCCGAGCCCCCAGGTGCATTCTCTGCAACCGCGGCCTGGCCCACCCCACCCGGGCGTTGCAGCGCCTGCAACCGCCCTCTGCCCGCCGCC
>JAPKGU010000246.1 GCA_026647565.1 Phycisphaerales bacterium | reverse complement strand
CGTTGTGGGCGGGCTGGTCGTGTCGCGTCGCGGGCCGAACGGAGGATTCGTGCTGGCCAGGCCAGCCGCCTCGATCTCCATCCTCGACGTGGTGAACGCGGTCGACCCCATCGCCCGCATCACGCGCTGCCCGCTCGGGAACCCGGATCACATCCAGTTGTGCCCGCTGCACAAGCGGCTCGACGACGCCCTGCAGACGATCGAGCAGCAGTTCAGGGCGACAACACTGGAAGACCTGCAGGCCTCAAGTCGTCGAGCGACGGTCTGCCGCGGGCTTCGCGTCACCGCAGCCGCGAAACGGGGCTCCGCCAAGTGACGGCGCAGATCGGACACGATCCATGCTCGGCAGCATCATCGATGGCATCGTCTCTCCCCCCGGCATCGCCGAGCCATATCCCTCCGATCCCTTCCCATTGCTGACGCAATGGCTGGAGGAGGCAACCCGGAGCGGCGCTTATGCAGACGCGAACGCGATGGCCCTCGCCACCGCGACGCCCGATGCGCAGCCATCGGTGAGAATCGTGCTGTGCAAGGCCATCGAGCCGGAGCGCCACGCGATCACGTTTTTCACCAACTACGAGAGCCGCAAGGGGCTGGAGCTGGCGGCCAATCCGCACGCCGCCGTCGCATTCCACTGGCCCAACGAGGGGCGTCAGGCCCGTCTCGAGGGCACGGTCGAGCGCCTCAGCGATGATGAAAACGACGCCTACTTCCGGACACGTCCGATCCTCTCTCGCATCGGCGCTCACGCGAGCCGACAGAGCCGACCGATCGCGTCGCGCTCGGTCCTGGTCAGCGAAGCGGCCCGGGTCGCCGCGGCGTCCTGCCTCGAACTCGGCATCGCCCGCCCGCCGTACTGGGGCGGATACCGACTCCACGCGCGCTCCGTCGAGTTGTGGACCGCGTGCGAGGGGAGACTCCACCAGCGCCTCCGCTGGCAAAGGGCCCCCGCAGCGCCGATGTGGACGCTGGAACTTCTCAGCCCTTGATGACGGCTTCATGTGCTTGTTCTGCCGAGGGCTCACGGTTGTGTCGCGCCCGTGACACATCCATAGCCCCGCATCACGCTCGCAGCCGAGATGACCGATTCTCTGACCGGCGGACGCCACCCGCCGAGACTCGACGTGTTGAACGCTCCTCACTTGCAGAACACCCTCGCCGGACCTACTTTCAGGAGTCGATTGTCGGAGATCGCATCGAGGACAACAAAGCGATGCGAGCACCAGCGCTGCAACAGGAGTTCCACCGATGTGTTCCACACGACCGGCCACTCATCGCAAAGGGATGCGGGTTCCGCTTTACGCCGCGTGCGCCATCAGCGTGCTCGCGTGCGGCTGCGAGAACGCAGGCCAGGGCGCACTCTCGGGTGCCGCCATCGGATCGCTCGGCGGTTTGGCCATTGGTTCGCTGAGCGGCGACGCGGGCGCGGGAGCCGCGATCGGGGCGATCGGCGGCGCGGTCGCGGGAGGAGTGATCGGCGACCAGAACCGGCGTGCCGCGGAACGCCAGCAGGAGATGCGTTACGGAGGAGAGCCGAAATGACGACCAACTCAAGTCACGCGAAGCCGCGGGCGAGCGGCGTGCACGCAACCCTCCTGTGCCTCATCGGATCGGCCGCCCTCTGCGGGTGCGCGAACACGCCCCCGCGGGTCGGCGACGCGCCGAACGCCTCCCTCCGCGCTCTCGAGATCGAATCCGGTGCGCCGCAGATCGACGCCGACCGCATGAAGCTCGCCCGTTTCATCGGCGTGTGGAGCTTCCGCGGAACGGTCACGGACGAGGGGGGCGGGACACGCGAGGTGGCGGGAACCGCGGCGGGCGTGCTCGAGAACTCGCACTTCGTGCTGCTCGACGTCGAGGCGACGCAGGGCGCGTTCGCCGGAGAGACCGGTCGCAAGTCCGGATCCATGCTCTTTGGCAGCGAGCCGGGCAAGGGACTGACGCTGACCGCGTGGGGCGATGGAGCGCCGGACGTCCGGCGCCTCATTGGTGCGACGAACGCCGACGGCTCGGCCTTCGAGTTCCGGGCGATGCACGGCCAGAAGCAAGGCGCCGGCGTCAGCATGCGGATTGTCTTCGAGACCGATGACCGTTGGACGGCGACGCTCACCCGCCACTCCGGCCCGGCCCGCGCTTCATACGTGTTCAATCGCACCGATTGAACCGTCACGCTTGATGCGGTTCTTGTCGAGCGGCGTGCGAGGGGAGTTCGTCCGATGACAATCGCTCTCGGCCGTTTCACGATTCGCGATGCCGCGCGGGTTGCGCTCTGCGCCGGCGTTGCCGTCGGCACGACATCGCACGCCCTCGCACCGCCGTACGACGCGCATCCCGCTGAACCTAGCATGTCGCTTCGTCGGCGACGGGGCCCAGGCGATCCGAGCCGAAGGCGCCGGCGCCTCTGGTCGTGGTCGGCT
>JAPKGU010000245.1 GCA_026647565.1 Phycisphaerales bacterium | reverse complement strand
TCATGGTTCACCGTGCGACGTGCGCCGCTCATGCTGGGAACGGGGGTCAGCGTCCGGCGTGGCCGACCTGACTGTGACAATGGACGCAGTTGAGCATGTCGCCCCCCGGACGCTCGGGGAGCATGTTGTGGACGAAGTCCTCGTGGCAATAGAGGCATGCGTGCTGCGTGACGCGCCGATTCCGGTCCTTGGTCCGTATGGGATCGGGATAGTTGCCGGTCGTGAAGGCGAGGGAATGGAAGAAGCCGTTGTCGCCCTTGACGATCCACTTCCCGATCGGATGGTGGGAGAGGTGGCAGTCGTTGCACGTGGCAACGTCCTTGTGGCTGGAGTTCTGCCAGGCGTTGAAGTGGTCCTGCATGACGTGGCAGTTGGCGCACGCCGCGGGGTTGTTCGACAGATACGCCGCGCCCTTGCCGTATCCGAATGTGAACGTCCCCATCCCGACGAGCATGCCCATGAGGATCACCACCGCAAGCGGGAGAAAGCCCAGACGGGCGAGCAGGCCCGAGCGACGCCGCGCCCCGGGCGCCCCGCGAGTCTCGGCATTCTCCACGATCGGATCCAATGGACACGCCTCGCCTGGTTGCTCGTGAACGGCCGTGCGCCGTCGTCTCAGAATACGGACGCCTCCGTCTGAGTTCAAATCGGCTCATCGGGCCCGGAAACTCCTGGAGTGGGGCCAGCCCTTGCCGGTGACTCGATGGCGCCTGGGCTCCGCCCGCAGGAGAGCGGAAGCAGGCCCATCCCCATGATGAGGAACTGGGAGACCATGAACGCGAGGAGCCAGATTGCCGCGGCGTCCATGAACCCGTACGAGTGCAGCCCGACACCGAGCATATTGGTGCCGAACCAGCTCCAGGCCGTGACGATGTTGCCCCCGACAGCGAGCACGAGCAGCCCGCGCCGGCGGATCATCCCGCCCCATCGCGCGTGGAGGATCACGGCGGCATTCAGCACGACAAGGGCCGCGCCGTTCTCTTTGGGATCCCATCCCCAGAACCGGCCCCAGGACTGGTCGGCCCATATCCCGCCGAGGACGGTGCCGACAAAGCTGAGCAGCAACGCGAAGCAGACGGCGCCATAGACCATGCGTGCGATGGCGTCGGCGCGTTGGGGCGAGAGAGACCGGGTGAGCACACCGGCGAGGATGGTGCCCGCGCCGAGGACGCCGGCAAGGAACGTGGCCGAGTAGCCCAGGGTGATGGTGATGACGTGTGTCGCGAGCCAGAAGTTGCTGTCGAGCACGGCCTGCATCATCTGCATGGTGTCGCCGCCGCTTCCCATGTTGTGGGCCACGATGAGCGTGGCCATGCCGATGACCGAGGAGCCGAGCGCCGCAACGCCGATCGGATGCCACCGCTCCATGACCATGCCGAACAGCGCCGCGGCCCAGCCGACGAAGATCGCCGACGAGTAGAGATTGGTCACGGGGGGACGACCCTGGAAGTAGACCCGTGCCGCGATGCCGAGCGTGTGGACAACGATCGCGCCCCAGAGCATCCCGATCGCGACGGCGCGGGTCCGTTCTGCGAGGATCGCGCGCCGGGATTGCGCTTCGGATCCCCAGGCGCGAGCGAGCATGGTCAGGCAGATCGCGATCGCGGCGCAGAGATACGCGGCCGTCGCTCCCGCGAACACCCTCGCCCGATTGAAGATGACCTCGAGGTCCATGCGTCGCATCGTGTCGGGCATCTCGCGGACGAGCAGATCGCGATACGAGGAGACGGCGCGATTGAACCCCTCGGGATCGGACTCCGCGTAGGCGGTCATCATGGCGATCCAGTACGCGACGGAGGGAGGCGTTCGCTGACCTTCGCGCCGCGCGCCTCGTGGTGCTCTCGGCGTGCGACACCGCGGGGGGCATCGACGTGGCGGGTGCGGGGCTCGCCGGGCTCGTGCAGGCGTTCCGCGGGGCCGGCGCGCGCGCGGTGGTCGCGTCGCTCTGGCCGGTGGACGACCGGGCGACCGCCGAGCTGATGGGGCGCTTCTACGCGGCCTGGTTGGGGTCGAAGCGCTCCGTCCCCGAGGCCTTGCGCGAGGCGTGCCGACAGATGGAAGCCGCGCGCGGGGGCCCTGGCTCGGTGCCTCCGCGACACCTCGCGGCCTTCGTGGCGTTCGGCTCCGGGCGTTGACGACGCGCCGCGACGGATCGAGCGTGGGCGTCCTCGACCCTCCGCGGGCCCGAGCCCGCGCCGTCCTCGTGGGGGAGGGCGAGGCCCGAGCGACGACGGGCCCCGCGACGGGACGCGAGGCCCGTCCCGGCGGGCTCGGAGCAGCCCGCGGAAGGCATGACGAGCCGGCCAAGGGGTCCGAGCCGGCGCCGCGACGGATCAAGCGTGCGGCGGCTTCACGTACTCCCACGCGAACGGGTGCTCGTCGATCCCCTTGGCCGGCGCCGCGATCCACGACGCGATCTTGCCGACCTCGGTG
>JAPKGU010000244.1 GCA_026647565.1 Phycisphaerales bacterium | reverse complement strand
GGACATCACGCGCGGTCGGGAACCGGGAACGGCGAGGGCGGTGGAGGGGCGATGCCTCATCCGCTGGGGATGCCGTGCGAGCGATTCGTGGGGTTGGCTGGGGGTATGGTGAAGAACCGGCGGCTGGGCGCGGAGACTTTCTATAAGGATGCGTTCCGGTCGGGCCGTCGCGAGGTCTGTCTGCTCGACGGGGGCGTGTGGACGATGCCGTTGCCGGAGATGGGGCGGGTGCAGGAGGAGGAGGGGCCGGAGGGGGTGCTGCGGAAGTTCACGCTGCGGGTGCGGGGTCCGGAGCGCGGCGGGATGGCGGCTGTTGGTCGAGAGCCCGGGGTCGAGATCGAGAGCGTGCTGATCCCGATGGTCGGCCGCAAGGGTGAGCGGACGTACACGCTGTGCGTGTCGAGCCAGGTCGGGTGCGCGATGGGGTGCGGGTTCTGCGAGACGGCGCAGATGGGTCTGGTGCGTTCGCTGGAGGCGTGGGAGATCGCGGCGCAGTGGTGGACGGCGACGCATGTGCTCGGGCAGCGCGTGTCGAACATGGTGTTCATGGGCATGGGGGAGCCGATGGACAACCTGGAGAACGTGCTCGATGCGATCGCGGCGTTGACGGATCATCGGGGCGGGGCGCTTCCGATGAGCAAGATCACGATCTCGACGGTGGGGCGTGTGGACGGGATCCGGCGTCTGTCGGAGCGCGTGAGGCGTCCTGGGTGGAGGCGGCTGGGGCTTGCGCTCTCGCTGAACGCGCCGAACGACGAGATCCGGTCGGAGATCATGCCGGTCAATCGGCGATGGAAGATGGCGGAGCTGCAGGAGGCGCTGATCGGCTTTCCGGCGCACGGGGCGGGGAAGCTGTGCGTGGAGTACGTGCTGATCCCCGGCGTGAACGATCGGCGTGAGCATGCGCGCGAGATCGCGGCGTTCTGCGCTCCGATCAACGAGGCGTACCGGGCGGAGCGCGAGGCGGAATCGCCGCGGGTGCTGCTGAACCTGATCCCTTACAACCCGAGGCGGAACTCTCCGTGGCCCGCTCCGGAAGAGCCGGCGGTGGACGAGTTCCTGAAGTGGCTCGGTGAAGAGGGCGTGTACGCCAAACGTCGGCGGACGAAGGGTCGGACGCTGATGGGTGCGTGCGGGCAGCTGGGGAGCGAGGCGATCCGGGGGCGGAAGTTTGTAGAGATCAGGAATAGCAAGTAGCAGATAGCAAAGCAGCGAAGCCAGAGTTTCTTGAGTGTGGTGGGTTGCATGAGCGAGCGGCGTGCGACAGGTCGTGCTGGCGGGCGGAGCTGGTGGATGCGCCGGCGGTGGTGGGCTTTGGGATATGCCGCGCTGCTCGTGGCCTCGAACGTGGTGCAGGTGAAGTCGCCGAATGTGTGGACGCCTCCGGCGGAGGAGAGCGGGCAGAAGTTTCTCGACGTTCCGGAGACGACGGAGAGCGGGCCGGTCGCGGGCGAGATGATGCACGTGGCGTACCTGGAGTGGGAAGCGCCGCGGGCGCCGGACGAGCGCCATGAGCCGGTGCTGCTGCTGCACGGCTCGCCGGGGCAGTCGTTCGATTTCGTCCGGCTCGGGCCCGAGCTCGCGGCGGCGGGGTATCGCTCGATCGCGGTGGACCTGCCGGGGTTCGGCAACTCGAAGGGGCTTGTCGAGAGTTACTCGAATCGGGCGTACGCGCACGCGATGCTCTCGATGCTGGATGCGCTGGGGATCCGGCGGGCGCACGTCGTCGGGTGGTCGAACGGCGGGGGCGTCGGGCTGAACATGGCGGACATCGCGCCGGAGCGTGTGGCGTCGCTGACGCTTCTGGCGGCGACGGGTCTGCAGGAGACGGAGGGGTCCGGGAGTTACTTCTTCGAGCACGCGAAGTATGCGGTGGGATACGCGGGGCTTGTGGTGCTCCCGGAGCTGGTTCCCCATTTCGGGCTGATCGGCGAGCGGAAGAACCGGCACGCGTTCGTGAGGAGCTTTCTCGACACGGACCAGAGGCCGGTGCGCGGGATCATGGAGCGGCTGAGCGTTCCGACGATGGTTCTGCACGGGCGGGACGACGTGCTTGTGCCGTTCGCGGGGGCGGTCGAGCATCACCGGCTGATCAAGACGAGCCGGCTGGTGGTGCTGGACGCGAACCACTTCCTGCCGTTCCTGCAGACGGAGGAGACGACGGAGCACCTGGCGGAGTTCTTCGGGCGGCACGACGTGCCGGGGGTGGCGCCGGAGTCGGATGTTGAGGATTACTCGGAGGGGCCGACGCGGGTCGACGCGATCATGGAGAAGCCGGCGGTGGCGTTGCGCCGCGCGCCGTGGTGGGTCGAGGTTGCGCTGATCGGGGTGCTTGCGTTTGCGAGCTGGCCCCTGGTGCTGGCGTCGACTGCGGTGCCTTTCTCAATGCGAGGCGGTGATTGTTGCCAGCGAGAACCGAAAGCACGCCGATCACGTCGCACTTGCGGCGGAATTCGGGTTGCCCTCCCTGTGTGAAAAGCCCCTCGTGGCCACCCGAGACG
>JAPKGU010000243.1 GCA_026647565.1 Phycisphaerales bacterium | reverse complement strand
GTGGCGCGACCCCGCCGCCTTTCCTTCCCCGATCGCCGAGGCGTCGCGTCTCTCGATCTCAACCGGCGGCCAAGAACTCTCGCTCGCCCGCGTCGGCCGGCAGTGGGCCATCGTCAAGCCCGTCGCCGAGCCCGCCGATCGCGCCATGGTCGATGAATTGCTCAAGTCACTCGCCTCCATCCAGGCCCAGCGATTCATCCCCGACGCCGACGTCGACTGGAAGACTCCGACCGCGAGTATCCGCGTCGAACTCGATCAGCGCACCCCCAGCGGCGAAGAAGTCACCCGCTCCACGCTCATACAGGAACTTCTCATCGGCGGCACCGCGGATGTCGGCGGCGCCACCATCCTCGCGCGCGCCAACGCCTCGATCGATTCAGGCCCCGCCCGCACTTCGCTCTGGGGCCCGGCGCCGCTCGTGCTCTCTCGCCATGCCATCGAATCCCTGACCACCGACCCCGCCAGCGTCATCTCTCGCTCTCCCGCGCCGGGCGCTCGGGCCGACGTGGCCAGGATCTCGCTCTCGCCCGCCGACGTGCTGGGCGGCAAGCCGGTCGAGTTCATCCGAACGCTCTCGGGCTGGACCCGCGACCACACACCGGCTTCACCCGCCGATGCCAAAGCCATCGATGACCTGCTCGCGCTGATCTTCGACACCCGCGCCGACAAGGTGCGCTCCAAGCCCACGCCGGGTTCGGCCGCCCTTGGTTCCATCTCGCTCTTCCGCGACGACGCTTCGCCCATCGCCACGCTCGAGCTTTCCCAGGCCACCCAGGGCCCCGATGCGGGATTCATCGCGTCGCGCGACGCCTTCCACTGGGTCTTTGCTCCGAACGCCGCAAGCAAGGGCGTCTTTTCCTGGGTGATGGCGCAGGATCCGCTCCAGTGATATCGGACGCCGCGCCGGTGATTCAACGTCGAACCAGAATTCCGGGTCGGGCTTGAGCGGACGCCCCCCGCGAATCACGCTGGGCCGCGACGTATCTCCGGGGTCGGGACGCGGACGTACTGGCGGCAATGTGGCCCATTGATTAGAGCAGTCTTACTCCAGACGTAGCGAGTAGCCGCAGTGGCGGTAGCAGTTGGCGGCGTGGGTGGGTGTGACGGCGTCGAGGACGGACTGCATGGAGTTCCAGAGCGCCTGGCGTGTGCGGCAGGCGAGGGTGCGGAGGAGCTGCTTGATCTTGCTGAAGACCATCTCGATGGGGTTGAGGTCGGGGCTGTAGGGTGGGAGGAACTCCAGGCGTGCGCCGCATGACTCGACGAGCTCACGGACGCGCTCGCCCTTATGGCTGGAGAGGTTGTCGAGCACCACGGTGTCGCCGGGCTCGAGCTCGGGCAGCAGGATCCGCTCCACGAAGGCCTCGAAGACGTCGCGGTTGACGGCCCCGTCCACCACGGTGGCGCAGCGCACGCCGCGCACGTCCAGGGCGGCGATGAGCGTGGTGGTCATCCAATGCCCGTGCGGCGTCTTGTCGATCAGACGCTCGCCCACGGGGGCCCGGCCGCGGAGTCGCGTCATGTTGGTCTTGGCCCAGGTCTCGTCGATGAAGATCAGACGGCCGGAGTCGAGGTCGCGTTGACCGTTCTTCCATTCTTCCCGCCGCGCCGCCACGTCCGGACGGTCCTGCTCCGCCGCGTGGAGCGTCTTTTTTTGAACGACAGCCCCAGCCTCTTGAGCGCCATGCACACCGCCGGCTCGCCGCACACGTTGCCCAGACGCTCCCGGAGTTCACGCAGCGTCGCATCGGGCTGTTCCTTGACCAGCCGGCCCAGAAGCTCCATGTCGATCTTGGTCACCGTCGCCCCGCCCATCGCACGGGGGCCCGTCTCCCCGGTCTCCCGCCGCCGCTGCTTGAGACGGCGCGCCCACGCGGGACTGACGCGGAAAGTCCTTGCGATCTCCGATGTCGGTACCCCGCGGTCGTACGCCACCAGCACTCGGTCCCGCAAATCCTGTGAGTACGGCGTCGCCATCCATGCCTCCTTGCTCGCGTCCACGGACACACGCAACGGACGCTACACCAACCACGATCTGGGCGCAACCTCACAAGCGCCGTACTGCGCTAGATTTGGGGTGAAGACGCTCTAGGCGGCAGTCGCACCGGTTTGATCCCCGCCCGCTCCAGGCAGTCGTCAAACCCCCTTGTAAACTTGCCGTCCCGGTCGCGCAGGAGCCGTGGTGGTCAAAACCCATCGCACGAGCGCGGCGTCATGTTCCACTCCCCCGGGCCTGCCGGTAGTAGTGCTTGAAGACGCCGCCGAGCCAGATCTTGGCACCGCACCTGGCCCGCAGGGAGCGGATCAAGAGTTCGATGATCCCCGGACTGGATCGGCGACCGGAAAGGTCGCTTCCTGCCCATCGCCTTGATCCTCCTGATCCAGGTCAGAATCCAAAACTCGGCCCGGACTTGGGTCACAGTACGCCGGGCAGGGCAAGTCCTATGTCCGTTGCGTGCTGCAGCCTGGGAGCTCCCGCAAGGCGGGTTCGTCCTGATCGACGTCAT
>JAPKGU010000242.1 GCA_026647565.1 Phycisphaerales bacterium | reverse complement strand
ACTACCACGCCAAGGAGGCCCTGAATTTTCAGATATCCATCTCCCTGCTCATGATCGGCGCAGGGTTGCTGAGCTTCATCCTCATCGGCATTCCCCTTGTCATCATGCTGGCCCTGGCCTGATGCGCAGAACGCACGCACCGGAGACCCACCATGTCCAACGAGAACCGCTCACCCTTCACCCGGCGTGAGTTCCTCAACTCCTCCTTGACGTTCGCTTCCGCCGCGCTGACGGTGCCGTCGTTCCTCCAACGCTCCGCCTTCGCCGTCGCGCAGCCGGAAACAGGGCTTGCTTCCATCCCAGGCGTCGACGAGGGACGCATCCTCGTCGTCCTGCAGCTCTCCGGGGGCAACGACGGACTCAACACCGTCGTGCCCTTTGGCTTCGACCAGTACTATCGCGTCCGCAGCGGCATCGGCATCAATCAGGCACAGGTCCTTCGCCTCTCCAAGGCCGACGGCGTCGGGCTTCATCCCGCGCTCACGGGGCTCCACGACATGCACGAGGAGGGGCTGCTCTCCATCATTCAGGGCGTCGGCTACCCCAATCCCAATCGCTCCCACTTCAAGTCCATGGACATCTGGCACACTGCCGAGTCCACGGCCACGGGAGACGGCTGGCTCGGGAAGTACGTCGACTCTCAGTGCTGCGGGAGCGGCAAGGGCGAGAGCGGCACTCCCGATCCTGCGCTGCAGAAGCCGGTCGAGCCCCCCATCGCGATCGGACGCACCGCCCCGCTCGCGCTCCAGGGCCGCTCCGTCGTCCCCGTCTCCTTTGAGTCCGCCGATCTCTTCCGCTGGACCGGACAGGACGCAGACAAGGCGCTCGCTGATCCGTACAACGCGCTCGTCGAGCGTGGCGTCACCGGCGACGTCGATTCCGCGAGCAACACCGCGTTCCTCATGCGCACCGCGCTCGATGCGCGAGTCTCCAGCGATCGCATCCGGAAGGCCGTCTCCACACGCTCGCTCGTTGAGTACCCGCGCACCCAGATCGCGCGGGACCTGTCGATGGTCGCCTCCATGATCCGAGCCGAGCTTCCGACACGCGTGTACTACGTCTCCTTCGGCGGCTTCGATACCCACGCCGGCCAGGGCGGCGCCCAGGGCTCGCACGCCAATCTCCTCCGACAGTTCGGCGACGCCGTCAAGGCCTTCTACGACGACCTCAAGGCGCAGGGCAACGACGCACGCGTCATGACCATGTGCTTCTCCGAGTTCGGAAGGCGCGTCGCCCAGAACGCCTCCGGAGGCACCGACCACGGCACCGCAGCGCCCATGTTCCTCGCAGGGCCGATGGTCAGGCGGGGACTCATCGGCGACCACCCATCGCTCACCGCGCTCGACGATGGCGACCTTGTCCACGGGTTGGACTTCCGCTCCGTCTACGCGGGCATCATGAAAGACTGGCTCCAGACCGATCCCGAGCCCGTGCTCGGAAAGTCGTTCCGGCCCGTCATCGTCACGCGCAAGGCCTGATCAGGCACAGGGCCGACCGCTACTCTGGCTTGCCGTCGCGGAACGATTCGATCACGAACGTCGCGGTCCGGAACCCCACCTCGTCGGGCGCCACGTCTCTCGGCAACGTCCGGCGCGCCGGCAGCGGCTCGCCCGGCACGCCCTCCGCGTTGTCCCACGACCCCCGCGTGAACGCAAACTCGAACGCCTCGCCCCCGGCCGGCACCTCGACGATCCATCGCCACAGGCCGTCATTTCCAAGCTCCATTGCCGTGTCCGGCACCGCCGGATCCCACTTCATCAACGAGTTCGCGACGTACACGGGGCTCGCCTTCGACGAGAGCCCCGATCGATCCTCGACGATGATGATCCACGGCTCCATCGCCTCCGGCTCGCGGCTCGTCCCGTCCGCACGCCGCCCCGCGAGTATCTCGCCGAGCGCGTTCGCGCCCCCGGTCGCTCCGGCCCCCTGGCCGCGTGGCGGCGGCGCATTGATGGCCCCATGCTGCAGCGATCGGGCGATCCAGACGCACAGAAGCACCACCACCGCCAAGGGCAGAATCAACCACGCCGTCAGCAGGATTCGCTTCATCGCCCTGTGAGTCTCTCGCTTCGGTTCACTTCGCCTTGGCGAAGTTCTCGCTGACCTTCTCCCAGTTCACGATCGTCCAGAACGCCGCGACATAGTCCGCGCGCCGGTTCTGGTAGTTCAGGTAGTACGCGTGCTCCCACACGTCCAGCCCCAAGATTGGCGTACCGCCACACCCGGCGACCGCCTCGCCCATGAGCGGATTGTCCTGGTTTGCCGTCGAGCAGATCTCGAGCTTGCCGTTCTTCACGCAGACCCACGCCCAGCCGGAACCGAACCGGCCCATCGCAGCCGCGGCGAACTTCTCCTTCATCCCGTCCACCGAGCCGAACGCCGCGGTGATCGCGCTCGCCAGCTCGCCCGACGGCGCCCCACCCTTTCCGGGAGAGGCGAGGATCGACCAGAACATCGAGTGATTCACATGGCCGCCCGCGTTGTTACGGACCGGACCGCGCTTGTCGTCCGGGATCTCCT
>JAPKGU010000241.1 GCA_026647565.1 Phycisphaerales bacterium | reverse complement strand
GGTCCAGGGGCAGCATCACCCGCTCCGCACGCTCCCGCTCGGTCAGGTCCTCGAGCAACTCACGAACCGCGTTGTGCTCGACCGGCGTCGAGACGACGACGCGCCGCTGGGTCTGGCGCAGCGAGCCCACGACGGCCGCGACGATCGATTCGGTCCCGCTCCCCGTGAACGTGATCTCCCGGGGTCTGGCGCCGATCAGCGCCCCGACCGACTTCCTGGCAAGATCGACGGCCTGCCGAGCCGCCTGCCCGGGACGATGGATGCTCGACGGGTTGTGCCAGCACTCGGTCAGCGCGCGGGTCATCTCGCGCACGGTCGCGTCGCTCGGCCTGGTCGTCGCGTTGTTGTCCAGATAGATCACGCCGGCGAAGTTTATCGACCGAGTCCGGCAGAAGGAAGACCGGCTCGCAATCCACGGTCCGAGAACGCACGGTTCCGTGCCGCGCAACGACCGAACGGCGCCTGAAGAACCCGCCTCAGGGCGATCGGCTCATCGGTCCCCGGCTCGCTGCCCACCGGCGCGCCCCGCCGGTGAACGCCCCTCGATTGTCAGGGTCGCTCGCCGCCCGGAGCGACGGCGTCCGCCCCGACCCGGGAGCAACTTGCGACACAGGTACACCGCCGCGCCGATCGCGATCGCGGTCGCCGCGAGAAACTGCCAGTCGTGCACGGGGAAGTGGGATGCCATCGGGCGCGCTTTCCGGCCCGAGCGCGTCCGCGCGGGCGATCCATCGCGTGCAGGGTATCACGCCCGACCGAGCGCCCGCAGCACCTGGTACACGAGCATCGCCGCGACATACGCCACCGAGCACATCCACGCCAGCTGGAGCAGAGCCCATCGCACCGAGCCGGACTCCCTCGCCGTGACCGCGAGCGTCGGGATGCACTGCATCGCCAGGACGTAGTACACAAGCAGCGACCAGCAGACGGCGGGCGTGAACAGGGGCGAGCCGTCGGCTCTCTTCGCGAGCGTGAGTCTCTCCATCACGCCGGCGTCCTCGGTGTCGTCCGAGCCGGTCACAATGACTGACATGGTGGAGACGAACACCTCGCGCGCCGCGAAGCTCGTCACCACACCGATCGACAACTGCCAGTCGAACCCCAACGGACGCAGCGCCGGCTCGATCACACGCCCAAGACGACCCGCGAACGACCGGGCCGTTGCGTGCGATGCCTCCAGCCGGTCGGCCTCCGTGCTCATCGCCTCGGCCGAAACCTGATCGCTCGTTGCGATCGCCGCCGCCTGCTCGCGGAGCGCCGTCGCTTCCGGCGGGGGCGCCACAAGCGGGTAACTCGACAGCCACCAGAGCACGATCGAGATCGCCAGGATGTTCGTCCCCGCCTTCTTCAGGAACACCACCCCGCGATCGAGCGTCGCAAGGAACGCCGTCGTGATCGACGGCACCTTGTATCCGGGGAGCTCGAGCGCCATCGGGCGGCTCTTCCCCCGGATGATCGTGCGCCGGGCGATCATCGAGCTCACCAGCGCCGCGCCGATCCCGAGCGCATAGCACCCCGTGAACGCGACCGCGCCGAGCACCGGCCGATCGTGGAACAGGATCGACGTCAGCAGCACGTACACCGGGATCCGCGCCGAGCACGTCATGAACGGCGCCACAAGGATCGTCGCCAGACGGTCGCGCCGGTCCGGCACCGCACGCGCCGACATGATCCCCGGCAGCGCGCACGCGTGGCTCGAGAGCAGCGGCACGAACGAGTGCCCCGAAAGCCCGAACGGACGCAGCACCCGGTCCATCACGAACGCCGCCCGAGCCAGGTACCCCGTGTCCTCCAGCAGCGAGATCAGGAAGAACAGGAGGCAGATCTGCGGCAGAAAGATCACCGTCGCGCCCACGCCCCCGATCACGCCCCCGGCCAGCAGATCCGCCAGGACGCCCTCCGGCATGACGCTCCGGGCGCCGTCGCTCAGACGCGAGAAGACGCCGTCGATCAGATCCATCGGGTAGGTCGCGATCTTGAAGAGCACGTAGAACAGCCCGGTCATCACCCCCGCGAAGATCAGCACGCCCAGCACCGGGTGGGTGAAGGCCTTGTCGAGCCGATCGGTCAGCGTGTCGGCGCCCTCTCGCTCATCTCCGAGCGCCACAGCCGCGAAGACCTCGTCGGCCCATCGCTCGAGCGCCCGCGCGTCGCCCGGCGGCGTCCGGTTGGGAATCGACGCGTCGGCTAACGCCGCTCGCACGCCGCCCGCGCCGACAACGCCCTCGCCCGTCCGTGCGCTGCAGACCACCACGGCGCACCCAAGGATGTCGGCGAGCTTCTTCTCGTCCGCGTGCACGCCCCGCCGACGCGCCACGTCCACCATGTTGATCGCCACAACCGTCGGCAAGCGCCGACGCAGCACCTCACCCACCAGCACAAGGCCGCGCCCAAGGTCCGTCGCGTCGATCACCACGCAGATCGCGTCCGGCGGCGCCACCACCTCACCCCGCGGCGCGATCTCTCCCGCCAGCACGGCGCGGCACAGCGCCGCCTCGGCCATCTCCAGCTCGATCGAATAGACGCCC
>JAPKGU010000240.1 GCA_026647565.1 Phycisphaerales bacterium | reverse complement strand
GCCGGTCATAGGCCTCGTCCAGATCCCTTCCCACCGTCACCACGCCGTGATTGGCCAGCAGGATGGCATCGCTCCGGTGAATCAGCGGTCGGTTCCGGGCGGGCCGGGCGTCGAGCGGCTGATCGAGCGGCTGTTTGTGCGGCGGGATGTTGAGCGGATCTTTCGGTATCGCCGCGAGCGGCTGGTGGAGCGATTCGGGTTGGTCGGCGGGGGCGGGGGTGAGCGGGCGGGGGTGAGTTGGTAGAGTGGGGGGATGAAGCGAACCGGAGCGGTGTGCGTGGTGCTTGGGGGGATGATCGGGTGGCCGGTCGCGGCGGCGCCGCCGGAGCCGGGCGTCTATGACGCGTGGCTTGAGTCTCGGGGCGGTCGTGTGGCGTTCACGCTCGAGGTCGAGCCGGGGCTGCGTGCGGCGCGCGTGACGAACGGGGAAGAGGTGATCAGGAAGGGGGCGCGCGTCGAAGGGGAATCGCTGGTGATCCCGTTCGAACCGTACGGGGCGGAGCTGCGCGTGCGTGCGTCGGAGGTTGGGGGCGAGTTGCGGGGTGAGTGGGTGCGTCGGCGCAAGGTGGATGAGTACACCACCGTCGCGTTTGGCGGCGTGCCTCGGGCGCCGCTGCCCCTGGTGAGGCCGATCGGGTTCACGCTGCCGGAGCGATGGACGATCCGGTTTGCGGCGGCTGAGCCGGAGGATGCGTCGGATGTCGGGGTGTTCCGCATGATGCCTGACGGGCGCGTGCACGGGACGATTCTGACGACGACGGGCGATTGGCGGTACCTGCACGGGACGCTGGGCGTGAGCGAAGCGGGCCGGAGACTGGAGCTGAGTTCTTTTTCGGGGAGCGGCGCGACGCTGATCCGCGCGGAGATCTCTGAGGACGGGCGGGTGATGAGGGGGAGGTCCTACTCCGGGGGTGGCGAGGCGAGGGAGTTCGTGGCGCACGCGGATGAGGGGGCGGCGCTTCCCGATGATTTCACGCTGACGCGGGCGGTGGGCAGGCCGGACTTTGATGCGCTGGCGTTCACGGATCCGGCGACGGGAGAGCGGGTTTCTCTGGCGTCGTTTCTTGCTTCGGGGGCGAGGGGGCCGATGCTGATCCATCTGTTCGGATCGTGGTGTCCGAACTCGAACGACGCGGCGGAGCTGATGAATGAGGTGTGCGCGGCGTACGCGGCGCGCGGGCTGGTGGTCGTGGGGCTGGCGTTCGAGGGGACGGGTGATGCGGCGCTCGATCGCGAGCGGGTGGCGGCGTTCTGCGCGAGCCACGGCGCGGCGTACCCGGTGCTGATGGCTGCGGGCGAGACGGACAAGAAGAAGGCGTCGGCGCTGCTGCCGTTCCTGGACCGGGTGCACGCGTATCCGACTTCGGTGCTGATCGATCGGCGGGGGCGGATCTCGGCGATCCACACGGGGTTCTCGGGTCCGGCGACGGGCGAGGCGCAGGCGAGCATGCGTCGGCGGGTGATGGCCGAGATCGAGCGGATCGTCGGCGAGTGATCGGCGGGAGCGCGTGGGGTACGGGGTCGGGGTGGCTCACCAGACGCGTCGCATCGCCCACGGGAGTGAGAAGCGGGCGATGATGACCGCGATGGCGGTCTTGATGATGGTGCCGGGGATGAAGATGAGGCAGCCGTGTCGGACGGCCTCGGAGATGGTGATGGCGCTGATGGCGGGGTTGGCGTCGAGCTTGCGGGTGATATAGAGCCAGGGGACGCCGATGGTGAAGACGACGGCGTGTCCGGCGAGGGAGGCGAGGACGACGGCGCCCCAGCCGCGTGGGGAGCCGTCGGGTCGTCTGACGCAGGCGGCGATGACGGGCTGGCTGGCGACGAAGCCGAGGATGTAGCCGC
Organism: Phycisphaerales bacterium; assembly: GCA_026647565.1. Classification (GTDB taxonomy): domain Bacteria; phylum Planctomycetota; class Phycisphaerae; order Phycisphaerales; family UBA1924; genus JAHBWV01. The sequence continues at coordinate 870 of JAPKGU010000240.1, read as the reverse complement.
CGGTCTGTCCGAGGATGACGCCAAGCCCGGCGCCGCCGTCGGAGAAGGCCTTTGCGCCGAGTGCGCCGACGAGGATGTAGAGGGTCATGCTCGCGGTGCCCCAGCGCGGTCCGAGGTGGAGCGCAGCGAGGATGACAACGAGCGACTGCATGGTCTGCGGGACGCCGAAGCGTCCGATGGGGAACGGCGGGAGCTGGGAGACGAACCCGAGGAGGAGGGTGAACAGCGTGATCATGGACGCGCGGAGCGCGATCTGCCTGGTTCCTGCGAGGGGCGCGATTCCATGGGTCGTGGTGGCCATGCGTGGTCGAGGGTACGCGTGGAGCGGGCGGGGCGGAGCGCGGCGGAAAGTCCGGGGCGAGGGTGGAATTGATTGAAGATATTGCCAATACTTCAATCGTGAGCACATCCAAGCCGTTCCATATTGATTCTCCGGTGATGCTTCGTGCGTTGATCTCGCCTGTGAGGCAGGAGGTCGTGGACGCGGTGGTGGCCGCGGGCCCGTGCACGATCGCGGAGGTGGGTCGGCTGCTGGGCCGGGCGCCGGACTCGCTGTACTTTCACGTGAAGCGGCTTGTGGGGGCGGGCCTGCTGGTGGAGGGTGAGGCGAGGCGCCGCGGGCGTCACGTGGCATCGGTGTACGACGTGCCGGGGCGGCCGGTGCTGATTCGGATCGGGGGGGACTCGCCTGAGGCGTTCCGCCGGACGGTGAACGGCGTGGTGCAGGGGGCAATCCGGCTGGGGTCGCGTGATTTTTCGAGGGCGATCGTCCGAGCGAGCGTGTCGGCGCGTGGGAGGCGTCGGGAAGTCTGGGGGGGGCGTGCGAAGGGATGGGTGGGCGGAGCGGAGCTGGAGGAGCTGAACGCGTTG
>JAPKGU010000024.1 GCA_026647565.1 Phycisphaerales bacterium | reverse complement strand
GTCGCACGGTGAACCATGAACGACAGCACTCCAGAGCGTCAGACCAGCCCCGCAAGCGCCAAGCGAGTCACGCTCGTCCTCCTCGGCGTACTCGCGATGGCGGCCGGCGCCACCGCGATCGTCACCTACACCCTTGTCAGGATGCTCGAGCACAAGCAGGACGCTCGATCGCCATACCTCCGGATCGCCGATCTCAACGAGACGAGCACCGATCCGGCGCCGTGGGGCATGAACTGGCCCCATCACTTCGAGCAGTACAAGCAGACCGCCGGCGACAGGTTCTACGGTGGCTCGAGCGCCATGCCACAGAGCAAGCTCGATTCCAGCCCCTGGCTCAAGCGTCTCTACGCCGGCTACGCCTTCAGCATCGATTATCGCGAGGCACGCGGCCACGCCTACATGCTCTACGACCAGGTCGTCACCGAGCGAGTCAACCAGCGACCGCAAGCTGGCGCATGCCTCCACTGCCACGCATCGACGACGGTCCTCTATCGCAAGGCGGGGCTTGAGTCGCTCGGCAAGCCCGCGGATGACGCGGCGCTCGCGGCGTCATTCGACATGCAGGCCGTCATGAAGGGGTTCGAGACCCTCAGCACCAAGCCATATCACGAGGTGCTCGAGATGCTCACGCAGGTTCCGGACGGCACGGGCGCCGACGGCAAGCCGACCTTCGAATCCCCCCCTGTCGGCGGCTTCAACGCACAGACGCCGCCCGAGGGGCACTTTGCGATGGGGGAGGCGCACCCTGTCAGCTGCATCGACTGCCACGAGCCATCGACGATGAAGGTTCGCATCACCCGACCGGGGTTCATGCTGGGCATGCAGGCACTTGCCGAGAGCAGCGAGCCGGTCCCGCACATGCCAAGCGTGGAGGAATGGCGGAAGGGCGACCGCGCGCAGCCGTACGACCCGAACACGCTGGCAACGCGACAGGAGATGCGGTCGTTCGCGTGCGGCCAGTGTCACGTGGAGTATTACTGCGCGACCAAGGACACCCTCACGTTCCCGTGGGGGAACGGGCTCAAGGTCGAGCAGATGGAGGCCGTCTGGGACGCGAAGACCTTCCCGGACGGCTCGAAGTTCATGGACTACAAGCACGCCGAGACCGGCGCTCCGATGTTCAAGGCCCAGCATCCGGAGTTCGAGCTGTGGAGCCAGGGCATCCACGCACGATCAGGCGTCAGCTGCGCCGATTGCCACATGCCCTACGAGCGCGTCGGCGCCATGAAACTCAGCAGCCACAACGTCCGCAGCCCCATGGAGAACATCGACAACGCCTGTCGCAACTGCCACCACGTGCCCGCCGAAGAGCTGCGCTCGCGTGTCGAGACGATCCAGCAGCGGACCGTCGAACTGATGGAGCGTGCGGCTCACGCCATGACCGAGATGCTCGACGCGATCATGGAAGCCAAGACGTCCGGCGTGTCGGAGGAGGCCCTCGGGCCCGTCTACGAACTCCAACGCAAGGCCATGTGGCGGCTCGACTACATCAGCAGCGAGAACTCCAAGGGGTTCCACGCCGACCAGGAGGCCGCCCGGATCCTCGGTGAGTCCATCGACTTCAGTCGCCAGGCCCAGGCCGCGGCACTCCGCCTGCGCGTGCCCAAGGCTCCCGACATCTCCGACGCTCCGATCGAGCCCATCCGCGGCGTGACTCCCGATGGCAAGGCCGGCACGCCGCCGGCACCATCGCCAAACTGATCTGGCCAGTCTGAGATCTCATGAGTTCATCTTGCGGTTGTCGACACCCGAGATGCTCGTGAGAGACACTCGCCCGTGGTATCACTCCGTCTCACCGGGTTGCGCCGCTTCCATTCTGGCCTTCCACTCCGCCGCTTTCAGGCCATGCCCCTGGTCGGGCTCTGCCCTGTCCCATGCCTCGTAGAGGAGCACGGCCTGCCGCATGGCGATCCGGGTCCTCTCGTGCGTTGGTCCGAACACCCGCTGGCACCCGGCGACGTACGCCTCGATGAAGGGCACGGCCTCCGCGAACAGGTCCGACCTGATCATCCCGTTTCCGAGCTGGTACAGAGAGAGGAGCGTGCTTGGGTGGTCCTCACCGAGCACACGGCGTCGTCTCTCCAGGGCGTCGAGGTAGTACGCCTCCGCCTCAGCCCACTTGCCCTGCTCCATGAGCAGCGTGCCCATGTTGGAAATCGAGATCAACGTGTCTGGATGATCCTCGCCCAGCACGCGGCGGGCCTTCTCCATGCCCTCTCGGTGATACGGCTCCGCTTCGGCGAGTCGCCCCTGGGCTTTCAATAGGACGCCCAGGTTGTTGATCGATGTCAGCGTGCGAGGGTGCTCCTCGCCCAGGAGACTTCGACGCCTCTCCAGCACCTCAAGGAGGTACTTCTCGGCCTCGGCGAGCTTCCCCTGATCCTGCAGCAGGAGGCCCATGTTGTTGATCGAGATCAGCGTGTCTGGATGATCCTCTCCCAGCAGCCGACGCGACTTCTCGAGGTCTTCTCTGTAGTACTGCTCGGCCTCGGACAGGCGGCCCTGGACTTTCAGCAGATATCCCATGTTGTTGATCGAGATCAGTGTGTCCGGGTGATCCTCTCCCAGCAGCCGACGCGACTTCTCAAGGTCCTCTCTGTAGTACACCTCGGCCTCGGCCAGCCGCCCCATGTCCTGCAGGACAGACGCGTAGTTGTTGATCGACACCAGTGTGTTCGGATCCTCCTCGCCCAGCACGCGTCTTCGCTTCTCCAGTGTCTCGCGAAGGTACTTCTCGGCCTCCGAAAGCCGCCCCTGCTCGCTGAGCAGACTGCCCATGTTTCCCGTGGACTCAAGCGTGACCGGATGATCATTCCCCAGCTCGCGCCGGCGTGTCGAGAGCGCCCGCTCCTGCAGCGGCAGGGCCGCATCGTTCAGCCCGAGGTTGCGGTAGAGATTCGCGAGCGTCTGGCAGAGCTGTGCCTCGACAAGCGGCTGCTGCCCGAACTGCCTGTCGATCGCCTGAATGGCGGGGCGGAGGATCGTCCTGTCGATCAACTCGCGTGCTGCGTCCGTCGCGTTCACGCGCTCCCACTGGCGCCCGAACGCATCGACCTGTTCGCTCAGGTGTGGCTCGGGAACTCCCGTCTTGGCAATCGAGTCCGCGAACCTCGCCAGCACATCCGCAGTCAGCAACTCGCCCGCCTCCGTCGGATCCAGCTGCGCCAGCATGTCGGACTGAAAGTCCGACACCCGCGCCAGTTCGTCCGCACGCTCCCGCTCCCGCGCCGCAGCCGCTTCCGCCTCGGTCTCGCTCCTCTCTGCTGCGAGCTTGGCAACTCTCTCCGCGTCGCGCGCACGCACGGCATCGGCGCGGCCCATCAGCGCGAGGACAAGCCCGGCGCTCAGAAACACGAACGCGACGACGATCCCGGCCACCAGCCCGGGGTTCCGCTTGCTGAACTTCTGCAGCTGGTACCACGAACTGGCAGGTCTTGCCGCGATCGGCTCGTTCCTGAGGTAGCGGCGGATATCCGCGCCAAGGGCCTCGGCCGACTGGTACCGGCGGAGCTTGTCCTTCTCCATCGCCTTGGCCACGATTGTCTCGACATCACCCCGGAGCGTGCGACTGATGCTGGAGAGGCGAGTGGGCTCTTCTTCCTTGATGATCCGCGCCGCCTCATGGATCATCTTCCGACGCAGATCATGCGGCAGACGCCCGGCGAGCACCTCGTACGCGATCACGCCCAGCGCGTAGACGTCGCTCCGCGTGTCCAGGTCATCCGGATCACCCGAGACCTGTTCAGGGCTCATGTAGGGAACGGTGCCGATCAGCACGCCGACGTCGGTCCGCTGCACGGTCTGCTGGATGTCGCTGTCGGTCGCACGGGCGATGCCGAAGTCCAGGATCCTGGGCTGCCCGGACTCATCCACCATGATGTTGCCGGGCTTGAGATCACGGTGGATCACGCCCTTCTGGTGCGCGTGATAGACCGCATCACAGATCCTGGCGATCAGCTCCAATCGCTCTCGCGTGCCAAGCCCGTTCCTGGCGATGTGCTCCGTGAGCGGCACACCCTCGATGAACTCCATCGCGAAGAACGGCACGTTGCGCCCATGCTCATCCTGCACCGTGCCGGCCTCGTAGATCTGCGCGATACCGGGATGCTGGAGTCTGCCCAGCACACGGGATTCCTGGCTGAAACGCCGGAGCATCTCGGGCGTCAGGTATCCGGCACGCACGACTTTCAAGGCAACGGAGCGTCTGGGGTTCTCCTGCTCGGCCTCGTACACGGTGCCCATCCCGCCCTCGCCGAGCACGCGAGAGATTGTGTACCTCCCCAGCCGATTCGGAACTGTCGCCTTCTGCTCGCCAAGCTCCCCTGGTGATGCGGTGCCCGATGACTCTGCTGCCGTAGGCCCGGCGGCATCGAAGTCGGAGGCCTCACTCAGCGAGCGAGTTGGTGGCTCGGACATGAGACCAGCATACCAGAGCCGCCGCGTGGCGAGATCAGCCGAACGCTCACGGACGCGATCTGCATCGGGCAGATTGTCCACGCGCTGGGCACGGACCGAGATGGGACGGAGGCCGCACCCCGGCGCCGGCCCTCAAGCCGAAGTGGGGGAGGGACGGAAGGGCATGCTCGGCGCCGATCGGACCGCTCGCACCGACGCCGCTTCAACTGAAGAGCGCCGTGTCCGGAGAGGCCTGGGGCGGGGGCAGCCCCAGGTGATCCGTCGCGGCGCGGGTCAGCGCCCGCCCTCGCCTCGTGCGCGCCAGGAACCCGATCTGCAGGAGGTACGGCTCGACGACGTCCTCCAGTGTCCCAGCGTCCTCGTTCATCGTCGCGGCGATGGTCTCCAGGCCAACCGGCCCGCCGCCGTAGGTCGTGCCGATCGTGCGGAGAAACGCCCGATCCAGCTCATCCAGCCCGATCGCGTCGATCGCCTCAATCGCAAGGGCTTCCTCGACCGCGCGAACCGTGACCCGTCCGTCCCCCTCGACCTGCGCGTAGTCGCGGACGCGCCGGAGCAGGCGGTTGGCGATGCGGGGCGTGCCCCGCGAGCGCGACGCGATTCGCTCGAGCGCGGAACGATCCGCGACCTCCAGCGAGAGCAGCGAGCACGATCGCGCGAGGATGCGGAGCAGCTCGTCGGCCGAGTAGTACTGAAGATGGTGAACGATGCCGAACCGCGATCGGAGGGGCGACGACAGCAGCCCGGCGCGCGTCGTCGCGCCGATCAGTGTGAAGGGCTTGCACGAGAGCTGCACCGTGCGGGCGTTGATCCCCGAGTCCACGGTCACGTCGATCCTGTAGTCCTCCATCGCCGGGTACACAAACTCTTCCACGGCGATCGGGAGCCGATGGATCTCGTCGATGAAGAGCACGTCCCCGTGCTGGAGTCGCGTCAGCGCCGCGACGAGGTCCGTGCCCTTCGCAAGCGCCGGGCCGGACGTGATCGTCAGCCGCGTCCCCATCTCCTTCGCGATCACGTGCGCCAGCGTGGTCTTCCCAAGTCCGGGCGGCCCGTGCAGGAGCACGTGCTCGGTCGGCTCTGTCCGCCCTGTCGCGGCCTTGATCGCGATCCGAAGCCGTCGGATCAGATCGCTCTGGCCGACGTACTCGTCGATCGTGCGCGGACGAAGTGCCACATTTGCCAGCTCTTCCTCTGGACGCACGGCTTCCGGTGAGATGAGGCGTTCCGTCGCCACGCGAGACCTCCGGGTTCGGTGCAGTGTAGCGTGTGAGAAAGAAACCGCCCTCGATCGGATGGATCGAGGGCGACTGGTCTTTCGGATCGCCGCTCAGGACCCCAGGGCAGACCGAGGCCCGCCCGGGCTCTCAGTTGCCGCCGGAGGCCGGAGCGTCTGCCGTCTTCACGCGCGGCAGCATCGTCGGGGCGCACGCCAGGTTGTACGCCGTGATCGCCGCGTTCGTCGCCGACTGCTTGAGGTACTCCGGGATCGCAAGGTTCAGCTGGTCGTTCTGGGTGTGCCAGCCGTACTGGTAGTCGGAGCGGCCCACCTCGTCCCAGAAGAAGCCGGGGACGCCCACCGCGTTGAAAGAGGCGTGGTCGCTGCCACCGCCCCGGGGGAGCGAGTCGCCCACCCGGCGGATGTTCACGTCCATCCACTTTTTCTCGACCTCGTCATAGAAAAGGCCGTTGGTGGGGGCGGTCGCCGCGGCCATCATGTCCGCCATCTCGTTCGTCACCGGCGCGCCGCCCTCGTAGTTTGTGCCGCCGTCGTCCACGAACACCGCCGAGATCTTCGGCAGCATGTCCTTGTTGCGATCGACGTAGGAGCGGGAGCCGAGCAGCCCCTGCTCCTCGCCCGTCCACAGAATGAAGCGGATCGTCCGCTTGGGCTTGGCCTTCGCCGCCATCAGGATTCTCGCCGCTTCCATGGTGACGGCGGAGCCGGTGCCGTTGTCGAGCGTGCCCTGGGAGCCGGGGCCGTCCCATGAGTCCAGGTGCGCCGAGACGATCACAACCTCGTCCGGGAACTCGGTCCCGCGGATCTCGGCCACGGTGTTGTAGACCGGGATCGGACCGGGCGTGAACGTCGCCGTCGCGTTGATCTCAACTTCCACGGGAATGCCGTCGAACAGGCGGGAGTTGAGGTAGTCATAGTCCGACTGGCGGATCGCGTACTCGGTGTCCTTGCCGATCTTGTCCATCGAGAGTTCCCGCCATCCTCGCGCGGACGTCGTCCAGACGCGTTCATCGCGCGAGGAAGAGAGGAAACCCGCGGGATTGAGCGCCAGCACGCGCTCCATCACATCCGGCGGCGCATCGGGATCGGGCATGGAGGCGCTCACGGCCGTCTCCCCCGCGTCGCTCTTGGCCGTGCCGGAGATCTTGTTCCCCGCGCGGGTCAGCGAGTACCTGGACTTGCCGGCGGGAGACTCCCAGTCGAACTCGATCAGGTCGCCGTTGATCGAGACGTTCGTCGCCGCCGCGTTCGCGAACCGGCGCACGGAGACGTTGATGTCGCTGCCGTTGATCGTGATGGTGATGGGCACGCCGTCCGCCGGAAGGTTGGGACCGGTGATCGTCCCCTCGAACCGGTCGCCCGCCGGGGCGTCCGTCTGAACCACGACACCCGACTGCTTGGCCCTGATGTCCTTCCACGCCTGGTGGCGATCGCCCATCTGGCCGCCCACACCCCGGATGCCGCGCCGACTCTCGCGATTGCTGGGGATCAGCACCCAGGCGCCGGCGATCTTGTCCTCCATGGAGTTCAGCTCCTCGTGGTCCTTGGGGAGCCGCACCACCGGCGCACGCACCGCGCCGCTCGTGCCCGGCGCCCACGCCAGCCAGGTGAACTGCATGTCGCGGACCGAGTCGTACTCGACCTCGGTGCGGCTGCCTCCTCCCTCATTCTGCACCTGACGCTCGCGACGAAGCATGACCTTGGCCGTGGAAGGACCGCGATCGAACCGCATCGAGACCTCGCCCCACTGGTCGAGCGTCACACCGGTGAGCCCCCAGGACTCGAACTGGCTTGCCGCCCACTTGTTCGCCTCCTCGCAGCGCGTCGATCCCGTCAGACGCGGCCCGATCGTGGTGCACAGCGCCGTCAGGTGGTCCATCACCTGGTTGCGTCTGGTTCCCTCCTCGATGATCCGCGCGATCGTCGCCTTGTCGCCCATCTTGATCGCAGGCACATCGGCCGGCTGGCCGTCGATGACCGCGTACGGACGGGCACGAAGGGGGGTCACGCCCGCCGGATGCGCCGGCGATTCGCTTGCTGTTGTTCCCGTGGTGCAGGCCGGAAGGCCCGCGAGGAACGCCACAAGGAGCGACATGGAGAGATGAGTCGACGGACGAGTGCGAGTGCGCATGATGTCGGTGAACCTCCGCTCGCGGCCGGAATGGCCGGGACGCAGAGCATACCGACGATGCTCGCCGCGGGTTGAGCCGGCTCGATCAGTCCAGGGGAAGGCCCGCCCGGCGCCACAGCGAAACGAGCCGGTCCAGTTTGGTCGGCTCCCACACCCGTCCCTCGGGGAGCTCGACGCGGACCAGCTCCGCGCGCTCGTTCATCAGCGTGGTCTGGGGCTGGGCGTCGTCGTTCAGGCGGGTCGTGAGTGTCCAGAGACCCGCGCGATCATCCGACTGCGTCAGCGAGTCACGCCGCAGCCGGATGGTCCCGCTCTCCGACTGGTAGACGAAGAACCCGTACTCGCCCGGCAGCCGCTTGCGCATCAGGAGGTCCGGCAGCAGCGCCGATTCGAGGCGGTTGATGTATCCCTCACCCTCGATCATGGGCTTGAAGGACTGGCTCGGCCCGCTCGGCGGGTCGATCCTGACCGTCATGTTGTTCCCGTCGCGTGCGCCCGTCTCCGTCCAGGTCGAAACGGAACCCTTCTCACGCTTCGATCCCCGAACCAGCCACGCCTCCGTCGAGCGGTCCTCGGCCAGGAAGAACATGCTGATGGTGTCGTAGATCACGCCCGCGTCGACGATCCGGGCCTCGAGTTTCAGCACGTACCCGGATTCCTTGTCCGTCTGCGTCCATCGGGCCCGCTCACGCGTCGCGTCCAGTTCCCCGCGCTGGCCCTTCCACGCCGTGATCCGCTTGTATCCCAGTTCCGTGTCATCGGCCCCGGTCGCGGAGGGCTGGTAGAGCCGGTCCATCCTCGTCTTGCCCTTGGCGTAGGTGTCGAGCACCGCCTGATAGTCCTCCGACGTGAGCTGCGAGAAGAGGCTCGCGCCGGTCGCCACCGCCTGCTGCCGCTCAGCGCCGAGCTTGGCCGGGTCCACGAAGCTGGCCGTCGCGATGATCGACTCGTAGATCGGCGCCACGTTCTTGAAGGCCGGTTCCGGCACCAGGAGCTGGAACGTGACGTAGCGACCCGGTGCCGGGTTGAACACCGTGTACCCGTGAACCGTTGCCGTGGCCTGCGTGCGTCCCTGCTCGGCCGGCGCACCCGGAATCAGCACGTAGACCCGCTCCGCCGCGCCTCCCTTCAGGTTCAGCCCCGACTGGCGTTCCAGCACGCCGCCCCGCGTGGACAGCAGCCGGCCGTCATCGCTCATGCGCCCGACCGAACCGAGTGCCTGGTCGCGTATGGCGTCGGTCACTTCCGCCAGCGACCGCTCCGTCGAACTCGACTGGTGGCTCTCGATGTTGATAAGCCACGACTGGTCGGGCGCGAGGATTCGGGATGTGGTCTTCGAGCCATCCCGTGTCAGTTGCGTGGTCGAACCCTCCGGAAGCTGGATGGAAAGTCCCAGACCGTCGATCCTGTAAGGATCGGGTGCGAAGGTCACGACCGCTGTTTTTGGACTTTGAGCGGGTTGGCTGCTCTGGGCTGCGCACGTGCCTCGACCGAGCATGGCCACCGCGAGCCCGGACGCCAGAACCAACAGGCGATTGCGTTCCATCTTGAGAGACTCCATGCAAAGTGACCCTGCTCCGGCCTTCAGGATCGGCAACTCGTGGCGCCTCCGGTCAGGATTCCCGCGGCATCTCAAAACCATAGGATGACGCGAGCCGCCGCCCCCGCGTACCTCTGTCGATCGGGGTTCTTCTGGTTCGGGTTCGCGTGGTGTTGACTACGCGGGCGAGGCCTCTACTCTTACCGGCTCATCCCGGAGCGATCCGGGGTGGTGTCGTATGCCGGGCGGAGCCCGGCGCCCCGGAGTGCGAGGGTTGACCGCACTCATTCGCCGAAGGACGGCAGTTGATCCGAATGGGCTTGCCCCGAGGCAAGGCCGGAGATCAATCGCCCCCTGAAACGGACCGGGACACGACAGCATGCGTTGACGAGTGAGATCCGCGAGCGGACGAAACGGCAGGAACGACCCATGACCGGGACACGGATTCGGATTCGGATGGAGGCCTACGACCACCTGGCGCTCGACGCGTCGGCGCGTGAGATCGTCGATCACGCCAAGCGCACCAACGCCAAGGTTGCCGGGCCGATCCCGCTGCCCACCCGCATCGAGCGGTACACGGTTCTGCGCTCGCCGTTCATCGATAAGAAGAGCCGCGAGCAGTACGAGATCCGCACCCACAAGCGCATCATCGACATCATCGAGCCGAACGCCCGCACCGTCGAGGCGCTCAATCGGCTCGTGGTTCCCGCCGGTGTGTTCGTGAAGATCAAGGCCTGATATCCACGGAGGACGTCGCGAGAGCGGCGTCCTTCGCTTCTTCCCAGAGCTTCCTCTGTCCCGACGGGTGATCCGGCGCGAGGCACGAAGCGGTTTGAGGTGCACGATGTCGATGATCATGCTCGGCAAGAAACTCGGAATGACGCGGGTCCTGATGCCCGAGGGCCTCTCCGTTCCCGTCACCGTGATCGAGTGCGGCCCCTGTGTCGTCACGCAGCTCCGCACCGCCGAGAAGGACCGCTACACCGCGGTGCAGATCGGATTCGGCGACGTCAAGGCCCGTCGCTCCACGATCCCCATGATCGGGCACGACGCCAAAGCCGGCACCGCCCCCAAGCGTCACCATCGCGAGTTCCGCGTCAACGCCGACGAACTCGCCGGCTTCACCCTCGGCCAAACCCTGACCGTCAAGGACCTTGAAGGAACGCTCTATGTCGATGTGACCGGGACCAGCAAGGGCAAGGGGTTCCAGGGCACCATGAAGCGTCATAACTTCAAGGGCATGTGCGCCTCGCACGGCACCGAGCGTAAGCACCGCTCGCCCGGCTCGATCGGCTCGCTCGGCTCGAACCGCGGCTTCGGCGGCGGCCTCAAGAAGGGCAAGAAGATGTCGGGCCACATGGGCGCCGCTCGCGTCACCGTTCGGTCCCTCGACATCATCCGCATTGTCCCCGAGCAGAATCTGATCCTGGTCAAGGGGCCGGTTCCCGGTCACAACCAGTCTACAGTTGTGGTTCGCAAGTCCACCCGCCTCTATCGCAGCAAGGCGAAGAAGGTCGCGGCGGCCGCGGGATGACCGCGGTGTGAAGTGAGCTTTCGTCGGGCGAGTCCAGTCGTCCCGGCGAGCCCGGAAGGTTCGGCAACGAATACCACCGGGCGCAGACAACGAGTGGGTGCCCCGCCGAGTCGGACAACGCGGGGCAATGACAGCCGAGTCGATTCCGATCCGCGCCAATGTGTGAACGGCCGCGAGACGGATAGGCAGAGCAGCCGAGGGAGTTCGCTCCCCCGGAACCACGACCGGGACGTTCCCGGACGTGCGAGAGGCGTCGGACGAGGTGCGACTCATGAAGGTCCCCGTCTACAACATCCAGGGCTCCGAAGTCGGATCGATCACGATCGACGAGAAGTCACTGGGTTCCACGGTCAATCCATCTCTGATCAAGCAGGCGTACGTGATGTACCACGCCAACACCCGCCAGGGGTCGGCGCGGACCAAGAAGCGCTCGCAGATCGAGGGATCGACCAAGAAAATGTACAAGCAGAAGGGCACCGGCAACGCCCGCCACGGCGATCGCAAGGTCGCCCAGATGCGGGGCGGCGGCCACGCGCACTCCAAGAAGCGCACGCGCGAGGACTTCCACCTCGACATGCCCAAGAAGATGCGCCGCAAGGCCAATCGCAACGCGCTCCTGGCCAAGCTCATCGACAACGAGGTCCGCGTCATGGACTCGCTGTCGCTGGCGACCCCCAAGACCCGCGACTTCGCCGACATGCTCAAGGCGCTCAAGATCGATCGCACCGCCCTCTTGGCGCTCTCGGCCGACGGTGACAAGAGCCGCAACGTGCTGCTCTCGGCCCGCAACGTCGGCGACGTCGCGACGTGCCGCGTCGATCAGCTCACCTGCTTCAACATGCTCAACAACCGCTATCTCGTGATCTCGAAGGATGATCTCGAGGGATGGCTCAAGGGTCCGTCCTCGCAGACGGGCAAGGAAGCCAAGGTCTCGCCCATGGGCGCCGCCGCTCCCGCCAAGGAGAAGGCCGCGAAGCCCGATCCGCGGCGCCAGCGAGCGATCGCCCGCCGTGAGGGCGGAAAGGAGAAGGCGTGATGGAAGCCATCCACGTGATCAGGCGTCCGCTCCTGACGGAGAAGACGACATTCGGCATGAACGAGCGCGCCCAGTACGCGTTCGAGGTCGATCGTCGCGCCACCAAGACCGACGTGAAGCGGGCCGTCGAGGAGATCTACAAGGTCAACGTGATCTCCGTCAACACGATCGTGCGCAAGGGGCGTGTCCGCCGCCTCCGCACCGGGTATCACACGACCCCCGAGGTCAAGCGGGCCATCGTCCGTCTCCAAGAGGGGCAGGTGATCGAGCTGCTCTGACCCGGCACCACGCCGCGTCGCGAGCGACTCCGATCGTCGAACGAATCAGAAGGAATCAGCCATGCCCATCCGGGTTTACAAGAAAACGAGCGCGGGACGAAGGTTCGCCTCGGTCAACATGCACGCCGAGGTGACCAAGAAGGCCCCCGAGCGCGCACTCCTCGAGCCGCTCCCCAAGAAGGGCGGACGCAACAACTCCGGCAAGATCACGGTCCGGGGCCGTGGCGGCGGCGCCAAGCGCATGTACCGCAAGATCGACTTCAAGCGCCGTGACCGCGCCGGCGTCAGCGCCAAGGTGGTCGGGATCGAGTACGACCCCAATCGCTCGGCCCACATCGCCCTCATCCAGTACGCCGACGGCGTGAAGCGATACATCATCGCTCCCACGGGCCTCAAGGCCGGCCAGGACATCGTCACCAGTCTCGTCGAGGGTGCCGATCCGAATCCCGGCAACGCCATGCCGCTCCGCTTCATCCCGCTCGGCCTCGACGTTCACTGCGTCGAGATGCAGCCCGGACGCGGGGCGCAGATCTGCCGCTCCGCCGGTTGCGCCGCCAAGCTCTCCAACAAGGAAGGCGACTACGCCACCCTGGTCATGCCCTCGGGCGAGATCCGTCGTGTTCACGTCGACTGCCTCGCCACCATTGGCCAGGTCGGCAACATCGACCACCAGAACCGTCGACTCGGCAAGGCCGGCCTCACCCGCCACCTCGGCCGTCGGCCCATCACGCGCGGCGTCGCCAAGAGCCACCACGCCCATCCGCTCGGCGGCGGCTCCGGCCGCTCCAAGGGCAATCGCCCGCCCTGCGGACCCACCGGCGTCCACGCCAAGGGCGGCGGCACCCGAAACCGCAAGAAGCACAGCAGCAAACTCATCATCCGTCGTCGTCGTTCGACCCGCTACGGGCAGTTGAAGTGATCCAGGAAGGTCAGGAGCGAGCCACATGGGACGCAGTCTGAAGAAAGGCCCGTTCGTCGACGAGAAGCTCTACCGCAAGGTCGAGAAGCTCAACGAGCGGAACAAGCGAGAGCCAATCAAGACCTGGGCACGCCGCTGCACCATCGTGCCCGAGTTCGTCGGGCACACGTTCAAGGTCCACAACGGACGTGTCTTCCTCGACGTGTTCGTGACCGAGGACATGGTCGGGCACAAGCTCGGCGAGTTCAGCATCACCCGCACCTTCCGCGGGCACACCAACAAGAAGGAAGGCATCGTCGCCGGAGACACGGCGAAGGGTTGATGCGAGGCCGGTCGGAAACGCACGCCACACGTTCTCACGAGGGAATGAGCAGTGAAACTTCTCGGTGAAAAGGTCAAGACGCTCGCAGAGGCCAACGGGGTCACCCGCCAGGACCTCGCTCGGGCGATCGAGCGCACGGGCCTGAAGGGCGATCGGGCACTCTCCGCGATCAACAACTGGATCGGCGGCAAGGATCACCCCCGCGCCCGCGCGGAGGACATCCGCCGCGTGGCCCAGACCATCGGCTGCGAGCCGAAGGACATCGCCCGCTTCGTCAGCAAGGTCCGCTTCCACAGGGGCAGCGAGCAGAAGGCCAAGCTGCTCACCGACCTCGTCCGCGGGAAGTCCTACCTCGAAGCCGAGAACCTTCTCCGCTTCAACAGCAAGCGAGCCGCCGTCAACGTCCGCAAGGCGCTCAACGCCGCCAAGGCCGACGCCGAGCAGCAGCAGGCCGACGTCGAGAAGCTCGTCGTCGCCGAGAGCAGCATCGATCGCGCCATGCACATCAAGCGATTCAAGGCCAAGGACCGCGGCCGCGCACACCAGATCCTGAAGCGGACCAGCCACATCACCGTCGGCGTGGAGGAGCGCAACTAATGGGACAGAAGACCCATCCATTCGGCCTTCGCGTCGGCATCACCGAGGCCCACCGTAGCCGCTGGTACGCCCCCAAGGCGCTCTACGGCGAGCTGCTCGTCGAAGACGAGAAGATCCGCAAGTACCTCGACAAGCGGCTCAATCGCAGGCCCCCGAACGCCGCGGTCTCCGATATCCACATCGAGCGCACCCGCGAGGAGCTCAAGGTCATCATCCGCACGGCCCGTCCGGGCCTGGTCATCGGCCCCAAGGGCGCCGAGGTCGAGCGCATGACCGAGGAGCTCCAGCTCATGACCGGCCGCAAGGTCTCGATCTCGATCCTCGAGATCAAGCAGCCCGACCTCGACGCGCAGCTCGTCGGCGAGGCCGTGTGCGAGCAGCTCTCGAAGCGGGCCGCGTTCCGCCGCGTCGTCAAGAGCCGCGCCGAGGCCGTCATGGCCGCAGGCGCCAAGGGCGTTCGCGTCCAGATCTCCGGACGCCTCGGCGGCGCGGAGATGAGCCGCACCCTCGACGTTCGTCTCGGGTCGCTCCCCCTCTCGACGCTCCAGGCCAACATCGACTACGGATTCGCAGAGGCCTTCACCACCTACGGATCCATCGGCTGCAAGGTCTGGATCTACAAGGGCCTCTACACCCAGGAGCAGCGTGAGGACGAGGTGCAGTCGAACGCGGCCGGCGGCAAGGCCCGCGCCCGCGGTCGACGCTGATCGCAGAAGTGTTCGGTTTGACGACGGATTGAAAGGAATCTTGCCATGGCGATGCTGCCAAAGCGAGTCAAGTACCGGAAAGAGATGCGTCGCGTTCGCGACCGGAAGGCCACCAAGGGCAACTACGTCGCGTTCGGCGACTACGGCCTTCAGGCCCTCGACGGCGCGTGGGTCTCCGCCCAGCAGATCGAGGCGGGGCGCGTGGCGCTCGCCCACTATCTCAAGCGAGAGGGCAAGCTCTTCATCCGCATCTTCCCCAACAAGCCCATCTCCAAGAAGCCGCTCGAGACCCGAATGGGCACCGGCGAGGCGGACGTGGACTACTGGGCGGCGCGGGTCAAGCCCGGCACCATGCTCTTCGAGATTGCGGGCGTCCCCGAGGCCACGGCCAAGGCCGCTCTCGTCCGCGTCGCGATGAAGATGCCGATCCGGTGCCGGTTCGTCGGTCGGCGCGTGTCTGTCTGAGTCTGGCGGGTGGTTCGAGCAAGGGCGTTTAGTCTGGAGTCAGAACGATGAAGTCCAAGGATGTGAAATCACTGAGCGCCGAGGACCTTGGCGCAAAGCTCACGGACCTTCGCGCCAAGCTCTTCAAGCTCCGCGTGCAGGGTCAGACCGAGAAGATCGAGGACAACAGCCAGATCGGCAAGACCAGGAAGGACATCGCCCGCCTCCTGACCGAGCGCAGGGCCAGGCAGGTCGCCAAGTCCTGAAGCGGCGTTCGAGAGGGTTGGGTTCCCGGGCAACGGGTGAACGAGGATCGAGCGGGCAGCGGCCCGAATGGAAAGAAGCATGAGCAGCACAGCAGCCAAGCCGGAGAAGAAAGTGGTCAAGCGGGTCGGCGTCGTCGAGTCCGACGCACGCAGCAAGACCCGCAAGGTCGTGATCAACTTCCTGGCCAAGCACCCCAAGTACGGGAAGTACATGCGCAAGCGCACCGTCCTTCACGTCCACGACGAGCAGAACGTCTCCAAGAACGGCGACATCGTCGAGATCGCCGAGTGCCGTCCCATCAGCAAGACCAAGTCGTGGACGCTGGTCCGTGTCGTGGAGCGTCGTTCGCAGTAAGCCGAAGCGAGGGTCCGGGCCGAGCGCCCAGGCCCCGATCAGGAAGAGCAAGCCATGATCCAGCAAGAATCCAGGTGCGAGGTCGCGGACAACTCCGGCGCGAAGATCGCCTATGTCATCCGCGTGTACGGCGGATCCACCCGCACCGGCGCCTTCCAGCGCCGCACCGCGGGCGTCGGCGACCGCGTCCTCGTCTCCATCAAGAAGGCCCTCCCCGGCGGCGACATCAAGGCCGGTGACAAGAGCAAGGCCGTCGTCGTCCGCACCAGCAAGCCCAAGCGCCGGCCCGATGGCTCGTACATCCGCTTCGACTCGACGGCGGTGGTGCTCATCCAGGACGACGGCAATCCCAAGGGCACCCGCATCTTCGGCCCGGTCGCTCGCGAGCTCCGCGATCGCAACTACATGAAGATCGTTTCCCTCGCTTCGGAGGTGGTCTGATGCCCGCTCATGTTCGCAAAGGTGACACCGTCGTCGTCCGCTCCGGCGCTCAGAAGGGGCAGGTCGGCGAGGTGATCCGCGTCGATCCCGAGAACCAGATGGTGGTGATCAAGGGCGTCAACATCGTCACCCGCCACATGCGCGCCACGCGCACCAATCCGAACGGCGGCGTCGTCACCCGCGAGGCCCCGCTCCACTGGTCGAAGGTCAATCCCGTCGTCGACGGCAAGCCCAGCCGCGTCCGCTTCCAGGAGCGCGACGACGGGTCCAAGGTCCGCGTCGCCGTCCGAGGCGAGAAGGTCCTCGGCACCGTGCGAGGCCCGTCAAAGTCCGCGGGCAAGACGCCCCGCAAGTCCGCCAAGAAGGGCTGATCCACGTCGGAAGGTCGAGCAACACGCCGCGAAGGCGACGCAGCAGGAACGAAAGCAATGGCCAAGGACAACAAACCATCCGGCAAGAAGAAGCAGTCGGCAGAGGCCGAGGCAGCCGCATCGGCGCCCGCCGGGCCGCCCCGCCTCAAGACGCTCTACGAGACGAGCGTCCGCGGCGCCGTCACCGAGAAGTTCGGGATCAAGAACCCGATGGCGATGCCGCGCCTCGACAAGATCACGATCAACGTCAACATGGGTCGGCACATCGAGGGCACCAAGATCCCGCCCCACGTCCGCCAGACCGTGCTCGACACCATCACGGCGATCAGCGGCCAGAAGCCCGTCGTGCTCAAGGCCAAGAAGTCCGTTTCGAACTTCAAGGTTCGAGCCGGCCTCGAGACCGCCGCGATGGTCACCATCCGACGTGAGCGCATGTGGCACTTCCTCGATCGCCTGATCAACCTTGCCACGCCCCGAATCAAGGACTTCCGGGGCCTGAACGACAAGGCGTTCGATCGCCAGGGCAACTACGCCATGGGCCTCACCGAGCAGGGCGTCTTCCCCGAGATCAACATGGCCGACGCCCAGTTCACCCACGGCATGAACATCAACTTCTCGTTCCGCAACTCAAGCCCGGAACTCAGCCGGTTCGTCCTCGAGCAACTCGGCATGCCGTTCAAGAAGGCCGGCGAGAACTGATCAGGAAAGAGACAAGCCGGCCGCACGCCGGACTCGGAGCAGCACATGGCGACCAAGGCGCAGACAGCAAAGTCGATGAGAAAGCCCAAGTTCAGCACGCGGGTCGTCCGCAGGTGCGAGCTGACCGGACGGGACCGGGGCGTCTACCGGAAGTTCCGGATCAGCCGCATCATGCTCCGCAAGCTCGCCCTCGAGGGCAAGATCCCGGGCATGCGCAAGGCCAGTTGGTAACACACGCCGGCCGGTGGTGGAAACCGGTCGGTGAACAACGCGGGGCACGAACGCTCGTCCCCGCGTCCTGAGAGTCTGAGGCACGTCGGAACGCGCAAGGGCACGAGCCGGCAAAGAGCAGAAACGAGCGCCCGCCAGCGGGCGAGTCTGGAACGAACAATGGCGATCAGCGACCCCATCGCAGATATGTTGACCCGAATCCGCAACGGACTCCGCAACCGCGCCAAGACCGTCAGCTGCCTCAACAGCAGGGTCTGCCGCGGCATCGCCGAGGTCCTCAAGGACGAAGGGTACATCTCATCGTTCGATGTGATCGACGATGGCAGGCAGGGCCAGATCCGCCTTGAGCTCAAGTACGGCCCCGGCGGCGAGGCGCTCATCTCCCGCATCACGCGGTCGAGCAAGCCCGGCTGCCGCGTCTACAAGAGCGCCGACGCGCTTCCGCGTCCGCTCCAGGGACTCGGCATCGCCGTTGTCTCCACCAGCAAGGGCGTGCTCAGCGACCGCAAGTGCCGCACCCAGCGCGTCGGCGGCGAGCTCCTCTGCGTGGTCGAGTAAGGCGGGATCTTTCGAGTGTCTGTTCGCGATCGGTGATCGAGTGAGTCGGTGTTTCGGAGTGTGAATCATGTCAAGGATCGGAAAGAAGCCAGTGCCCGTCCCCGCGAACGTCAAGGTCGCGATCTCCGGGCGGAAGGTCTCGATCACCGGCCCGAAGGGGACGCTGTCGTTCGATCACCACCCCCTCGTCAAGGTCACCTGGGCCGAGAGCGAGAAGGCGGTTGTCTGCACGATCGCTGAGACGGACGCGCAGAACCGCGACGCCCGTGCCCAGTGGGGGACCACCCGCGCCATCATCCGCAACATGATCGAGGGCGTCACCAACGGCTACGAGAAGGCCCTCGAGGTCAACGGCGTGGGCTGGGCGCCCACCATGCAGGGCGCGAAGCTCAAGCTCGTCGTCGGCCTGGCAAGCCCCATCTTCCTTGAGGTGCCCAAGGGCCTCACCGTGACCGTCGACAAGCAGATCATCAGGGTCACCGGGCCGGACCGCCAGCTCGTCGGGCAGTTCGCCGCGCAGGTCCGCTCGCAGCGCAAGCCCGAGCCCTACAACGGCAAGGGCATCAAGTACACCACCGAAACCATCCGTCGCAAGCAGGGCAAGCAGTTCGGCGCCTGATCGTCAGCGTTCCAACGAAGCATCATCCGCCGGGCCAGAGCCGGCCAAAGCAGTCGAGACCACGAGCCATGGACAAGAACTCACTCAAGGCAAAGCGTCGGAGCAGGCGCCGCATCGGCATCCGCAAGCGGGTCGCCGGCACCGGCGAACGCCCGCGTCTGTCGATCTACAAGTCGCTCAACCACATCTACGCACAGGTCATCAACGACCTCGACGGCACCACCATCGCCGCCGCGTCGACCTGCGACAAGTCCGCCAAGGGCAAGAAGACCGGGAACGTCCAGGCCGCCACCGAAGTGGGCAACCGCCTCGCCGAGGCCGCCAAGAAGGCCGGCGTCTCCGCGGTCGTCTTTGACCGAAACGGTTTCCGATACCACGGACGCGTGAAGGCCCTCGCCGACGCCGCGCGTGCCGCCGGTCTCAAGTTCTGATCACACCAGAGTTCATTCACGGCCCATTGCGGCCCCTCAGCCACCGACCCGAGCCAATCCCATGCACGAACTCGCTGAACAGTCTTCGCAGATGGACTCCACGACGATCGCCGTCGGCCGAACCTCGGCCACCGTCAAGGGCGGTCGCCGATTCTCCTTCGGTGCGCTCGTCGTCGTCGGCGATCGGCGGGGGAAGGTCGGCTTCGGCTACGGCAAGTCCAACGAGGTGCCCAACGCCGTCGAGAAGGCCCAGAAATACGCCAAGCGATCGCTCGTCTCGATCCCCATGATCGGCACCACGATCCCCCACGAGGTCGAGGGAACCTTCTCCGCCTCAAAGGTCCGCCTCATCCCCGCGGCGCCCGGAACCGGCGTCGTCGCAGGAGGCACCGTCCGCTCGATCCTCGAGATCGCGGGCGTCACCGACTGCCTCACCAAGTGCTACGGCTCGACCAACAAGACCAACACCGTCAAGGCCGTCTTCGACGCCCTCAAGCGCCTACGCACCGCCGACCAGGTCGCCGCACTCCGGGGCGTCAAGATGGAATCCACACGCATCGAATCCCTCATCGAGAAGGGCAAACGCTACATGCCCGTCTCCACCGGCGAAAAGGCACGCGGCCCGGTCAACACCATCGGCCAGGAGCGCCGGGGTGGACGCGGCGGACGTGGCGGCCCCGGCGGCGGTCGTGGCGGACGCGGCCCCCGTGGCGGTCAGGGCGGAGAGGGCGGTTCCGCTGGTGGCGGTAGTGGGGCGTCGGAGGGTGCGGCGCCCCAGGGCGCCTGAGTCCTCGGGCTTTCTCGGAAGTGGGCCGCGCCGAGTCTTGACACGGGCGGCACCAGCAGCAGTTGAGCAAGGAGTGAACGGTCATGATGATCCACGACATCACCTCCCTCGCAGGGAAGTACAAGCAGCGCAAGCGCGTCGGTCGCGGCCACGGCTCCGGCCAGGGCAAGCAGGCCGGACGCGGCCACAAGGGCGCCGGCTCCCGCTCGGGCGATGCCGCCAAGCGCGCGTTCGAGGGCGGGCAGATGCCGTACTTCCGCCGCCTGGCCAAGTTCGGCTTCACCAACGTCCAGTTCAAGAACGAGTTCTGGATCGTCAACCTCGCCGACATCGTCCGCCACAAGGACTTTGCCAAGGGCGGCAAGGTCGACATCAGCTCCCTCATCAAGGCCGGACTTGTCCGCGACGCGTCGCGCGATCTCAAGATCCTCGGCTCGATCGGTGAGGACGGCCTCAAGGCAAAGCTCGACGTCACCGCCGCACGCGTCTCCATGCCCGCCCGCCGCCTCATCGAGGGCGCCGGAGGCAAGGTGAACGAGACCGGCACGCGCCGCGACCACATGCGTGGCGTGGATCGCAACGCCGAGGACAAGTCCCCCAAGAACCTCACCAAGAAACTCAAGCGCAGCTCGAAGAAGGCCCCGTCCGCGTCGGCCGACGCCCCCGCCGAGAGCTGAGCGGCTCCAACGCTCGCCCCGCTCGGCCTACCATCATGACCCACCCGGCAAGCGCCGACCCCCGGGGTCGGCGCTTTGTCCAAGAGGTCTGTTGCACCGCTCCCCCGCGAGCCGCACCAACGGATACACGATGTTCAGAATCATCGCAAACGTCTTCTCCATCCCAGAACTGCGGAACAAGATCCTGTTCACGCTCGGCATGCTCGCCGTCTACCGCATCGGCTACTGGGTCACGCTGCCCGGCATCAACACCGAGGCCCTCACCAGCTACTTCAGCGCCGCCGGGGGCACCTCCTCCGCAGCAGGCAAGGCCGCAGCCTTCGTCGCCATGTTCGCCGGTGGCTCGCTCTCACAGGCCACCATCTTCGGTCTGGGCATCATGCCCTACATCTCGGCGTCGATCATCTTCCAGATCCTGACCGCCGTCTCTCCAAACCTGAAGAAGATCCAGGAAGAAGGACCCACCGGTCGCCAGAAGATCATGGAGTGGACGCGGTACGCCACGCTCGCCCTCTGCGTCTTCCAGGGCGCCGGGTACCTCATGTTCATCTCCGGCAGCGGCATCGGCGGCGTTGACGCCCAGTGGGTCCGAAACCCCATCTGGTGGGTCACCGCCATCTCCATGCTCACCGCGGGCACCATGTTCCTCATGTGGCTCGGCGAACAGATCGATCGCCACGGCATCGGCAACGGCGTCTCGCTCATCATCACCGCCGGCATCATCACCGCCATGCCGTCCGCCTTCATGTGGCTCTTCGAGAACTTCAACCCCGGCGACCCCAACAAGCTCGACTGGATGAGCATCATCCTCCTCGCGCTCGGCTTCGTCGGCGTCATCATGGGCGCCGTCCTCATGACCGTCGCGCAGCGCCGCATCCCCGTCCAGCAGGCCAAGCACACGCGCGGCCGACGCGTCTTCGGCGGCCAGCGCTCCTACCTCCCCCTCCGCGTCAACCACAGCGGCGTCATGCCCGTCATCTTCGCATCCTCCCTCATGATCTTTCCGCAGATCGCCATCCAGGGACTCGCAGAGCAGATGCGCGCCGCCGGAGGCACCGGCTGGTTCACCGGCTCCCTCGCGTGGCTCGCCGGAAGTCTGACCAACGGCCAGTTCCTCTTCGTGCTCCTCGAAGCGATCCTGATCTTCTTCTTCAGCTATGTCTGGATCACCATCCAGTTCAACCCGGAGGAGATGAGCAAGCAGCTCAAGGAGCACGGCTCGTTCATCCCCGGACTGCGCCCGGGGCCTCGGACGGCCGAGTACCTCGAAGCCGTCATGGAACGCATCACCTTCGTGGGCGCAGGCATGCTCGTGATCATCGCGCTCCTGCCCCAGGTCATCGCCTCCTCCATGCGCATCGACTGGTCCGTCGCGCAGTTCCTCGGTGGCACCGGCCTGCTCATCTGCGTCTCCGTCTGCCTCGACCTGCTCCAACGCATCGAGGCCAACCTCCTCATGCGCAACTACGCGGGCTTCCTCGGCGGCGACGACGCCTCCAACGCGCCCCGCATCCGCGGGCCGCGCGGCTGAGTCCTCCGATCCCATCGATGGCCATCCCGATCAGAAGCCCGGGAGAGATCGACGAGATCGCTCTCGCCTCACAGACCTGCGCCCGCATCCTCCGCACCGTCGCCGCACGCTGCGTTCCGGGAGCTGTCACGCGCGATCTCGACGCCCTCGCAGCCGAACTCATGTCGCGGGCCGGCGCAGCACCACTCTTTCTCGGATACGGACAAACCGATCAACGCCCCGCGTTCAGCGGCGCCATCTGCGTCTCCATCAACGACGAGCTCGTCCACGGCCTGCCCGGTGATCGACTCGTCCGCGAAGGGGACGTCGTCTCGCTCGACATGGGCCTCACACGCAACGGCTGGTGCGCCGACTGCGCAACCACCGTGCTCGTACCGCCCGTCGCCGACGCCCACGCCGCCTTGCGAGCCGCAGTGGTGGAGGTGCTCCGCGCGGCCCATCTCGCGCTCGCGCCCGGTGCTCGCTGGTCCGAGATCGTCAATGCCTGCGGCGCTGCCGCGCATCGATCACGCATCCGGCTCATCGAGCCGTACGCCGGCCACGGCGTGGGACGCTCGCTCCACGAGCCGCCCCGCGCCCCCCTCCTCAACACCTGCGACGGCAGCACGCTCGCCCCGCACGAGGATTTCACGCTTCGCCCCGGCATGGTCCTGACGATCGAGCCGATCGGCGTCCGAGGATCGCCCGAGACCGTCACCGCGCCGGACGGCTGGACGGTGCTCTCGAAACACCGCCACGTCGGCTGCCACGAAGAACGCATGGTGGCTATTGTTCGTGGCGGTTGCCGGGCACTGACGGCGTCGTTGGACCATCACGCCGCGTCGCTCGAAATGGCCGATTGATCGGCCGGAGACTCAGAAGACCAGTATGGGCAAGCAGGACGACAAGTTCACATTCGATGCCGTCGTGACCGAGGCGCTCCCGAACGCCATGTTCCGCGTCCGCCTCCCCAACGAGCAGAAAACCGAGGTTCTCGCCTATGTCTCGGGCAAGATGCGCATGAACTACATCCGCATCCTGCCGGGCGATCGCGTCACCGTCGAACTCTCCCCGTACGACCTTTCCAAGGCCCGCATCACCTACCGGCACTGAGCGTTCCTCTCCGGGACCTCCCTTCGACGGTCGGACCGCTCCGTCGGGCCGGAAACGGGGAGAATCGCCCGATCAGGTCCCAATCTTCCGCGTGACTTTGGCGGATCTGGGGTCTACAGTCTTCGCCCGGCCGATCGGATCGGCCGAGCGGTGTCGTCGGAATCGACCTCGTCGGTCCCGGCTTCACTCGGGTGGATCCATCGAATCTCTCGATCGGGTCCGAGCAGTTTCAATCGTCCGCATGGCGAGTCGGGGCCGGATCCCAGCGCCGGTGTCAGAGGTGTGCCATGAAGGTTCGTTCGAGTGTCAAGAGAATCTGCGGCAGCTGCCAGATCGTCCGCCGCAAGGGCAAGGTCCGCGTTATCTGCAAGGCGGAGCCCAAGCACAAGCAGGTCCAGGGCTGAGTCCCTGACGTAACACCAGGAGCGCACGCGTGCCCCGTATCGCAGGTATTGACGTTCCGGATCGCAAGAAGATCCTTTACGCCCTCCAGTACATCCACGGCATCGGGCCGAAGTTCGCCGCCGACATCCTCGCCGAGGCGGGCGTCGACGGCAACGCACGCGCCAACGAGGTCCCCGAGACCGCCATCGCGCAGATCAACGCGATCATCGACGGTGGCTACCTCGTCGAAGGCGCCCTCCGTCGACAGGTCCAGCAGAACATCCAACGCCTCAAGGACATCAAGTCCTACCGCGGCGAGCGCCACCGCAAGGGCCTCCCCGCCCGCGGCCAGCGCACCCGCTCCAACGCCCGCACCAGGAAGGGTCGCAAGAAGACCGTCGCCGGCAAGAAGAGCGTCAAGGCCAAGTAATCGCACCACCTGATCGGCCCGAGCAGACTGGGCCGACGAGCCGTCCGTCCACCAGCTTCACTCCCCGGCGACACGCCGGAGCCGATCACAAGCCACCGAGGTTGTCATGGCCAAGAAGGTCAAGAAGATCAGGAAGAACGTCGTCCGTGGCATCGCCCACGTCAAGGCGACGCAGAACAACACCATCGTGACCATCACGGACATGAACGGCGAGGCCCTCGCGTGGGACTCCGCCGGCACCATCGGCTTCAAGGGCACCCGCAAGAGCACGCCCTTCGCCGCCACTCGCGCCGGCGAGCAGGTCGGCCAGAAGGTCCGCAAGATCGGCATGACCGAGGTCGAAGTCCGCATCAAGGGTTCCGGTGCCGGCCGCGAGAGCGCCGTCAACGGCATGGTCTCCACCGGACTCCGCGTCACCGCGATCGAGGACCGCACCGCCGTCCCCCACAACGGCTGCCGCCCCCGCAAGCGTCGTCGCGTCTGATCCACTCGTGCTTCCCGCCACCGTCGCCGACAGGCGCCGGAGGCGATTCGTTCTTGCGGCCGCGAACAGAAGGACGCCAGGTTCCAGCGGGCCTGTGCGATCCGTGCTTCGGCGGCCTCGCGTCTGGAATGGCGTCCGCTGGAGTTTCGAGGTTTCCACATGAGAATTCGTTGGCGCGGGCTTGAACTGCCCTCACGTGTCGTCACCGATGCGAAGTTCCGCAGCGATGTCTACGGACGCTTCTCCGTCGAGCCCTTCGAACGTGGCTTCGGCACCACCATCGGCAACTCGCTCCGCCGAGTCCTGCTCTCCTCGCTCGAGGGTGCCGCCGTCACCGCCGTCAAGATCAAGGGCGCCTCGCACGAGTTCACCTCCCTCCCGGGAGTGATGGAAGACGTCACCGACATCATCCTCAACGTCAAGAACCTCGTCGTCAAGATGGACTCCGACGAGCCCAAGACCCTCCGCCTCGCGGCTCAGGGACCCGGCGACGTCACCGCGGATCTCATCGAGGGCGACCCCTCCGTCACCATCGTCAACAAGGACCTCGTCATCGCCACGCTCACCAGCGAGGTCGATTTCGAGATGGAGCTCCGCGTCGCAAAGGGACGCGGCTACGTCCCCGCCTCCGAGCAGTACGGCAAGGCCGACGAGCAGGAGATCGGCCTCATCCACGTCGACGCGATCTACTCGCCCGTCCAGCGCGTCCGCTACAAGGTCGAGGACACCCGCGTCGGCCAGCGCACCAACTACGACAAGCTCACGCTCGAGATCTGGACCAACGGCACCATCTCCCCGGACATGGCGATGGTCGAGGCCGCCAAGATCCTCAGGAAGCACCTCAACCCCTTCGTTCAGTACTTCGAGCTCGGCTCCGATCGGGTCTCCGAAGAGGCAGCCGCAGCCGCAGGAGTCGACGAGGAGCTCATCCGCAAGCTCAACATGCCCGTCTCCGAGCTCGACCTCTCCGTTCGTGCCTCCAACTGCCTGGAGTCCGCACGCATCGAGTACGTCGCCCAGCTCGTCACCCAGTCCGACGCCGATCTGCTCAAGCTCCGCTCCTTCGGGCGAACCTCGCTCAGAGAAGTCAAGCGCAAGCTCCTCGACATCGGACTCGACCTGGGAATCACGCTCCCAGACGGATACACACCGCCCCAGCGTTGATCCCACGGGCCGCTCACAAGGGTTCGGAAACCGGTCGGATCCGTGTTCCAACACCCAGAGCCGCCTAGCATCTCGGCCCCCTTCGTCCTCCCGCGCGGCTTTCGCCGCCGGACGCTCTCGGAGTGATTCAAATGCGGCACCGCAAGGCCGGTTACAAGCTCGGGCGCACAACGGCCCACCGTCTCTCGACCCTCCGCAACCTCGCGGCAGGTCTCTTCGAGCACGGACAGATCACCACCACCATTCCCCGCGCGAAGGCCGTCCAGCCCTTCGTCGAGAAGATCATCACCCTCGCCAAGAAAGGTGATCTCCACTCTCGACGCATGGTCATCGCCAAGCTCGGAGGCGATCGCCGCGGGTTCGAGTGGCTCTACCTCCCCAAGAACGCCTCCGACGCCGAGAAGGAGCACGTCGAGAAGCTCCGCGAGTTCTCCTCGCAGTTCTTCAACATGCCCGAGTCCTCCGCCGTCGAACGCAACCGCTACGGCGAGCTCCGAAAGAGCCCGAAGATCGTCAAGCACATCTTCGAGAACGTCGCGCCCCGCTACCAGGATCGCGCCGGCGGTTACACCCGCATCGTCAAGCTCGGACGCGTCCGTCTCGGCGACGCCGGCGAGCTCTGCGTCCTCCAGCTCGTCGGCAACGAGCAGGGCCCTGAGATCGGCGGCAAGCCCAGCACCCGCCGCCGCACCGCAGACAAGCGCACCGCCTTCGCCGCCAAGGCCCGCAAGGCAGCCGCCTCGGCCTGAGCCGCTGCCACGCCAACGCCAGTTTCCTCACAACGCCCACGCACTCGCGTGGGCGTTGTTCTTCTCAGGCGCCGCGTACAATCGCACCGCTCGCCGCCCGTTTCAGAGCTCACGCGGAGTCCCACCAATGGCCCACCGCAACGCGAGACTCGCACGCTTCACCGTCGGAGGCATGGCCCTGGCATCCATCGCGCTGGTCGGCTGCCGCTCGAAGGACAACTGCTACAAGACCTATCCCGCGTCGGACTCACCGACCGAGCGCGCGATGAACCCGGACGACGACCGTCCCAAGGTCGAGCCGGCTCCGGCAGGCCCCACGGCCGAGACGCTCCCTCCCCCGTCCAATCCCAACAACGTCCCCAGGTGATCCGGCCCTGATCGATACCCTGCTCGACGGTGCTTCCGCCGCGCCGCTTCCAGCCGCCCGCCTTCCCTAGCATCCGGTCCATGCTCGAAGAGATCCAACAGACCGAGGCCGCTTCACTCGCCGAGCTCGCCTCCCTGTCCGACGCCGAGGCGCTGGAGTCCTGGCGCCAGAACTACATCGGCCCCAGGGGAAAGGTCAAGGCGTTCATGCCGCGGCTCAAGGACGTTCCCGCAGCCGATAAGCCCGCCGTCGGCCAGAGACTCAACGCGCTCAAGTCGAACCTGGAGTCGGCGTTCGAGTCGCGCAAGGCCGCGCTCGGTTCGAGCGCCGCCGCTCCGCCCGGCCCGATGATCGATCTCACCGAGCCCGGCATGATCCGCGCCGAAGCCGTCGCTCGTCGACACATCATCACCCGCGTCCGCGATGAACTCGTCGACGTCTTCTCGCGCATGGGCTTCCAGGTCGCCGACGGACCGGAGCTCGAGGACGACGAGCACAACTTCGTCAAGCTCAACATCCCGCCGGACCACCCGGCCCGAGAGCCCATCGACAACTTCTACGTCGACGACCCGCGCACCGCCGCCCGCCCGCGCATGCTCCGCTCCCAGACCTCCACCGTGCAGATCCGCACGATGGAGCGCATGGTCGCCGAACGCAGCGGACCGCCCGTCAAGATCGTCTCCCCCGGACGCGTCTATCGCCCCGACACCGTCGACGCCACACACTCCTTCATGTTCCACCAGATCGAAGGGCTTTACATCGACCGTGGCGTCACCATGCAGGACCTGAAGTCCACCCTGCTCCACTTCGCCCGCGCATACTTCGGCCCGACCGCAGACGTCCGCCTCCGCCCGTCCTTCTTCCCCTTCACCGAACCCTCCGCAGAGTTCGACATGAAGATCCGCCTCCGTCCCGAACAGCCCGAACGCTGGATGGAACTCGGCGGCTGCGGCATGGTCGATCCCGCCGTCCTGCAAGCGTGCGGCATCGATTCCGAAGAGTGGACCGGGTTCGCATTCGGTTTCGGCATCGAACGCCTCGCTATGGGAAAGTACGGCATCCCGGACATCCGACTCCTCTACCAGAACGACATCCGGTTCCTGAACCAGGTCTGAGCAGCGCACAGGCCGGAGCGAGAGAGGGCGTCTGTTCCCGTCACACAGCAGTGGGGCACCTCCATGTCAACGACCAACGAGCCGTCCCCTCCCAACGCCGTCCCGCAGTACCTCGACCTGCCACCGACGCCGCCCGTGTGGCCAAAGGTCATCGGCATCATCAGCATCGTCTTCGCGTCCCTCGGGCTTGTCTGCGGGGGGTGCGGCCTGATCGTCACGCCGTTCATGGGCCAACTCATGGGCAGCGCCGCCGAGGGCCACGAACTCCCGCCGATCTACCAGCCGAACATCGGCAACATGGCCTATGCCGCGCTCGGCTTGCTGAGCGCCCTCCTGCTCCTCATCGCGGGCGCCCTGACGATCTCCCGCAAACCGGTCGGCCGCATGCTCCACCTTGTCTACGCGATCGTGGGCATCCCGCTGACGATCGGCGGGCTGTACATCCAATGGAAACTCCAGCGGGAGACCGCCGCCTGGGCCGCGCAGGCCGACCCCGCCAACCCCTTCGCGCAGCAGTTCAACTCGCCCCAGGCCGGCTTCGGCAACATGATCGGCATGGCATTCGGCGCCGTCTTCGGGCTGTCATACCCCCTCTTCCTCCTCGTCTGGTTCGGCCTCGTCAAGCGCAAGGCCTCCGACATGGGCACCGCCCCGGAAGTCCTCTGAAAGCTCCGGGGCCGCCGTTCCCCGGCGCGGCACGAGATCGCCCTGGGCGACCTCACGCCAAACGGTGTATACTCAACCCGCCGCGGGCGTAGTTCAGCGGTAGAACGTCAGCTTCCCAAGCTGAATGTCGCCGGTTCGATCCCGGTCGCCCGCTTTGACTGCCGCCGATGTCACACGATGACACCGGCGGCTTTTCGTTGACAAACCCCGCAGATTCCGCGAGTTCCGGCGACGGGTGCGAGGGCGGCGGGATCGGGACCAACAGCCCGACGATGACAGGGAATGACCTGGGTGGACGCTCGCTTGTGCAAGCGCTTGTGCAAGCGGTTGTGCAAGGTGTGGCGGGATGTAGCTGCAGATCGGCCCAAGCACAGCGACCCCGGCGTCTTGACGACCGGGGTCGCGTGGGGTTTGGGGCAATCAGGTGACGGACGAGCGATCAGCGCCGCCGCCGCGCGGCGGCAAGCCCACCGATCGCCAGCAGCGCGACGGACGATGGCCCAGGGACCTGGGAGACACGAAACCCGATGGCGCTGATGTCCACTTCCGACGGGTCGTAGCTGTAGCGGCTGACGGCCCGCAGGAAGCCGTCGTCGTCGCCGAACGACCCGCCCCGGATGCCGCGGTTGGAGCCGATGATTGCCTCGTTCCACTCAACAACGTTCCCGCCCATGTCGAACGTGCCGTAGAAGTTCGCCGCGTACGAGCCGACGGGCGTGGTGTTGCCGATCACGTTGTTGAAGTTCGCCTGCGCGGTCGTCGGGACCGCGTTGCTCTGGGTCGGGTACAGCCAGTAGTTGTCGACGTCACCGCCTTGGTTCGCAGGCTGGTGGTACGCCGCCTTGTACCACTCGTTCTCGCTGGTCACCGCCCACTGCCAGCCCGCGTTGCGGGTGACCGAGGAGTTCACCGGGTTGGTCACGCCGCCGAGCGTGTACGCACCGGTCTCGGTGTCGCCGCTCCCCTGGCCGTTGTGCAGCCAGTTGGCGAAGCGCGTCGCGTCCCAGAAGGAGACAAAGTTCACCGGGTTGTTCGCCCGGCCGCTGACGGTCGCGTAGGTGTACGACCCCGCCGAGCCCGAGCGTGTGATGCCACCGAACGACCCGGCCATGTCCGGGTTGTACAGGTTGAACGGGTCCGACGCAGCCTTGGCGTTCAGGAACGCCGCGTACTGCGCGTTGGTCACTTCGGTGGACCCGATGTTGTACGCGTACGCGACCGAGCCGAAGCCAGTCGTCGGGTCCGCGGCGTTGCCGGGGTTGCCGATGGGCACGGTGGGGATGGTGATCTGGGCCAGGGCCGATGTGGCCGCCAGACCGGTGACGGCCGCGATCGCGGCCACGTGAACGAACGACTTCACAGACATGTCTCTCTCCTCAGGCTTTCGCTGGACTGCGCATACCCGCGGCCACACAGGCCACGACTTTGAGCCTATCACAAGATACCTCCCCCCCCCGACTGTCAACGGAACTACCGTGAAGATTGCATGGGCACGGCGGGTGGGTGTGAAGATGGGTGTTTCAGGCGCGCACCACCGCCACCGCTTGCGCGCCAACCCCGCCCAGCGGCAGGTCTGGCAGGCTGGCCACCGCCCCGGCCACGTCGAGCAGTTTCGGATCGGTGTAGACGTTGGCCGTCAGGCTCGGATCGCTGTGCCGCATCGCGGCCTGGGCCGTCCGGAGCGGAACGCCCGCCTTCGACAGGTGCGTGCCGAAGGTGTGCCGCAGGGCATGGATGTCAATCGTGCGGCCGCGGTCGTCGGTCTTGACGACCACCTCCTTGCCGCCGCGTTTCTCGATGCGGGCCAGGCCCGCGAACACCAGGTCGCGGTCGAAGATGCGGATGAGCCCGTCGGGCACGTCGAACAGCGGCTCGTCGCTCGCGAGCGCCGCCGGGGATCACGCTGGCGCACGCAGCTCACGCGAACCACCCGGTTATCCGGACCTACGCCCCGGTGCCACGAGCCCCCCGCGCGACACCGCCTGCTCATCTCTTTATGAGTCCGACTCCCCGCACAGGCAACGGCGGGGGTCTTGAGGTATGATGCTACTGTGGCGGTAGGCCTCAGGCGAGACCGTCGCAGGAGAGAAGACATGTTCAATAGAGCCGTTGTCGGCGTGTCCGCGCTTACAGCTTTGACTTCGATGTCGCGTGCAGATTGGAACGCGGGCGACCCTTCGCCAACATCCCTCGTGCCTCTGGCCGCGTTTGCGTGGGCCACGAACGCTCCCTTCCCCGGGTACGCGGCCTACACGTTCGACAACTTCACGTGGACCAACTTCAACGGCGGCATGGTGGACACCATCGGCGGATACTTCATGTCTTCCGTGGGCGATCCGATCTCGGGGATCACCTTTGCCCAATGGGAGATCCGCACCGGCGTCTCCGTCGGAAACGGCGGGACGCTCGTCGCATCTGGCAGCGGCGTGCCCTTCCTCTCGTCCACCCCCTTCTTCTCACAGTTCATCGGCTCCGCGGCCGTCGATCCGGTGGCGCGCGTTGAACTCGATGTCCCAGACTTTGCCCTCGCTCCAGGGAACTACTGGCTTGGTTTCAGCATCGGAGACGCGGGGGTCGGGGCGACCGGCTATGTGGCAGAAACCATCGGCACCAATGGCATCGGAGGCCCACTCGACGACGGGAACGCCATCTACTTCCAGGGCGACGGGACGGTTAACCCGTGGAACTGGGTCGACGTCAACGCCACCTGGGGTGGACCCATGGACGCTGCGTACTTCATCACCGAAGTCCCCGCGCCGGGGGCCGCCGCACTGCTGGGCGTCGCAGGCCTGCTTGCGGCGCGGCGTCGCCGCTGAGCGGAATTTTCTCTCGCCGCACAGCGACGGATCACTCCTCCACGCCCCGCGTGCCCGCCGACATAGGGTTCGTTCGGCTGGCTCGAGATGCGCACGACCGCATTGGGTGGTCCGGTGGATGGCGCGCGTGGCGGTGCGGGGGGATGAGCCCGCCCGGCACGAGGTCGCGTGATCAGCAGCGAAGCTTCGATGACGTTGCAGCACGCATGATGTGCGGTGCGATCTGCTCATGGCAGACGCGTCATCAGCAGGGCTCGCACGGCATCCGGACCGCTTGGGATCTGATCCGAGAGTGCCAAGTTTACCTGCCACGACGATGATTCCAGCGCGGCCTCCACGTGGCGAGCCAGTTCCTCCGGGGAGCCGTCGGCGAAGGGCCCCAGCGCGCGCCGAAGGCTCTTTCGCGCGAGATCCGGCTCGCCGGCGCCGAACTGGGCCGCAGCCAGGCGGAGCACAATGGGCGCGGCGGCCCATGGGAGTTCTCCCATTGCAGCGTTTGCCCTGA